>NZ_JBHVJX010000018.1:0-191603 GCF_042798755.1 Streptomyces sp. NPDC057743
CGCCCCCCTGACGGGCACACTCATCCGTGACCGTCACCACTCGGCGCAACTGCCCGAGTTGGCCCACCGGGCGGACGTGGCAATCACCGTTTTCACCCACCCCCCACGGGAGGGGACGGGCCGGAGGGGTGGGGGTGCCAGACGTAAAGCGAAGCAGTCTGGCACCCCCACCCCGCAGGACCGTCACCGCACCCAAAAGCCCCGCGCAGCGGACAACAAGCCCGCGCCGCCAGGCGCAAACAACAGCACCCCGCACGGCGGGAAAGCCAACAACGTGGGAGGCAAATGATGTCCGTACTCACCATCGACGCCGGCACCACCGTCATCAAGTCCGTCGTCTTCGACGACCAGGGCAACGAGATCGCCGTCTCCCGCGTCGCCACCCACGTCACCCGCCCCCACCCCGGCTGGGCCGAACAGGACATGGACGCCGTCTGGCAGGCCGTCCTCCGCACCGTCCACGAGGTCCTCACCGACCTCAACGACCCCGTCTGGCTGGTCTCGTTCACCGCCCAGGGCGACGGCGCCTGGCTGGTCGACGACCACGGCCGCCCCACCGGCCCCGCCATCCTCTGGTCCGACGGCCGCGCCGGCGAACTGCTCACCACCTGGCAGCGCGACGGCCTCCTCGAAGCCGCCTTCCGCCGCAACGGCTCGCTCACCTGCGCCGGCATGCCCAACGCCCTCTTCGCCTGGCTCGCCGCCCACGACCCCGACCGGCTCGCCCGCTCCGCCACCTCCCTCACCGCCGCCGGCTGGCTCTTCCTCCGCCTCACCGGCACCCGCGCCACCGACGAATCCGACGCCTCCGCGCCCTTCCTCGACCACACCACCGGCCAGTACGACCCCGCCATCCTGGACCTCTTCGGCCTCACCGCACACGCCCGACTGCTGCCCACCGTCCTCGCCGAGGACCAGCGCATCGCCGAACTCACCACCGACGCCGCCGCCCAACTCGGCCTGCCCGCCGGCCTCCCCGTCGTCATGGCCCCCTACGACATCGCCGCCACCGCCCGCGGCGTCGGCGTCGTCAACCCCGGCCAGGCATGCAGCATCCTCGGCACCACCCTGTGCACCGAAATCGTCCGCACCGGCATCGACACCACCGGCGAACCCTCCGGCGTCCACATCGCCTACCGCGGCCGCGAACGCGTCCTGCGCGCCTTCCCCACCCTCAACGGCGCCGAGGTCCTCGGCTGGGCCGCCCGCCTCCTCCACCTCCCCGGCCCGCCCGAACTCGCCCGGCTCGCCTTCGAGTCCGAACCCGGCGCCCACGGCCTGATGTTCCTGCCCTACCTCTCACCCGCCGGCGAACGCGCCCCCTTCCTCGACCCCGGCGCCCGCGGCTCCTTCTGGGGCCTGACCCTCGAACACACCCCCGCCGACCTCGCCCGCGCCGTCTTCGACGGACTCTCCCTCGTCCTGCGCGACTGCCTGACCGCCGCCCGCACCGACGTCACCGAACTACGACTGTGCGGCGGCGGCGCCAACAGCGACGCCTGGTGCGCCCTCATCGCCGACGCCACCGGCGTGCCCACCGCCCGCTCCGGCGACACCGAGATCGGCGCCAAGGGGGCCTTCCTCACCGGCCTGGTCCGCACCGGCGCCACCAGCAGCATGCACCGCGCCGCCGACACCTACGTCCGCATACAGCGCACCTGGCAACCCGACCCCGACCGCGCCGCCTTCTACGCCGCCCTGCACGACGACTTCCTCGCCTGGCGCGGCCTGGCCCGCACCGCCGGCTGGCAGGGCGCCGCCACCCGCCGCCCGCGCCCCGCCGCCCACCACTCCGACCGCCCCCACCACCCCGCCGAGACCCCCACCCCAGGAGGCATCCGTGTCTGACCCGCACGCCCCCGGCCCCACCGGCCCAGGCCCCGCCCCCGACGACCTCTGGCTCGGCCTCGACCTCGGCACCCAGAGCGCCCGCTGCCTCGCCGTCGACGGCACCGGAACCCTCCTGGCCTCCGCCGCCCGCCCGCTCACCAGCAAGCGCACCGGCAACCGCCACGAACAGGACCCCGAACAGTGGTGGACCGCCCTCGCCGACGCCTGCCGCGAGGCCCTCACCGGCCTCGACACCCGCCGCATCCGGGGCCTGGCGATCGACGGCACCTCCGGCACCCTCCTCCTCACCGACCCCCACGGCACCCCCCTCACCCCCGGCCTGATGTACGACGACGGCCGCGCCACCGACCAGACCGACGCCGTCAACACCACCGGCGCCGCCGTCTGGCAGGAACTCGGCTACCGCACCATGCCGCCCTCCTGGGCCCTGCCCAAGCTCCGCTGGCTCCTGGAACACGACCCCACCCTGCGCACCGGCACCCGCCTCCTGCACCAAGTCGACCTCGTCACCTGGAAACTGGCTGGCCGTCAACTCCCCAGCGACGCCAGCCACGCCCTCAAGACCGGCTACCACCTCATCGCCGAACGCTGGCCCCACGACGTCACCGACCCCCTCGGCATCCCCGCCGACCTGCTACCCGACGTCGTCCGCCCCGGCACCGTCCTCGGCACCGTCTGCCCCGACGCCGCCCACGCCACCGGCATCCCCACCGGCACCACCATCGTCGCCGGCATGACCGACGGCTGCGCCGCCCAGATCGGCGCCGGCGCCCTCACCCCCGGCGCCTGGAACTCCGTCCTCGGCACCACCCTCGTACTCAAGGGCAGCAGCGACCACCTCGTCCGCGACCCCGCCGGCGTCGTCTACTGCCACCGCGGCCCCGACGACACCTGGCTCCCCGGCGGCGCCTCCGGCAGCGGCGCCGGCGTCATCTCCCAGTACTTCCACGGCGAGAACCTCGACGTCCTCACCGACCAGGCCGCCGCCCTCGACCCCGACGCCGTCGCCTACCCCCTGGTCTCCACCGGCGGCGAACGCTTCCCCTTCCACGCCCCCGAAGCCGAACCCTTCCTCCTCGGCGACATCCCCAACCGCGCCACCGAGTTCCACGCCTACCTCCTCGGCGTCGCCTGCCTCGAACGCCTCTGCTTCGACTACCTCGACCACCTCGGCGCCCCCACCGACGGCCCCCTCACCTTCACCGGCGGCGGCGCCCGCAACGCCTACTGGTGCCGCCTGCGCGCCGAAGTCCTCGGCCGCACCGTCCACGTCCCCGAACACGCCGAAGGCGCCCTCGGCATGGCCGTCCTCGCCGCCACCTCCGCCGGCGCCCCCCTCGCCCAGACCGCCGCCGCCATGGTCCGCCCCGGCCCCGAGATCCGTCCCGCCCCCGACCGCACCACCCGCCACCTGCCCACCTACCGCCGCTTCGTCGACGAACTCACCCACCGCGGCTGGCTCGCCCCCGCCGTCGCCGAACACGCCCTCAGGAAGGCCACCTGGTGACCGACTTCCTCCTCGTCCGCCACGGCGAAACCACCTGGCACGCCGAGAACCGCTACGCCGGCCGCACCGACGTCCCGCTCACCGACCGCGGCCACGAACAGGCCCGCACCCTCGCCCACTGGGCCACCACCGCCCACCTCACCGCCATCTGGAGCTCCCCCCTCTCCCGCGCCCGCCTCACCGCCACCCCCGCCGCCGACGCCTGCGACCTCCCCCTGCACGTCGACGAACGGCTCCACGAACTCGACTTCGGCCAGGGCGAGGGCCTCACCCGCGACGAGATGCGCGACCGCTTCCCCCACCACCTGGTCGCCTTCCTCACCGACCCCGCCGACCACCACCTCCCCGGCGGCGAACACCCCCGCCACGCCGCCGAACGCGCCGCCGCCTGCCTCGCCGACATCACCCGCGACCACCCCCACGGCCGCGTCCTGATCGTCGCCCACTCCACCCTCCTCCGGCTCCTCCTCTGCCACCTGCTGGGCATCCCGCTCGCCGCCTACCGCCGCACCTTCCCCCAACTCCACAACGGCGCCCTCACCGAGATCCGCATCGAGGACGACCACACCGCCCTCCTCCGCCTCAACGCCCCCGCTCACACCACGGCCCCCGCCCTGCCCTGACCACCACCACGCCCCCACGCCCCACCACCACCCCAACAACCCCATCAACCGCAGGAGAAGAGCCCCGCATGACCACCACCGTCCTCGCCGCCGGCAACCACTTCATCCGCCCCGGCCTGTTCAGCGCCGCCGTCCGCAAGGCGGCCGGGGACACCCCCCTCGCGCTACGCGAACTCCAATTCGGCTGGCCCCACACCCCGTTCGGCCCCGTCGCCGAGGTCATCGAGGCATCCGGCACCGAGGACGAAATGATCGAGGCCCTCCAGGGCGTCGAGATCTGCGTCACCGAACACGGCCCGCTCACCGCCCGCATCCTCGCCAACTGCCCCGACCTCAAGCTCTTCTGCACCACCCGCGGCGGCCCCGTCAACGCCAACCTCGAAGCCGCCACCCGCCACGGCGTCGCCGTCTGCAACGCCCCCGGCCGCAACGCCACCGCCACCGCCGAACACACCCTCACCCTGCTGCTGGCCGCCGCCCGCCGCGTCGGCGACACCCACACCGACCTCCGCCGCGGCATCTGGCGCGGCGACACTTACGACTACGACAACTGCGGCATCGAGATCGACGGCACCACCATCGGCCTGATCGGCTTCGGCGCCATCGGCAGCCGCGTCGCCAAGGTCCTGCACGCCATGGGCGCCCACGTCCTCGTCCACGACCCCTACGTCCGCCCCGAAGCCCTCGCCGGCCTCGCCGAACAGGTCACCCTCGACGCACTCCTCGCCCGCTCCCGCATCGTCTCCCTCCACGCCCGGGTCACCCCCGAGACCACCGGCATGATCGGCCCCGCCCAGATCGCCGCGATGCCCCGCGGCTCGATCCTCGTCAACTGCGCCCGCGGCGCCCTCCTCGACTACGACGCGGTCTGCGACGCCCTCGCCTCCGGCCAACTCGCCGGCGCCGGCTTCGACGTCTTCCCCGAAGAACCCGTCCCCGCCGACTCCCGCCTCCGCACCGCCCCCGGCGTCGTCCTCACCCCGCACATCGCCGGCGGCAGCCAACAAGTCGCCCACAAGGCCGCCGACATCGCCGCCGCCGAGGTCGGCCGCTACCTCCGCGGCGAACCCCTCCACCACCAGGCCAACGCCTAGGGCACACAAACGAAAACGCCGGACGGGCTGGAAGAAAGTCCAGCCCGCCCGGCGCTGCTATTCAGCCCGTCCGGCGTTTGAGGACCGGTGTCCGGGGCGGAGCCCCGCGCATCCGGACCGAACCGTCCGGACGTCGGCGCCCCGCGCGGCTAGCGCTTACGCACCAACGGGAACGGCAGCGTCTCCCGGATCGACAGACCCGTCAGGAACATCACCAGCCGGTCCACGCCGATGCCCAGACCACCGGTCGGCGGCATCGCGTACTCCAGCGCCTGGAGGAAGTCCTCGTCCAGCTCCATCGCCTCCGGGTCACCGCCGGCCGCCAACAGCGACTGCGCGGTCAACCGCCGCCGCTGCTCGACCGGATCGGTCAACTCCGAGTACGCGGTGCCCAACTCGGTGCCGAACGCCACCAGGTCCCAACGCTCCGCCAACCGCGGATCCACCCGGTGCTGACGCGTCAACGGCGAGACGTCCGTGGGGAAGTCCTTGTAGAACGTCGGCAGCGTCGTCTTCTCCTCCACCAACCGCTCGTACATCTCCAACACCACATCGCCCCGACCCATCTCCGGGGTCACCGGCACCGAAGCGCCCAGACACAGCCGCCGCAGCACATCCGGCTCGGTATCGGCCGTCACCTCTTCCCCGAGCGCCTCGGAGATCGCGCCGTACACCGTCTTCACCGGCCAGACGCCCGAGATGTCGTGCTCGACCAGCCGCCCGTTCTTGTCCGCCTTACGAGCCGTGGCACTCCCGAACGCGGCGACCGCCGCACCCTGGATCAACTCCCGGGTCAGATTGAGCATCACGTCGTAGTCGGCGAACGCCTGGTACGCCTCCAACATCGTGAACTCGGGGTTGTGCTTGTACGAGATGCCCTCGTTCCGGAACGTCCGCCCCATCTCGAAGACCTTCTCCATACCGCCCACACAGAGCCGCTTCAGATACAGCTCCGGCGCGATCCGCAGATACAGGTCCAGGTCATAGGCGTTGATATGGGTGTGGAACGGCCGGGCGTTGGCACCACCGTGGATCTGCTGGAGCATCGGCGTCTCGACCTCCAGGTAACCCCGGTCGATCAGCCCCTGCCGCAGCGCCTGCACCGCGGTGCTGCGCGCCCGCACGGTCTCCCGCGCATCCGGCGAGACCACCAGGTCCACATACCGCTGACGGACCCGCGCCTCCGGGTCGGACAGCCCCCGCCGCTTGTCCGGCAGCGGACGCAGACACTTCGCCGTCAGCCGCCACTCGGTGACGAACACCGTCAACTCGCCGCGGTCACTGGCCCCGACCTCGCCCTCGGCCTCCACATGGTCACCGAGGTCCACATCCGAGGCGAAGCGATCCAGCAACTCGCCCGAGGCGTCCCGCGTCAGCGCGATCTGCAGATCGCCCGACCAGTCCCGCAACTCCGCGAACAGCACCCCGCCGTGATCCCGGACCAGCAACACCCGCCCGGCCACCGTCACGGTCTTGCCGGTACGCTCCCCGGCCGCCAGCCCCCGGTGCTCCTCGCGCACCTGACCCAGCGTGTGCGTCCGCTGCACGCCCACCGGATACGGGTCCACACCCGTCTCCCGCAGCCGCTCCAACTTCTGGTGCCGCACCCGCACCTGCTCCGGCAGCGCCGCCAACTCCTGCGCGCGCCGCTCCTCTTCGGTGGCCGGCTCGGCCGCCACCAGACCCAGCTCGTCGAGCGACGGCAGACCCGCCGTGCTCGCCGGGGCCAACACCCGCTTCTTGTGCCCCTTGCCCCACAACTTGCCCAGGCTCGGCACCGCCACGAAGCCCTCGGCGATACCCGAGGCCATACCGATCCGCGCCAACGCACCGGCGTCCGCGTAGCACAGGAACCGCGGGTACCACTCCGGGTGGTACTTCGAGTTCGAGCGGTACAACGCCTCCAACTGCCACCAACGGGAGAAGAACAGCAGCAGCCGCCGCCAGACCTTCAACACCGGCCCGGCACCGATCCGGGAACCCTCCTCGAAGGCGGACCGGAACACCGCGAAGTTCAGCGAGATCCGGCGCACTCCCAGCGCCCCGGCCTGCGCACACACCTGCGCGACCATGTACTCCATCACGCCGTTCGGCGCACTGCGATCGCGCCGCATCAGGTCCAGCGAGATGCCGTCCTTGCCCCACGGCACGAACGACAACAGCGCGATCATCTTGCCGTCGCTGTCGAACGCCTCCGCCAACAGGCAGTCGCCGTCCTGCTCGTCCCCGAGCCGGTCCAGCGCCATCGAGAAGCCACGCTCGGTCTCGGTGTCCCGCCAGGCATCCGCCCGGTGGATGACCTCCTGCATCTCCGCGTCGGTCAACTCCGCGTGACGCCGCACCCGGAACGTCGCACCGGTCCGCTGGACGCGGTTGACGGCCTGGCGGGTGACCCGCATGTCCCGGCCGTCCAGATCGAAGCTCGCCACGTGCAGGATCGCCTCGTCACCGAGCTGCAACGCACCCAGCCCGGCGCGCGCGAACGCCTTCGCGCCGTCCTCGCTCGCCCCCATGACCGCCGGCTGCCAGCCGTACCGACCAGCGACCTCCAGCCACGCATCAATGGCCGGACCCCACGCCTCCCGGTCGCCCACCGGGTCACCACTGGCCAGACAGACACCGGCCTCGACCCGGTACGTGACCGCGGCCTTGCCGCTGGGGGAGAAGACCACGGCCTTGTCGCGACGCGTCGCGAAGTAGCCGAGCGAGTCCTGGCTGCCGTACTTCGACAGCAGCGCCCGGATCCGGTCCTCCTCGTCACCGTGCAGCGCGGCTTCCATCCGCTGCGAACGGAACAGTGCGGCCGCGGCGTTGAGCAGCGCCAGCGCGCCCAGCAGACCGAGCAGGGTGCCGATCCAGTGCGGCGGGTGCCCCTCGACGATCCGGCCGCCGACCAGCCCACCGCAGACGCGATTGGCCGCCCACAGAAGGCGGTTGCCGCCACCGTGCTCCAGCGAACCGGGCGCCAGCGACACCAGGCCCCAGCCGATCAGCACCGCGGTCACCAGACCGCCGACGAGCACCAACGCGGCCCGCAGGAACGCCCCGCGCCGGGTGATCGCGTAGAACTCCCGGTGCGACACCACCAACAGCACCAGCGCCCCGGCGCACAGCACCAGAGAGAAGCCGAACTCCCAGTACCCGGCGGCCAGGAACAGCGCGTCGGCGAGGACGTTCAACACCATGTACGCGGCCACGAACCACAGGGCCACCCGTTTCCGGGCGGTCATCGCCGCGGCCAGGAGGAAGAGGAACGCGGCGTAGGCGAAGTTCGGCGCCACCGGGATGGTGAGCGTGTCCAGCCAGTAGATCACTGAGTGGAGAGCGCGCCGAAGGGGCCCGATCAGCGCTGTCAGGGCACAGAAGAGCCCCAGCAAGCTGAAGATGATGGCAAAGCCATTGGGGACGCGGCGCCGGAAGCGTCGCCACCCCGTGAGTTGATCCTGGTCCTGCACGGTGCTCATTCCGTCACATTAGGCTCTGAAAGGGGTTGGCAGTCCACCACGAGGCGCGAGCTCTCCGCCTGTAGTTCCACTGCCGCTGCGACCGGCCGACCCGCCGGCCCCGCCCCCTACGTTGTCTGTCCCTCGCGAGGAGGGTCGGGTGACCGCCACGGGGTCACCCACCTGGACCTTGCCATAAAGCCGGCGTAAGTCCGAGTCCGGGTGTGATGTACGCGTCAGAATCGAGGTCCGCCCGGACGGCCGGACTCCGACCCACGGTGAACCGCAGCCCATAGTCCTTCGTGAAGAACCGGCCTCCACCGGAGTCCACGCCGTTCAGCTCGGCCCGCAGGACCACCTTGGTGCCCGGCTTCCACGCCTGCTCCGGACGCCAGACGGCCCGGTCCCGACCGCCGCGGGAGGTCTCCCACGTCCACCCGCCCCCGGTGCCGTTGTCCGTCGTCACCTCCAGTCGCCGCTCCACCGCCGCGCGATTGCGCACCGGGAAGCTGAAGGTCAGCGTGATCGGATCGTCGACGCCGACCACCTCGCCGTGCGGGCGCGGGCTGAACGTCAGCCGGTTCCGCTTGACCACCTTCCCGGTCGTCAACGACTCCTTGGCCTCGCTCGTCCCGCCCTGCGGACTCTTGGTCCGAGCGAGCACGGAGTACTTGGTGTCCGGCGCGGCCTTGGCCCGCGACGTCCACACTGTCCCGCCCTGACTGAACCCGCCGACCAACTGCCGCCCACGCGGATCGGTCACCGTGACCTCGGTCAGCACCCCACCATGCGCGCTCACCTGCAACCGGTCGCCGGCCTGCACCGTCGGCTGCCCGTCGGCCGACCCCAGCCCCACCCGCACCGGCTGTCCCTGGCTCGCCGAGGCCCGGGCCGCATCGCACGCCGCGAGCGTGCCGACGCCGAGCACCGGCATCAGCGCGAGGGCGACACACAGCGACCTGGACGGCCTAAACGGCCGGGCGTGGCTCAGGCTCATGGGGCGGGCTTTCCGTCGGGGGGTACGGGAGCGGCGGCTATGTCGGCCGCTAAGACGGTTAATCGCCGCACCACGTTGCGAGGGGTGGGGTGATCCATGCCACTTCTTTACCGGTGGCCGAAAACCCCCTCGAACGTGGCGCTCCGGCGCGGAAGTTGAGCCGACCCGCAGTCTCCGCCATGCACGCCGCCACCGCGCCCCGGCGTCACCGCCCCTCCCCGTAACCCGCAGTGATCACCCATTCGGAGCACCACGCCGCGAACCGTACATACCCCGAAATGCGCCAAACTGGCCACCGCTCGCCGCCCATTCGGGCGCTGGTCGAGGAGGTGTTGTGTCCGTGGCCGTCTCCGTCTCCGTCATCCTCTTGTTGGTGGTCCTGATCGTGATCTTCCTGCGCAGCGGAAAGCTGAAGATCTCGCACGCCATCGTGTGCGGACTGCTCGGCTTCTACCTCGCGGGCAGCAGCCTCGCCCCGGACATCCATCACGGCCTCGCCGGCGCCGCCGAGGTCGTCAGCAGCGTCCGCCCCTAGGTGCTCCCCTGACTCACCCCCAATAATCACCCTAAGTAGCAAGTCTCGGGAACGTCCCACTCTCCGTAATCGTTGCCGAAACAAGGAAGAGGCAAGCGGCGGGAGGAGGCAAGCGGCGCCCGGCACCGGCCAGGCATCGAGGCCCCGGCGACGGCCCCCGACGAGCGCTGTGGGCCTCGCCCTCAGCTGTGGGCCTCGCCCCCAGACGCCCACCCCATCTCGATCTCGTCCGCGATGCGCCCCGCGCCGCCGCGAGCCCGCCCAACGCTCCGCTGCCTCTGTCCCCGGGACCGCTGCTCCCCGTCTGCCCTCCGTCCCGGCTGCGTCTGCTGCTGTCCGCCCCGTCCGCCCTCCGACGCGACCGCGGTGGTCCAGTGCCCCTCGCGCACGACGTGGTGGCCCAGCGCGCGAGCGAGGATGACGGAGCCGCGCCAGCCGGTGGCCCTGCGCGGGCACTGCCGCAGGTTGGGCCGGTAGGCCCGCACCGGTGGCGGTCCCGGCGATAGGCGCTCACCGGTGGGCCCTCGGCGCGACTGCGGTTGCCCGGTGTTCGCTGAGCGGTTCGCCCGCGGCCCGTCTCACCCCGCGGCCCGCCTCACGCCTCGGCCGGCGCCTCGGCCGGTGGAGCCGGCGCCGCGGGCGCGTGGACCCGGCGCCTCAGCCGGTGGAGAAGACGCCCACCGCGTTGGCCACCGGGCGTTCCCTGCCGTCGGTGGGGTGGTTGCGGACCTGCTCCTCGTCGTGCTGGTCGCGGGTGACGAAGGTCGAGGAGCCTCCGCCGTCGAGGTCCAGCGCGTCGCGGGCGCCGAGGCGGGCCATCAGGTCGGCCAGTTCGCGCACGGTGAGGCCGGTCTGGTGTAGGCCCTGCTCGCCGTCCAGGGCCATCAGGAGCAGGGTGCGGCCGTGGTGGGCGGTGCCGGCGGAGGTGCGCATGGTCACCGCGGCGGTGTCCAGGCCGCCCGTCGGGTGGCCGTTGCGGAGGACCGGGAAGCCGCCGACGGCGCAGCGGAGTCGGCCCGGTAGGCGGGAGACGAGCCGGTGGGTGAGGCGCACCCGTTGGCCGACGTGGAGCGTGCGCAGTTGACGGGCGCCGGCCTCGCGGCCGAGCAGGACCACCGAGCCCGCTTCGATCACGCCGGCGCCGGGGCGTTCGGCGGTCTCCGTCACGCGGCCGTTGCGGATCGTCACCTCGGCGGTGTCGGTGTCGCAGCCGGCGGCGCGGTTGGTGTCGGTGCCGCAGACCGCCCGCTCCCGGGACACCTGGCCCCATTGGGCGGTGTACGCGCCGATGCCGCCCTCCGGGAGCGCGTACTGGTTCAGGCCGCGCAGTGGCCAGGAGCCGTGGGGGGTGCGGATGGTGCCGTGCAGCGCCAGCCGGTCCAGGCGCGCGCGGTGGTCGTAGCCGACGGCGAGCACGTCCTCGGTGGTGGCGCCGGGCGGGAGGACGGGGCCGAAGCGTTGGCCGTTGGGGACCGCGGCCTTGAGCTCCCGCCCGGAGGACACCGCGGGGCCGACCGAGGAGCCGGTGACCTCGACCCCGGGGTGCTGGACCTCGGAGATGTTGAAGAA
Source organism: Streptomyces sp. NPDC057743 (assembly GCF_042798755.1). NCBI lineage: Bacteria > Bacillati > Actinomycetota > Actinomycetes > Kitasatosporales > Streptomycetaceae > Streptomyces > Streptomyces sp. NPDC057743. The sequence goes on from NZ_JBHVJX010000018.1 coordinate 11,620, forward strand.
GTCGCCGTTGACCGCCCCGACCGCGTCCCGCTCCCCGGCCAGTTCGGAGACCCGGGCGCGGGCGGCGACGGCTGCCGGGTGGAGCAGGTCCACCGTGACCGCCGGGGCGGACAGGTCCACGGTCAGCAGGTGTCCGTGGACGAGGCCGCGCGGCAGCGGCATGCGGAATTCGGTGTAGGTCACCCCGGGCGCCAGCCGCATCGGGGTGGATCGGGTGAGGCCGCCGTCCGCGGCGTTCGCCCGCGTCGTGCCGGCGGCGGCACCACCGACCAGGACGCCCCAGGCGACGGCGACCGCCGCCACCGTCCGGGCCTTGCTCAACCGCTGTTTCACATCAGCCCCCTGACGTTGTGTCAACTGTCCCAGGTGGTGGCGGTCGTGCCGTGGCCCGCGGATGGCGGTGTGCCGAACATCCGCGGAACGGTGTAGCGGGGTGACGGGTGAGCCGGGTGAGTCGGGTGATGCAGTTGTGTCGCGCGGTGCCGCCTGGGGTGGACGGTGCGGCGGGTGGGGTGCGTTGGGCGGCCCGGTGGGGGTGGGCGTTGGCGGGGTCGCCGCGGACTGCCCTACGGGGTGTCAGGTGCCCAGGAGGTTTTCCCAGACGGTCATGCCGTTGACCAACTCCATGTAGTGGGCCCAGTCCCAGTACTGGCCGGGGTCTTTGTGGTCGGTGCCGGGGACCTCGACGTGGCCGATGATGTGCTCGCGGTCCTTGGGGATGCCGTAGCGCTCGCAGATGGCGGCGGTGAGCATCGCGGAGTGGGTGTAGAGCGACTCGGTGAACCACTTCGGGTCGTCGATCCAGCCCTCGTGCTCGATACCGATGCTGCGGGTGTTGTAGCTCCAGTTGCCGGCGTGCCAGGCGACGTCCCCGTCGCGGACGCACTGGGCGGTGAAGCCGTCGGAGGAGCGGACGACGTAGTGGGCGGCGGCCTTGTGCGCGGGGTCCTGGAAGAGCCGCAGGGTGTCCGGGAAGGTCTCCTGGGTCACGTGGATGACGACGGTGTCGATGGCGTACTGGGCCGGGCGGTCGGCGGCGGTGTAGTTGGCGGGGTCGGCCGGGGTCCAGTGGACGGGCGGGTAACCGGCGGGTTGGGCGGGGCGTTTGCGCGGTGCCGCGGCGGCCGGGGTGAGGGGGGTGAGCGCGGCGGCCGCGGCGAGTGCGGCGGCGCCGGTGAGCAGGCGTCGGCGGGCCGGGAAGTGCTGGTCGGGTTCCATGTGAACTCCTGACAAGGACCGAGGGGGTGGTCGCGTACATGTCACGCACATGCCGGTGCGTTCATCATGCGCAACAGCGCGCGCCCTGCCAAGGGAATGGCCGTTGTGTCAATGGCTTGACCAAAGAAGGCCCACGGCGGGTCAAAAGCGCTCAACGTTCCCTGATCGGCCCAACGCCCAGTGATTCCTGGGGAGGTCGCATGCGCGTACCCGGGTGCCGCGCCGTACCTCTGGGCCCTTACGGGCCGTCAGTACGGCGGCGGCGCCCGTGTGGTGGCGTCTCCAGTCCGGACGTTCGGGGACGGTGCCCGGCCCGGTGGTCAGCGGCCGATCTCGACGTCCTCCAGGATGCCCAGCGCGTCCGGCACCAGTACCGCCGCCGAATGGTAGGCGCTGACCAGGTACTTGATGATGGCCTGGTCGTTGATGCCCATGAAGCGGACCGAGAGGCCCGGGCGATACTCGTCGGGGATGCCGGTCTGGTGGAGGCCGACGACGCCCTGGTTCTCCTCGCCGACGCGCATGGCGAGGATCGAGCTGGTCTGGTCCGGGTTGACCGGGATCTTGTTGCAGGGCAGCAGCGGGATGCCGCGCCAGGCGCGCACCGGCGTGCCGTCGAAGTCCACCGTCGCCGGGTAGATGCCGCGGGCGTTCCACTCGCGGCCGATGGCGGCGATGGTCCGCGGGTGCGCCAGCAGGAACTGCGTCTTGCGGCGCCGGGAGATCAGCTCGTCCAGGTCGTCGGGGGTGGGCGGGCCGCTGTGGGTGTGGATGCGCTGCTTGAGGTCGGCGTTGTGCAGCAGGCCGAACTCGCGGTTGTTGACCAGCTCGTGCTCCTGGCGCTCGCGCAGCGCCTCCACCGTGAGCCGCAACTGCTGGTCGAGCTGGTTCATCGGGTCGTTGTAGAGGTCGGCGACCCGGGAGTGGATCTTCAGCACGGTCTGCGCGACGCTGAGCGAGTACTCCCGCGGCGCCCGCTCGTAGTCCACGAACGTGCCCGGGAGTTCCGGCTCGCCGTTGTGGCCGGCGGCCAGTTCGATGGCGGCCTCGCCGTGCTTGTTCTGCGCCGGAACCAGGGCCGTGCGGACGCTCTCGATGTGCTCGCGGAGCGCCGCGGAACGGCCGAGCACCTCCTCGTAGTCGCCGCGGGAGAGGGTGAGGACGGTGCCGCGGGTGGCGGCGCGCAGGGTGAACTCCCATTCCGCGTCCGGCGCGAGCAGTGCCGCCTCGCCGGCCGCCCCGCCACCGGCGAGGACGCCGAGCACTCGCTCGTCGCCGTACTTGCCGGTGCCGATGCGCTCGAACTTGCCGTGCGCGATGAGGACGATCTGGTCGGTCGTCGTGCCCCGCTCGGCGAGTACGTCGCCGGGGACGATGTCGCGCTGGACGAACCGCCCGGCGAGCTCCTGGAGGGTGGCGTCGTCGGTGAGGCCGCGCAGCGGGGCGAGCTCCCGCAACTCCTGCGGAATCACCCGGACTTCGGGGCCCTCGGTGATGAACTCCACCTCGCCGTCGCCGAGGGTGTGGGTCAGTCGGCGGTTGACGCGGTAGGTGCCGCCGGAGACCTGTACCCAGGGCAGGATGCGCAGCAGCCAGCGCGAGGAGATGCCCTGCATCTGCGGCGGGGTCTTGGTGGTGGTCGCCAAGTTGCGGGCGGCCGTGGGGTCCAGGCTGGACCGGAGCTGCTCGGTGCCGTCGGTCTGCGGGCCGGACGTGGGGTCCACGGATGTGGTCATGACGGGAAGTCACCTGTTCTGTTCGGTGCGTGAGACGTCGCTGCGGAAAATTCCGGGCAAGCGCGAAAAAGAGAGGGGGAGTTGGGCGCGGAGGGTGTGCTGCCGGTCCGTTTTGGGCGGCAGTTGTTTATCCCGTTCGTCCGCTCAGTGCCCGATTTCCACGTCCTGGAGGAGTCCCACCGCGTCGGGTACGAGAATGGCCGCCGAATAGTAGGCGCTGACGAGGTAGTTGGCGATGGCCTTGTCGTCTACGCCCATGAAACGCACCGAAAGGCTCGGTTCGTATTCATCGGGAATTCCGCTGCGGTGCAGCCCCACGACACCCTGCTTCTCCTCGCCGGTGCGCAGCACCAGTACCGAGCTGGTGCCCTCCTTCGTTACCGGGATCTTGTTGCAGGGGAAGATCGGCACGCCGCGCCAGGACGGCACCGAGTGGCCCATGAAGTCGACCGCGTCCGGGAAGAGGCCGCGGGCGCTGCACTCCCGGCCGATCGCGGCGATCACCTTGGGGTGGGCCAGCAGGAAGCTGGGGTCCTTCCATACCGTCGCGAGCAGTTCGTCCAGGTCGTCGGGGGTGGGCGGGCCGCTGCGGGGGTGGATGCGCTGCTTGAGGTCGGTGTTGTGGAGCAGCCCGAAGTCGGGGTTGTTGATCATCTCGTGCTCCTGGCGCTCGCGCAGCGCCTGCACGGTGAGCTTGAGCTGCTCCTCGACCTGGTTCATCGGGTCGCTGTAGAGGTCGCCGACGCGGGTGTGGGTGCGCAGGACGGTCTGCGCGACGCTGAGTTCGTACTCCCGCGGGGCCGGCTCGTAGTCGACGAAGGTGCTGGGCAGGGCGGGCTCGCCGTGGTGGCCGGAGGCGAGCGCGACCTCGGACTCGCCGCTGGCGTTGGCCGGTCGGGCGTCGCCGCGCGGGTCGCTCGCGATGTGGTCGCGCAGGGCCGGGGAGCGGCCGATGACCTCCTGGGCGTCCTGCCGCGCCAGGGCCATCACCGTCACCCGGGTCACCGCCCGGTAGCTGAACTCCCATGGGCCGTCGGCGGTGTTGAGCGGGGCGTCGCCGAGGTGGTCGCCGCCGGCCAGCGCTTCGAGGACGGCCTCGTCGCCGTACTTGCCGATGCCGATCCGGTCGACGCGGCCGTGCGCGATCAGGACCAGGCGGTCGTGCGGGGTGCCGGCCTGGGCGATCAACTCGCCCGGCGCGTACTCGTGTTGAGTGAACCTTTCGCCAAGTGCGGCCAGCACCTGGGTGTCGGTGAAGTTCTGGAGCACGGGGAGTTCGCGCAGCTCGTCGGGGATGATCGAGACCGAGGTGCCGTTGATGTCGAAGTCGATCCGCCCGTCGCCGACGGTGTACGCCAGCCGCCGGTTGACGCGGTACGTGCCGCCGGAGACCTGCACCCAGGGCAGCAGCCGCAGCAGCCAGCGGGACGTGATGCCCTGCATCTGCGGCGCGGTCTTGGTGGTCGTCGCCAGATTCCGCGCGGCCGCGGTGGTCAGGCTGGAAATCTGGCTCTCTTCGGCGCTTCCGGACAACGCTTCGCCGGCAATCGTCACCATGTCACCTATCTCGTGGAGGCTGCGGCACCGTACACCGGGGAAAGTCGGAAATGTCCGCCGGCAGCTCGCCGCCGCCTCGAAGATAGTGGTGCTGTTTTTATCGGCACAATCGCTCGAATGGGTGGCATGGAAATCGCTTTCCCTGGAAAGGGTTTAGCGTTTTTTCGTTGCGGGAACGGTGTGCCGGGGCGATTGCCCGGGAGGTCAACTACCCCATAGCGCCGCCCCGTTGCTCAGCGTGGCGGTCAACCGCCCCCAGGTGGCGGTGTCCCGCTCCAGGGCCGGGTATTCCGCGCCGCGCGCCGTGCCCCAACGGCGCGCCACCGCCGCCGGATCCTCCTCCAGCAACAGCCCGGCCGCCTGCGCCGCCGCCCCCAGCGCGGCGAGTTCGTCGGCGTCGGGCACCACCACCGGCCGGCCGGACAGCCGACGCACGGTCTCCCGCCAGGCGTCACCCCGGGCCCCGCCGCCGATCAGCAGCAGCGGCGCGCCCGGCGCGGCGTCCGCTCCCGGGAGCTCGTCCAGCGCCCGCAGCAGCGCGAACACCGCGCCGTCATAGGCGGCTTGGAGCAACTGGCCGGCGGTGGTGTCGTGGCGCAGGCCGTGCAGCAGGCCCGAGGCGTGCGGCAGGTTCGGGGTCCGCTCGCCGTCCAGGAAGGGCAGCAACACGGCGTCGCCGCCCGGCTCGACGGCCTCCCGGCCGAGGCCGAGCAGCGCCGCCACCCGGTCCACGGCGAGCGTGCAGTTGAGCGTGCAGGCCAGGGGGAGCCAGTCGCCGCGGGCGTCGGCGAAGCCCGCGACGGTGCCGGTGGGGTCGGCGGGCCGGCGGGTGCTGACCGCGTAGACCGTGCCGGAGGTGCCCAGGCTCAGCACCGGCTGCCCGGGGCGCAGGCCCAGGCCGAGCGCCGCCGCCATGTTGTCGCCCGTGCCGGAGGCCACCAACGCTCCGTGGGGAAGCGGTAGTTCGTCGGTCCGCACGGTGCCGGCCGCCTCTCCGGGGAGCGCGACCCGCGGGAGCATGGCGGGGGTCAGCCCGACCCGCTCCAGGACCTCCGGGTCGTAGGCGCCGGTGGCGGACGACCACCAGCCGGTGCCGGAGGCGTCGCCGCGGTCGGTGACCGGCTGGCCGGTCAGCCGCTGGACGAGGTAGTCGTGCGGCAGTCGGACGGCGGCGGTGGCGGCGGCCGCCGCCGGCTCGTGGGCGCGCAGCCAGGCCCACTTGGCGACGGTGAACGCCGGGCCCGGCACGCTCCCGATCCGCTCCGCCCAGGCCGCCGGCCCGCCGCCCTCGGCGATCAACTGCTCGCTCTCCCGGGCCGGTCGGACGTCGTTCCACAGCAGCGCCGGGCGGACCGGCTCGCCGGCTGCGTCCAGCGTCACCAGGCCGTGCTGCTGCCCGGCGATCGAGACCGCGGACGCCTGGCGCGCGGCGGGCCCGCACTGCGCCAGCGCCTCGCCCAACGCCCGCCACCACTGCCGGGGATCGCTCTCCTTGCCCGCCGTGCCGTCGACCGTGTGCGGCGCCTGCCCCCGGGACAGCACCTCGCCGGTGGACGCGTCCACCACCAGCGCCTTGGTGGACTGCGTGGAGCTGTCCACCCCGACGACCAGCGGTCCGACCGACTCTGCGCCCATCGAGCACTCTCCCTCGGCGGCCGGTGGCCCAGGCCCTGACGGCGGGGCCCCGGCCGCTTCGGACCCCGTGCGCTGCCGCATAGTAATGCGCGCGCGACGGCTCCCGCGGCGCCTGTGGACGACACGCGCCGGGCCCGTCGAAGGGCGTGGACCGGGTGCCGAACCGCTCCCGGGGGAGCGGATTTCCGTGGTGTGCCGTGCGTCCTCGTCGCTCTCGCGACTTGGGCCGTCGCATCGCCAACTGTCGCTCGGCGGCTTGGTGGTGGGTGACGAAGGCCGTGGAGGGTGGGGCGACCTCGTTGCTCAGCGCGGTGTCGAGGGGGTCGTGCTGGTCGGTGAGGGGGCGGGCCAGTTCGCCGTACGGGCCCGGGGCGGCGCAGGTCCTCCAGGGCGAGGTCGGGGACGGCGGTGCACCCTCCGGGCGGTGAGGTGCGCACGTCAGGCGCGTTAGGGTCGGCCCGGGCGATCGGGGCCGGGAGCCGTCCGTACCGGTCCGCTGGTCGTCAACGGCGGCCGCAGCGCGGACATTTCGCGTCGGAACGGTCCGGAGCGGTCGCCGGGTCCCTGACGCCACACCGAAGAAGCGATCAATTCCGCATGAGCTTTCCTCCGCCCCCGCAGTCCAACCAGCCGCCGCAGCCGCCCCAGGGCGGAGGGGGCGGTTTCGGTCCGCCAACGGGCGGCGCGTACGGCCCGGGTGGTTTCGGTCCCGGGGGTTACGGGCCGACGCCGCAGACCGGGCAGCCACCCGCCGGCCCGTATGGCGCGCCCGGTGGCTACGGTCCCGCCGGGGGTGGTCCGGGCGGGGGCAACGGGGGCTGGCAGCAGCCGCCCACACCGCCTTCGGGGGGCGGAAACGGCACCGCCGTCGCGCTGATCATCGGCGCCGGCGTGCTCGTCCTGGCACTCGTCGTCGGCGGCTTCCTCTGGGCCAACAGCGGCGGCGACAACGGCAAGCAGGCCGGCCCGGGCCCCGGCACCGGCGCGAGCGCCACCCCGTCGGAGGCCGCCCCGACCCCCTCCGACTCCGCGACCCCGAGCGCCCCGGAGAGCCCCACGGCCGCACCCACGGGGCGTATCGCCCCCTTCTACCGGCTGAAGGCCGGCGACTGTTACGACATCCCGCCGGGCGGCAACGGTGGCAACAACGAGCCGGCCTCCTGCCACGCCCCGCACGACGCCGAGGTGGTCTTCGTCTACACCCTGCCGCGCGGTCTGGCCTCCGAGAGCGAGATCAAGGACAAGGCGGCCGCGCTGTGTTCGGTCGAACTCCACGAACGGGCGTCCAAGCAGCCCAAGGGGACGGCCGAGGGCACCTATGTGCAGTTCCCCAACGCCGAGGGCTACAAGGTGGGCATCAGGTCCGTGGTGTGCAGCCTGACCGGCAACCGCAGCGGCAGCAAGAAGCTGACGGCGCCGTTGCGTTGAGCCGGCAACCGGGAGCGGCCGGCGCGCCAGTTAGGCGGGCCGGCCGGCCGTCGGGTCCTCCTCGCCCGCCCCGTCCACCTCGGTGGCCGCCGGGTTGAGGACGCGGGTGAGGAACGCCCGGGTCCGCTCGTGCCGGGGCGCGCCGACCACCGTTTCCGGGGTGCCCTCCTCGACGATCAGCCCGCCGTCCAGGAAGGCGACCCGGTCGGCGACCTCCCGGGCGAAGCCCATCTCGTGCGTGACGACCAGCATCGTCATCCCGTCCCGGGCCAGTGCCCGCATCACCGCCAGGACGTCGCCGACCAGTTCCGGGTCCAGTGCCGAGGTCGGCTCGTCGAAGAGCATCAGCTCCGGGTCCATCGCCAACGCCCGGGCGATGGCCACCCGTTGTTGCTGCCCGCCGGAAAGCCGTGCCGGATAGGCGGCCGCCTTGTCGGCCAGCCCCACCCGGGCCAGTTGGTCGCGGGCGATCCGTTCGGCCGTGCCGCGGTCCCGGTGGAGCACCCTGCGCTGGGCGATGGTGAGGTTCTCCAGGGCGGTCAGGTGCGGGAAGAGGTTGAAGGACTGGAAGACCATGCCGATCCGGCGCCGCACCCGGTCGATGTCCACGTCCGGGTCGGTGACCTCGGTGCCGGCGACGGTGATGTGGCCCGCGGTCGGCTCCTCCAGCAGGTTCACGCAGCGCAGCAGCGTGGACTTGCCCGAACCTGACGGCCCGATGAGGCACACCACCTCGCCGCGGCCCACCGAGAGGTCGATCCCGCGCAGCACCTCCAGGTCGCCGAACGCCTTGCGCAGCCCGCGCACATCGATGGCGCGGTCGTGCCCACCGTCGGTCATCGGACCCCCTCCCGTTTCCCCATCGGTCCGCCCGCGCTCCTCATCTGGCCCGCGCCGTACGGGATTCCAGCCGCCGGACCAGCTGGCCGAGCGGAAGGGTGATCACTAGATAGAGCAGCCCGGCGATCAGTACCGGGGTGAGGCTCTTGTGCTCGTTCAGAGCGTCCCGCCCGAAGTTGGCCAGCTCGAACTGGTTGAGCGACAGCCCCAGCAGATAGACCAGGGAGGAGTCCTTCGTCAGCAGGATCAGCTCGTTGGTCAGTGGTGGCAGCACGATCCGGAACGCCTGCGGCAGGACGATCGAGACCATCGCCCGGCCCTGCGACATGCCCAGTGAACGGGCCGCCTCCGTCTGCCCCTTGGGCACCGCCTGGATCCCGGCGCGCAGGGTTTCGGCGATATAGGCCGCGCCCACCAGCCCCAGGGACAGCATCACCGTGGCGCTCTGGTCGAGCGCGACCTGGAACGCCAGCGGCACCCCGAAGCCGAGCGCGAGGAAGACCAACAGGGCGGGGATGCCGCGGAAGAACTCGATGTAGGCCACCGCCAGCCAGCGGTACGGCGGTACCGACGACAGCCGCAGCAGCGCCAGCACCATGCCGAGGGCGAGCCCGAAGCCGAAGCCGAGGAGGGTGTAGCGCACGGTGTTGACCAGCGCGGTGGTGAGCACGTCGGGGAAGAGCGCGCCGGCGACGGCGGGGTCGAAGAACGCCGTGCCCAGCCGGTGCCAGTCCGCGAGCAGGGCGAGTGCCGCCACGGCGGCGACCAGTACGCCGTATTGGGCGCCGCGGACCAGTCGGGCCCGGCGGCGCCGGGAGCGCGGCCGGGGCATCAGCCGAACCACTTCCGGTGGATCCGGTCGTAGCTCCCGTCCCGTTTTGCCCTGGCGAGGACCGCGTTGATGCGCCGCCGCAGCGCGTCGTTGCCCTTGCGGACGGCGAGTCCGTAGCGCTCGCCGGTGTCGAACTCCGTGGCCACGGTGGTGTCCTGGTTGTGCTTGGCGTAGTCCAGGAGCACGCCGTTGTCGTTGATGGCGGCGTTGACCTGGCCGGACCGTACCGCGGCCAGCAGCAGCCCGACGTCCTCGAACTCGACGAGCTCGACGCCCGGTCCGTGCTCCTTGGCGTAGCTGGCGCCGGTCGTGGCCTTGAGGTAGCCGAGCTTCTTTCCCCTCAGGTCCGCGATCTTCTTGACCGGGGTGGTGCCGCGCTTGACCAGGAGTGCCTGGGTGGCGTCGAAGTACGGGTCGGAGAAGTCCATGACCTTGGCGCGGGCGGGGGTGATGGTCATGCCCGAGGCGGCGAGGTCGCAGGTGCGGATGGCGAAGTCCTGGCCGGTTTCGATGCCCTCGAACGGGGTGTTGACGATCCGCTGGGTGGCGCCTAGATCCTTGGCGACGAGGTCCACCAGGTCGACGTCGAAGCCGACGATCTTGCCGTTCCGGGTCTCCTCGAACGGGGCGTAGGGCAGGTGAGTACAGGTCACCAGGGTGCCGGGGCGGACCAGTTCGGGGCCGGCGCCCTGCTTCCCGTTGGGGGCGGTGCTGGTGCAGCCCGCCAGGAGGGCGGCTACCGCCGCGGCGGCTGATACGGGCAACGCGGAGCGAGCGGTCACAGGTCCTCCAGGAGTGCCGTGCCGGGCAACCGGGCCGTGGGTGCGGCGAGTTGCGCTGCATCCTGCCATCGGCCGGGGGCGCTGTCTGCGGTGCGTCCCGTTGCGGCTCCGTAACGCCCGTAGGGGGCCGCGCCACCCCCTGGCGGCTCAGCGCAGCGTCCAGAGCCAGCCGAGTGGGGTGAGGCCGAGGGCACGGGCGACCGAACGGGAGGCGTGGTTGCCGGCGGTGGTGCTGTAGAAGAGCACCTCCTTGTGGCGGGCGATGCGGTGGGCCCAGGTGGCGACGACGGCCGGCGCCAGCCGGCGGCCGCGGAAGTCCGCGCGGGTCCAGATCCCGGCCTCCGCGGCGGTGGCGTTGGCCTCCGGGGTGTGGCAGATGGACACCGGCGCGGGGCCGTCCAGGGCCATCGCCCACTCCCCGGCGGCGCCGGAGATCAACTCCGCCCACTCGTCGGGCTCCCAGTTGCCGGGCCGGTCCAGGCGCGCTGCGGCCCGGCGGCCGTCGGCGTCCGACACGATCACCGGCAGCTCCGCCGGGGGTGGCGCCGGGAGTTGGCGGGGGAAGACGAACGACGGGCCGCCCTCGATGGCGGCGTCCGGGTCGGCCACCCCTAGGGCGCGGGCCAGCCGCACCAGCTCCAGGGGAGCCACCTCCGGGGCGTAGGGCTGCGCCTGGTTACCGGCGGTGGCCGCGGGCGGCAACGGGCCGGACGCGCCGGGCCCCAGCGCCAGCAGGCGGGCCCGCGGTGACCAGGCCCAGACGGCCTTGACCGGCTTGTTGGTCACGGTCGCCGGGCCGTCGGCGGTGGCCGGCACCAGCCCGTAGATGGTGTCCACTTCCAGCGCGAGCAATGCCGCGTCGTCCCACTCCATGGCGGGAGGCTAACGGGGCGCGCCGCTGGTACGCGCCCCGTTTTCCCCGGGGCAGGTCAGCGGCCCAGTACGGCCGCCAGTTCGGCGATGGTCTCCGGGCCGACCCGGCAGCAGCCGCCGATCAGCCGGGCGCCCGACGCGACCCAGCCGGCCACCCGGTCGGCGTGGAACGCCGGGCTGCCGCGCCAGGTCCGGGCCGCGGCGTCCCAGCGCTCGCCGCTGTTCGGATAGACCACCACCGGCTTGCCGGTGAGGTCGGCCGCGAGCGCCACCGCCGCATCGGCGTCGTCCGGCGCACAGCAGTTGACGCCGACGGCGATCACCTCGTCCGCGTCGGCGAGCGGCGCGAACGCCTCGGCCAGCGGCTGCCCGGCGCGGGTGCGGTCCCCGGCGATGCTGTACGACAGGTAGGCCGGGACGCCGAGGCCGCGGACCGCTCGCAGCAGCGCCCGCGCCTCGTCCGCGTCCGGCACCGTCTCCAGGGCCAGGACGTCCGGCCCGGCGGCGGCCAGGACTTCCAGGCGCGGTCGGTGGAAGCGCTGCAACGCGTCTACGGACAGCCCGTATTGGCCGCGGTATTCGGAGCCGTCCGCCAGCATCGCCCCGTACGGGCCCGCCGACGCGGCGACGTACAGCGGGCCGGCGGTTCCGGCCGCGGCGGCCCGTGCGGCCGCCTCGCGGGCCAGTGCGACGCTCCGGCGCAGCAGCCCGGCGGCCTCCTCGGACCCGGTGCCGCGCCGCGCGAACCCCTCGAAGGTGGCCTGGTAGCTGGCGGTGATGGCCACTTGGGCGCCGGCCCGGTAGTACGCCAGGTGGGCGCGGACCACGGCCTCCGGGTCCTCGGCGAGCAACCGGGCCGACCACAGGGCGTCGCTCAGATCGTGCCCGTCGGCCTCCAGTTGGTTGGACAGGCCACCGTCGAGGACCACCGGGCCGGCGGCGAGCGCCTCGGCCAGTGGGGGCGACGGCTTCGGCGACGGGCCGGTCATGGCGACAACCTCTCTTCGCGGCAACTACTCGGGCCGGACCGCCTGGATGTCCAGCTCGATCCGGATCGTAGCGCCGATCGCGGCGATGCCCCTGGCCAGCATCTTGCGCCAGTCCAGGGTGAAGTCCTCGCGGTGCAGTTCGGTGACGGCCTGGCAGGCGGTGCGGGTCTCGCCCATGATGCCGGTGCCGATGCCCAGGTAGCGGGTGTCCAGTTGGATGGTGCGGCTGACGCCGTGCAGGTAGAGCACGCCCTGCACGGTCCACCGGCCGCCCCCCTTGTGGACGAACTTGTCGCTGACGAACTGGAGGTGGGGGTACCGGTCCACGTCCAGGAACTCCGCCGACCGCAGGTGGTCGTCGCGCATCCGTACGCCGGTGTCGATGCTGGCCGCGTCGATGGTCACGTCGACCCGGGAGTCCTGCATCCGCTCGCCGATCCACAGCCCGCCCTCGAAGCGGTTGAACCGGCCGTGGATCTCGGCCAGTCCGATGTGCCGGGCGGTGAAGCGGATGGCGCTGTGGTCGGGGTCGAGCCGCCACTGGCCGGCCTCCGGGAGCGGCAGGGCGGGCGCCAGCTCCAGGGTGACCGGGAGGGGCGCGGTCCGCTCGCCCGCCACCACCGCGACCTCGAAACGGGCCGGTTGGAAGCCGTCGGAGGTCATCACGACCCGGTAGGGGCCGGGCCGCAGGGTCACCGTGAGCCGGCCGTTGGGGTCGGTCTGGCCGTGCGTGACGTCCCGGCCCTCGGCGTCCCGGACGGCGATCTCCACTCCGGCCATCGGCAGTCCGACGGGATCGTTGACGCACAGGTCCAACGCGCCCGCCCCGTTCGGGAGGGTCGGCTGCGGGCTGTGCGGCGTGCGGTCGCGCAGGCGGCGGAGGATGGCGAGCGGCATGGCAGGACGGGGCCTAACGGTCGGATCGGTCGGACGAGGACGTATGCGGACGCAAGCGGGCGGCGTCGCGGAATGAATCGCACGAAAAGGGTGCGGATTCGGTTCCATCCTGTCATTGGTGGCGACCCGAACTGACCACCAGGTGTCAAGGCTTGTCTAAACGTGAGGTTTCTCGCACTGCATGGGGATTCCCCTACGAGTTCGCATCGGGTAGATCCGGTGCGATCCCGGCCAACGCCGCCGCCGGATCGTCCGCCGCCGGACCCCCGGGCGCCCACCGACCGCCCTCCTTGCGGAACGGCCACCAACGGCCGTCGCGCCCGTAGCGGAGCTGGGTGCCGCCGCCCACGACCGTCCAGCGGTTGCCGGCGGCCCGCAGCCGCGGCCGGGACGCCTCGTCGGCCCAGGCGGCCGCCAGCCGGTCCCGCGCCCTTGCCGCCACCTCCGGCGCCGGCACCCACTCCTCCTCAAGGGCCGCCAGCCCGGCCGCACCGCCCAACTGCCAGGCGCGGACGGCCAGTACGAGGCCCCGCGGATCGCGCCCCGAACCGTCCGCCAGCCGCGCCGAGACCGCCGCCCCCGGGCCGGCGGCCGCCTGCCGCACCGCGTCCTGCGCGAGCGTCAGGGCCGGCGCGGGCGAGTCGTTCGGGTGCCCGGGGGAGAGCGCCTCGGCCAGCAGCCCCTGGGCGCGCGCCGCGGCGTCGCCGATCAGGAACTCCAGCGCGTCTGTGGCCACTTCGGGCGGCGGGGTGCAGTCCCCGAGCACCGGCGCCGGGCCGGGGGTCGCGACCGGCGGCGGGGGCGCGGGCAGCGGAGGTAGCGCGTCCAGCGCCGCGTACGCCGCGCCGGCCGGCACGCCCGCCTGCGTGCGGCCGCCCCCGGCCGCCATGCCGGCCCGGGACGCGCTGCGCCGCTGGAGCTCGGCCAGCAGCTCCTCCTCGTCCCGCCCGCGCAACAGCAGCAGCACGAACGGGTCCTCGTCCAGCAGCCGCGCCACCTGGTGGCTCAGCGCCGCCGTGTGCGCACAGTGGTCCCACGCGCCGCAGTCGCACTCCGGCTCCAAGTCCCCGATGCCCGGCAGGAGTTCCACGCCGGCGGCCGCCGCGTCCTGTGCCAATACGGGCGGTAGGTCGCGGTCCAGCAGCGCCGCGAGGTGCCCGGCGCGGTCCGCGACGACGTCCAGCAGCCGGTCCCAGTCCGCCGCCGACAACTGTTGGAGCAACACGTCGGCGCGGTACCGGGTGTGGTCGCGGTCCTGGACGACGGCGGTGACCCGCCCGGGGCGCACGGAGACCGCGCCGACCGCCCCGGAGCGCGCGTGCCGTCGCCCCCGCTTCACCTGCTCCCCATCCAGCGCCGTGTCCGCCAGCGCCTTGAGCCACGCCCGCCCCCACCAGGTCTGCGCGAAGCCCCGGCCGCGCGGTACCGGGAGCGCGGCGAACGTCCGCTCCACACCCGGTCGTTCGGTTCCGCTCCCGTACACCGTGCCCCCATCCGTCGGGTCCCCGTACACCGGCCCGTCCTCCCGCTCGTCCCTCGTGTTCATCGCTCGCCGCCGCGCAGGGCGACCAGGTCCGCCAGCTCGGCGTCGGACAGCTCGGTCAGCGCCGCCTCACCGGAACCCAGGACCGCGTCCGCCAACCGCTGCTTACGGGCCAGCAGTGTGGCGATCCGGTCCTCGACCGTGCCCTCCGTGACCATCCGGTGGACCTGCACCGGCTGGGTCTGCCCGATGCGGTACGCCCGGTCGGTGGCCTGCGCCTCGACCGCCGGATTCCACCAGCGGTCGAAGTGCACCACGTGCGACGCCCGGGTCAGGTTCAGGCCCGTCCCCGCCGCCTTCAGGGACAGCAGGAACACCGGCACCGCCCCCTCCTGGAAGCGCCGCACCATCGCCTCCCGTTGGGCCACCGGCGTTCCGCCGTGCAGGAGTTGGGCGGCCACCCCACGCGCCGCCAGGTGCCCGGCCAGCAGCCGCGCCATCTGCACGTACTGGGTGAAGACCAGGACGCCGGCGTCCTCGGCGAGCAGGGTGTCCAGCAGCTCGTCCAGGAGTTCCGTCTTGCCGGAGCGGCCGGCGAAGCGCGCGGTGCCGGTGTCGCGCCCGTTTGGCGGCTCCTTCAGGTAGTGCGCGGGGTGGTTGCAGATCTGCTTGAGCGCGGTGAGCAGCTTGACCACCAGGCCCCGGCGGGTGAAGCCGTCCGTCCCGGCGATCTCGTCGAGCCCCTCGCGCACCACCGCCTCGTAGAGCCCGGCCTGTTCGGGGGTGAGCGCCACCGCCCGGTCGGTCTCCGTCTTGGGCGGCAGTTCGGGGGCGATTCCCGGGTCGGACTTGCGCCGGCGCAGCAGGAACGGCCGCACCAAGCGGGCCAGCCGCTCCGCCGCCGCGGCCACCTCGTGGGACCCGGCCGCACCACCCTCGACGGGCTGCGCGTAGAGCCGCCGGAACCGGGCCAGCGGCCCGAGCAGCCCCGGCGTCGTCCAGTCCAGGATCGCCCACAGCTCCGTCAGGTTGTTCTCCACCGGCGTGCCGGTCAGCGCCACCCTGGCCCCGGCGGGAAGCGTGCGCAGCGCCCTGGCGGTGGCGGAGAACGGGTTCTTGACGTGCTGCGCCTCGTCGGCGACGACCAGCCCCCAGCCGGCCTCCGCCAGTCTGGCGGCGTCCAGGCGCATCGTCCCGTAGGTGGTGAGGACGAACTCCCCGTCGGCGAGGTCCGCCAGGCTCCGCCGCCCGGCGTGGAAGCGGCGCACCGGTGTCCCCGGCGCGAACCTCTCGATCTCGCGCTGCCAGTTGCCCATCAGGGAGGTGGGGCAGACGACGAGCGTGGGGCCCGCCGACTCCGGGTCGGTCTGCCGGTGCAGATGCAGGGCGATGAGGGTGAGGGTCTTGCCCAGGCCCATGTCGTCGGCCAGGCAGCCGCCCAGGCCGAGCGAGGTGATGCCGTGCAGCCAATCCAGGCCGCGCACCTGGTAGTCGCGCAACGTGGCGGTGAGGCCGGCCGGTTGCCCGATGGACGGCCCCTGCGCCCGCTCCGGGTCGGCCAGCCGGTCGCGCAACTGCGCCAGCCAGCCCGCCGCTTGGACCTCCACCCGTCGGCCGTCGTCGTCCCGGGCGGAACCGGTGAGCGCGGCCCCCAGCGCGTCCAACGGGGCGACGGCGCGGTCCCGGCGCTCCCGGGCGGCGCGCACCTCCTCCGGGTCCAACAGGACCCATCGGCCGTGCAGGCGCACCAAGGGGCGCCGGGCCTCGGCGAGCCGGTCCAGCTCCGCCCGGTCGATCTCCCGGTCGCCGACGGCGAACCGCCAACTGAACGACAGCAGCGCGTCGGCGGAGACCAGCGACGGCATCCCAACGGGCCCGGGCCCGGCCCCGTATGCGCCTGCGTCGGGCCCGTCCGGCGGTCCCACCACGGCCCGCGTGGTCAGCGTCCGCGTCAGCTCCTCGGGCCAGTGGACTCGGACGCCGACCGCGGCCAGCGCGCCGGAGGCCGGCCCCAGCAGCGCGGCGACTTCCTCGTCCGCCAGCTCCAGCGCATCGGGCACCGCCGCGCTCAGCAGCGGCGCCAGCGGCTCCCAGGCCCCGGCCGCCCGGCGCAGCGTCAGCAGCGTCTCCGCCCGCGCCCGCGCGCCGAACTCGCGCCCCGTCGCCGCCGTGCCCGCCCACACCTCGGCGGCGTCGGCGACCACGGTGGGGTCAAAGGCGCTGTGCACCTGGACGACGGCGGAGAACGTCGCCTCCGAGGACGCGATGCCCGCCCCCTTCGTACCGGGCGCCTCGCCGTCGTCCCCTCTTGTCGACGGACCCGCCGCGCCGCTTGCCACCTGCTCTCGGGGCGTACCCGACTCGCCCGCGCGCTCCCCGGTCGCCGCCGGTACCCCCGGCCACCCCAGGTCCACGCCGTGCACCTCCACCCGTAGGGAGAGCCGCACCCCGGCGTCGTGCCCGGCGGCCACCTCCGCCGCCCAGGGCCGCAGCTCGGGGACGTGTTGCGGGGCGGACGCGGCGAACGCCGGTCCGCCGGCGGCGAGTTCGGCGGCCGGTGTACGGGGCAGCCCGTCGGCGACCGCGTCCAGGAAGGCCCGCACCTGGCGCTCCGGTTCCGGCAGTCGCACCGGGGTGGAACCGGGGAGCGGGGTGGCATGGGCGTGCGGCGGCATCGCGTCGGCCAGCTCGCGCAGCCGCGCCATGTCGTCCGGGTCGAGCGGGCCGGCCCGCCAGGCGTCGTGGTCGGTGGGGGACAGGCCGGGCAGCAGCCGGCCGCGGGCCGCGAGGTGGAGCGCCAGGAGGGCGGCCGCGCCCCAGAAGGCGGCGGCCGGATGGGCGTCGCGGCGGCCCCGTATGCGGGTGAGGAGGGGGAGCGCCTCGGCGACCGGGAGCACCAGGGCCGGCACGGCACGCACGGCGATGCCGTCGCCGCTGCCTCCGTCGGCCGGGGTGCCACCCGTTGCCCCGGTGGGCAGCACGACCGTCAGGTCCTCCAGTACGGGAGCCCGTCCGCCGGCCTCTCGGGAGGCGTCCCGTACGACGGTGTCCAGGGCACCCTCGCCGCCCGGATGCCAGAAGGCGACCCGTCCGAGTCGCGGCGGATCCGACGGCAGGAAGACCGCCGCGCAGCCGGAGAGCGCGGAGCGCGGCGCGGGCGTGACCGAGGGGAGGGAACCCACTGGATCGGTACTCCTCAAATTTGACTACTGGGCGGGGAGCGGCCGAGGGTACAGCACGAACCGCCCCGTGAGGGAACCTCCGGCGCCGAACCGGCGTTCAATGGAATACGACGGAGCGCGGCACGCGCCGCAGAAAGGGCGTGAAGGATGTCCACACAGGCGAAGGTCGCGATCGGCGGCGTCGCGGTGGGAGTGATCCTGCTGTGGCTGCTGCCGTTCTGGGCGGCCGTCTTGGTCATGGTCGGGATCCCGGCCGCCGCGTATCTGACGCTGGACCCCTCCCAGCGGCGTCGGCTGCGCAGGGCAAGCCGCAAGGAGCTCGGCCGCTAGGGCCGCCGGACCCATCGGACAGGCCCTGGCCGACGGGCCCCACCGGGCCGCGGATGAGCGCGGCCCGGGGCACCGCCGTCAGACGGGGCGGGCCGCCAGCCCGTCCAACGAGGCCAACAGGCCGGGCAGTTCGGGCCCCCGGCCCACCGGGTGCACCTGCCCCGGCTCGTCGTCCAACAGGACGAGCGCGATGTCGTCGGTGCGGGCCACCATGCTCCACCCCGGCCCGTCGACCCGCAGCGTGCGGGCCCCGCCCGCGGCGAACGACGACCGCACCCGGCCGGGCGGCGGTGGATCGGTCACATAGCCACGGGCCTCGGCCAGCACCCGCCGCACGCCCCGGTGCCGCTCCGCGCCGGGCTCGGCGAAGGTCACGTCCGCGTCCTCGACCTGGGCGCGCCAGGAAGCCCACTGGAGCGCTATCTCGTCCGCGCCCAGCCGCCGTTGGGCGGGCCCCCAGTCGTCGGCGTCCGGCGGCGTCAGCGGCGCCCGGTCGCCCTCCTGCGGCTCCGGGTCGTGCGGCTGCGGGACCCCGGGGGCCGACACCGCGAGCGCCAGCGGCCAGCCCGGCAGCGCCGCCACCATGCTCTCCTCGTCGGGCGACAGGTCGTACTCCATGCCGCAGTCCCAGGCCGCGATGGCGCAGGCCACCAGCGACACGTCCTCGGTGGCCACCGTCCAGCGCGCCCCGGTGCCGTCCTGCCCGAGCAGCAACCCGTAGCCCTCCGCGTACGGTTCGAGACCGAGACCCGCGCACACCTCGGGATAGTCGTCGCCGAGCACGCTCGGGAACTGCGCGGGCGTGAGCAGCACCGCCGTCAGCACGAACAGCTGATCGCCGTCGCCGCTCTCGGTCGTGGTCACGCCGGATCTCCCTCCATCGGGTCCGCACTTCGCCGCGCACCCTAATTGGCCGGGAGTGACCTTGTCACCACTCGTACGCTGCGACGATGCGACCGCTACCGGGACGCGGGGCCGCCGGCCCGTAGGAGCGGCGACAACTCGGTCCCCTTCGGGGCGGGATGACCTCCGCAGCCCGTACTGTGGGAGGTTCGGCGACGAAGGGACGGACGACCGGTGCAGCGCTACGACTGGCTCAAGGAGATCCAACGGCTCGACCCCGAGCGCGACTTCTTAACGATCCACCGCATCACCTACGCCCACGAGTTCCCCTGGGACATCACCAGGGCCCTGGAGTTGGCGCTCTACCGCACCTACGCGGTGCCGAGCATTGGGCGGTTGCTCGCCGAGACCGCGGAGCTCACGGACCGCACGCAAAAACGTTACGACGACACCGCGTTGCTCCTGGACACCGTCATCGAGCACGGCTTCGAGGCCGGCGAGGGCCGGACCGCGATCCGCCGCATCAACCAGATGCACCGCAGCTACGACATCAGCAACGACGACATGCGCTATGTGCTGTGCACCTTCGTGGCGGTCCCGATCCGCTGGATCGAGCAGTACGGCTGGCGACGGCTGAGCGAACACGAGAAGCGCGCCATCGCCGCGTACTACCGCACCCTCGGCCGCCATATGGGGATCAGCGACATCCCGGAGACCTACCAGGAGTTCCTGAACTGCCTGGACGCCTACGAGGAGGCGCACTTCGGGTGGGACCCCGGTGCCCGCCGGGTGGCCGACGCCTCCCTGGACCTGATGGCGGGCTGGTACGGCCCGCTCGCCCCCGTGGTGCGCGGTGCCAGTAAGGCCCTCCTGGACGACGCGCTGCTGGACACCTTCCGCTACGAGCGCCCCCGGCCCGCGGTGCGGACGGCGGTGCAGACGGCGCTGAAGCTGCGCGCCAAGGCCGTGCGACTGCTGCCGCCGCGCCGCACGCCCCACTACGCCCGCCAGAACCCCGAGATCAAGGGCTACCCGAACGGCTACCGGGTCGCCGAACTCGGGACCTTCCCCAAGTCCCGTGGGCTCGGCGGCTGTCCCGTTCACCCCGTCGGCGACGCTCCCGCCCAAGGGGACCCGGCGGCCTGAGGCGCGGCGGTCCGCCAGGGGCGCATCACCCCCGCCGTACCGCCAGCGCCAGATAGCGGGTGTCCTCGTCGGTGTACTGGCGAAGCTCCCATCCACTGCTGGCCAGGAGGGGCCGTAGCCGGGGCTCGGCCCGCAGGTCGTCGGGGGTGAGCGGATGCCCCTTGCGGGCGGCGAGGGCGGCCCTTCCGATGGGGTGGAAGAGCGCCAGCCGCCCACCGGGGCGCACCACCCTGGCGAGTTCGGACAGCCCGCCCGCGGAGTCGGCCAGGTGGGAGATCAGCCCGGCGGCGAACACGGCGTCCAACGCCGCGGACGGCAGCGGGAGTCGGGCCACATCGGCGAGCATCAGGCCCGCGCAGGCGTCCCGTCCGGCCCGCACGGCGGCCGCCAGCATCTCCGGGGTGAGATCCGCGCCCAGCACCGTCCCATGCGCCCCCACGGCCGCCCTGAGGGCCGGCAGGGCGCGTCCGGTGCCGCAGCCGGCGTCCAGCACCCGCTGCCCCGGCCGGAGGCCCAACTCGGCCACACCGGCGGCGTAAGCGGGGCCGTCGTGGGGGAACTTGGCGTCCCAGCCGGCGGCGCGGACGCCGAAGAACGCGCGGACGTCGTGCGGATGACTGCTGTGCGGGCCGGTCATCGGTCTCCTTCGGGTGCGGTACGGGCCAGAGGGGCGGTGAGGGCGTAGAGGGCGCCCGCGACGAGCAGCGCGGCCACCACGCCGAGGTTCATGGCGCCCAGCGTGCCGTGTGCGGCGTCGTCGCCGAGCAGAAAGCCGGTGGCGCGGGCGATGTTGGGGTCGGCGGAGGTGATCAGGCCGAGCCCGACGGCGGTGGCCACGGTGAGCGAGAGGAGCGCGGGCCACCTGACGGCGGGCGCCGCGGCCAGCCCCGTACTGGAGCGGCGGGCGCGCCACCGCTCCACGAGGAAGACCGCCGTCCACGCGGCCATCGCCACCCCGACCACCGACAGGAACGCCTGGAACGTGGCGAAGAAACTGGGCGAGACGAACAGCACGTACCAGCCGCCGACGGCCATCAACGCCCCGTCCACCAGCACCGCGAGGTGCCGTCGGACGGGCACCCCGAGGGTCAGCAGCGACATCCCCGAACTGTAGATGTCCATGATCGCCCCGGAGGCGAACCCCCCGATCGCGGTGAGCAGATAGGGCACCAGAAACCAGGTCGGCAGCGTGGCCGCCAGCGCACCCACCGGGTCGGCGGCGGCCGCGGCGGCCAGTTTGGGGTCGCCGGCGTTCAGCAGCACCCCGAAGACCAGCAGCACCACCGGGGCCAGCACCCCACCCAGCGTCGTCCAGCCGGCGACGGCCCGGGCGCTGCTGTCCCGCGGCAGGTAACGGCTGTAGTCCGCGGCGCAGTTGACCCACCCCAGCCCCAACAGGGTCATTGCGAAGACCACGCCCCCGATGGCGGTGCCGAGGGGGGCCGGCCGGCCCGCCCCGAGGGCGGAGAGGTGGATCCGGTCCGCCATCAGCGCCAGGTAGGCCGCGGTCATCGCGGTGATGGCGGCGGTCAGGTACCTCTGCACCTTCATGATCAGCGCGTGCCCGTAGACGCCGACGACCACCACCGTCACGGCGGTCACGGCGAAGCACAGCGCCTGCGCCCCGGTGGTCGGCGTCCGCCCGTCCGCCCGCGCGAAGGCCGCCGGCGCAACGCGCGCCAGGATGGTGGCACCACCCAGGGAGGAGAGTGCTACCAGGACCGTCTCCCAGCCGACGTTGGAGACGTAACTGAACACGGTGGGCAGCGCGTTGCCCCGACGGCCGAAAACGGTCCGCCCGATGGCCATGGTGGGCGCGCCGGTTCGCACCCCGGCCACCGACACCAGGCCCACCAGGAGGAACGACAGCACATAGCCCACCGTCCCGGTGACCACCGCCTGCCAGGCATTGAGGCCGAGCCCCATGACGTAGATCCCGTAGGCGATGCCGAGCAGGGAGAGCCCGGAGGCGGCCCAGGGCCAGAGCAACGCCCGGGGCGCGCCGTGCCGTTCGGCGTCCGGCACCGGGTTGATGCCGTTGCGTTCGACGGCCGCCGCCGAGGTGTTGGCCCCGGCGGCCGTCGAGTGCCGCTCCGGCGACCGCGCTGCCCGCTGCTGCGTCATGCGCACATGATTCCCCATGGCCGGCGCGGGCGGGGGGAACGCCCGTACGACAACGGAGGTCCGACGCCGCCCCGGTCCGTGGCGGGGTTGGCCGAAAGCAGCGCACCGAACGGGCCGGCACCGGCTTTCCCGAATCCGAGGACATCCCGATCAGCGGAAGGTACGGTCCTCGCCATGGTTCCGGACGGCACGCGGTGCCGCTGCCGGCCCCAGCGCTGTGCCCTGGATCCGCACGCCCGCGCCGCGCGGGACCTCGCACCTTGGAGGAGACGGCCGATGAACGCCGTACAAGGGCCCCCGGAGGACACGCCCCCGCCCCCTGCCCCCGATATGGCCCTGAAGGTCTTAGTGGCGGGCGGATTCGGGGTGGGCAAGACGACCCTGGTGGGCGCGGTGAGCGAGATCCGGCCGCTGCGCACCGAGGAGCAACTCAGCGAGGCGGGCCGGGTGGTGGACGACGCCGGGGGAGTGGTGGGCAAGACCAGCACCACCGTGGCGATGGACTTCGGCCGCATCACCATACGGGCGGGACTCTCCCTGTACCTCTTCGGCACCCCGGGCCAGGACCGCTTCTGGTTCCTGTGGGACGACCTCTCCGAGGGGGCGCTGGGTGCGGTGGTACTGGCCGACACCCGGCGGCTGCCGGACTGCTTCCCGGCCGTGGACTACTTCGAGCGCCGCGACCTGCCGTTCGTGGTGGCCGTCAACTGCTTCCCGGGGGCCGGCTCTTACGGGGCCGACGAGGTCTCCCGCGCCCTGGACCTGGGCCGCGGGACGCCCGTCGTGCTGTGCGACGCGCGGGACCGCGACTCGGGCAAGGAGGTGCTGGTCCGGCTGGTCGAGTACGCCGGGCGGCGGCACTCCGCCCGGTAGTTGGGGCCCGGCGGGCTGACCGGCACCGGGCGCGGGCGCCGGCCAGCAGGGCCGTTCCTCAGTCCGAGACCCCGGCGAGCGCCACCGCCTTGTCGATCCGGACCCGCACCACCAGTTCGCCCGGGACGCCGTTGCGGGCGCCGTACTCCTCCGCCCGCTCCTCGCCCACGTAGCGCGCCGCGATCCGGGTCGCCCAGTGCCGCACGTCCGACAACTCCTCGCCCAGTTCCGCGGTCCCCTGCACGACGACGAACGAGAACGGCGGCCGCTCGTCGTCGACGCACAGCGCCACCCTGCCGTCGCGGGCCAGATTGCGGCCCTTGACCGTGTCCCGACCGGTGTTGAACACCAGCTCGTCGCCGTCCATGAGGAACCACACCGGGGCGATGTGCGGGCTGCCGTCGGCCCGCACCGTCGAGAGTTTTCCGGTTCGGGTGCCCTCGGAAAGGAACGCCCGCCACTCATCCTTCGTCATCCTGTGTGCCATGCCGCAATCCTCGCCGTCGGCACGATCAGCGCCGCACGTGGCACGCCGTTGTGGGGCCGCTTGCCGAGACGGCGGAGGTGGGACAGGCTGGCACGGCGGCCCGTCGACGGGCCGCGAACTGCCGTCCGGTCAGACCGCGGACGGGGATACGGGGAGGGAGCGGCATGGCACTGAGCAGCGGACTCGACTGGCTGCTGGACGACCTGACCAAGCGCGTCGAGTTGGTGCGGCACGCGTTGGTGCTGTCCAACGACGGGCTGGTGACCGGCGCGAGCCAGGAGCTGGCGGGGGCGGACGCCGAGCACCTCGCCGCGGTCGCCTCCGGACTGCACAGTCTCGCGAAGGGATCCGCGCTGCACTTCGGCGTCGGTCGGGTGCGGCAGACGATGATCGAGTACGACGACGGGGTGTTGTTCGTGACGGCGGCGGGCGACGGCAGTTGCCTCTGCGTGCTGGCCGGCGCCGACGCCGACATGGGCCAGATCGCTTACGAGATGACGCTGTTGGTCAACCGCGTGGGGGAGCACCTGGGCGTCGCGGCCCGCCGGCCGGAGAGTTATCCACAGGCCCGAAGCGAGCGTTGACGCGCTGTCACCGCCAGCGGCTAACGTCGTAACCGTCAGTGAACGACGAACGAGTCGCAGGGGGAAACCACCATGACGGTGACAGTGATGTGCGACGGGCAGCAGACGCTCTCGACGGGGCGCGCCGCCCAGGAACTCCAGTTGCGGACCGGTGAGTTCGAGCTCGCCACCCAGCTCGGGGAGGTCCGTACGGTCCCGGCCCGGTCCGATGGCCGGCCGGGAAGCGGGGGGCCGCCCGGCCGACGCCGGGTGCCGGCGGAGGAGGTCGCCCGCCTCCAGATCGAGCCGGGCTTTCCCGAGACGCTCCGCACCCGCCTCCGTACGGTCACCACCAATGAGGCGGCCGCACTGATGGGCGTCGGCCCCGGCCGGGCGCTGCGGCTCACCCGCGCCGGCTGCGTGGCCCCGGTCCGCTTCTATGTGAACCGCTTCGGTGCCGTGGTCTGGCTCTATCTCGCCGCGGAGATCGCGGAGTTCGCCGACCGCGAGCCGGAACTGCTGCGGGGCAACACCCCGCTCGCGATGCGGGTGATGCTCACCAGCGGGCAGGACTGGCGGGCCCGCCAGTGGCGCAGCCGCCGGGTCGCCCAACTCATGGGCCGGACCGCCGATCCCTGGGAGTCGGCGGCGGTGATCGCCGCCGTCCTGCCACCGGAGGAGCTGGCGTCGGTGGCCGAGGACGCGCTGGAGCGCGCCGTGCTGCGCCGGCTCCGGCCCACCCTCGCCGCCGCGATCACGGCGACCCCGGCGGCCCGAGAATCCTTCGAACGGGTCCTGGTGGCGGAGGAGTTCGACGAGGTGCTGTGGTATCGCGTCAATCTCTCCCGCGCCCTGGAAACCGCCCGCCGAGAGGACCCGGGCCGGGCCCGCCCGGCTGCCGCTCGGCGCACCGGCCGGCCGCCGAGCCTGCGGAACGCCCCCACTTGGCCGGTCGGGGCCAGAAACCTCACCGCTCGTGGCTAAGGTCTGTCCGATGGGTCACGGCCGGGGCCGCGACGCCTGGCACGGCACCTCGCGGCGTTGCCAAACCGCCCCAATAGCTCCGCTATCAGGCCGCTTTGGCGCCTTGCGATGCGCCCCCAGCTACCGCTGGGAGGTGCCCCCTGCACCAGACGCCGCGGCCTATCCGACCCTGACCCATCGGACAGACCCTTAGGGCGCGCTCACGGATCTCCGCGGTGTCACCGGGCGTCCGGCGGGCCCCCTCGCGGCACGCGGTCCGGCCGCCGCGAAGGGGGAGGCGGTGGCTGTCAGGTGGCTGCCCGGGGCGTGGGCGGTGAGTCAGGAGGCGCCGCCCGCCCTCACCGGTGGGGTTGCCCGGCGTCCCCCTGGTCCGACGGTTCCCACAGCACGGCCCGGGCGATGGTCGACAGGGTCACGGTGCGGTCCTCGCCGACGACCAGCCAGCCCTTGTCGAGCAGGGACTGCAGCAGCGGGCGGGTCTCGTCGCCCAGTTCGTCGGCCAGGTCGTCATCGGTCGGGGGCGCGCCGGCCCGCAGGTGGGCGGCGACCTGGCGGACGGTGGCCTGCTCCGCGGCGGTGAGGGTGAAGTCCATGAGTCGAGCGTAGGACTTCGACGCCGCCCGTCGTCCGGGCCCCGTCAGTCGCCCAGCTTGCGGAACAGGCCCTCCTGGACCACGGAGACCAGCAGGCGGCCGGCGCGGTCGTAGATGCGGCCGCGAGCCAGGCCCCGGCCGCCGGTGGCGATCGGGGACTCCTGGTCGTAGAGGAACCACTCGTCCGCGCGGAACGGGCGGTGGAACCACATCGCGTGATCGAGGGAGGCCATGTCGAAGCCGCGCGGGCCCCACAGGGGTTCGACCGGGATGCGGACCGCGTCCAGCAGCGTCATATCGCTGGCGTAGGTCAGGGCGCAGGTGTGCACCAACGGGTCGTCGCCCAGCGGTCCGACGGCGCGCATCCAGACCGCGCTGCGGGGCTCCGCGCCCTCGATCTCGTCCGGGGTCCAGCGCAGCCGGTCGACGTACCGGATGTCGAACGGCTGCCGGCGCGCCATCCGCTCCAGCGCCTCGGGCAGACCGCCCAGGTGCGCGCGGACCTCTTCCGCGACGTTGGGCAGTTCCTCCGGGTCGGGCAGCGCCCGGTGCATCGGTAGTTGGTGTTCGAAGCCGGGTTCCGGCTTGTGGAAGGAGGCGGTGAGATTGAAGATCGTGCGTCCTTGCTGGACGGCGACGACTCGACGGGTGGTGAACGACCGCCCGTCCCGGACGCGTTCGACCTGGTACACGATCGGCACCCCGGGCCGGCCCGGCCGGAGGAAGTACGCGTGCAGCGAGTGGACCGGGCGGTCCCCGTCCGTGGTCCGCCCGGCGGCCACCAGCGCCTGGCCGGCGACCTGCCCGCCGAAGACCCGCTGGAGGCTCTCCTGGGGGCTGCGCCCCCGGAAGATGTTGACCTCGATCTGTTCGAGGTCCAGCAGATCGACCAGTTTCTCTGCCGGATTCGTCGTCACCGGTGGCCCTCCGTCGTCTTCCCCGGCGGCCTCGGCCGAGGCCGCCGCCTCACAACTGCCCCACCTCGGTGACCCGCACGACGGCGCGCCCCTCCTCGTCCGAGGCGGCCAGATCCACCTCGGCCGAGATACCCCAGTCGTGGTCACCGTTCGGGTCGGCGAAAGTCTGCCGCACCTTCCACAGCCCGTGCTCGGCATCCTCCTCGATCTGCAGGAGCTTGGGGCCGCGGGCGTCCGGGCCCGTGCCCAGGTCCTCGTACTCGTCCCAGTAGGCGTCCATCGCCTCGCCCCAGGCATCGGCGTCCCAGCCGGACTCGCCGTCCATCTCGCCGAGTTCCTCGACCTTGTCCAGCGCCGCCAGCTCCACCCGCCGGAACATCGCGTTGCGGACCAGCACGCGGAACGCCCGGGCGTTGGTGGTGACCGGCCGGACCTGGTCGGCGCGCTCGGCCGCCTCCTCAGCCGTCTCCACCTCCGGGTTGGCCAGCTGCTCCCACTCGTCCAGCAGGCTGGAGTCGACCTGCCGGACCATCTCGCCCAGCCAGGCCACGATGTCCTGGAAGTCCTCCGACTTCAGGTCGTCCGGCACGGTGTGGTCCAGCGCCTTGTACGCGCTGGCGAGGTAGCGCAGCACGATGCCCTCGGTGCGCGCCAGCTCGTAGAAGGAGGTGAACTCCGTGAACGTCATGGCGCGTTCGTACATGTCGCGGATGACCGACTTCGGCGACAGCGGGTGGTCGCCGACCCACGGGTGGCTCTTGCGGTAGAGGCCGTAGGCGTGCGACAGCAGCTCGTCCAGCGGCTTGGGGTACTCGACGTCCATGAGGCGCTCCATGCGGTCCTCGTACTCGACGCCGTCGGCCTTCATCTGCGCGACCGCCTCGCCGCGCGCCTTGTTCTGCTGGGCGGCCAGGATCTGCCGGGGGTCGTCCAGCGTGGACTCCACCACCGAGACCATGTCCAGGGCGTAGGACGGGGATTCGGGGTCGAGCAGGTCGAACGCGGCCAGCGCGAACGTCGACAGCGGCTGGTTGAGCGCGAAGTCCTGCTGGAGGTCCACGGTGAGGCGGACGATCCGCCCCTCCGCGTCCGGCTCCGGAAGCCGTTCGACGATGCCGCCGTCCACCAGGGAGCGGTAGATAGCGAGCGCGCGGCGGATGTGGCGCAGCTGGTTCCGGCGCGGCTCGTGGTTGTCCTCCAACAGCCGCCGCATCGCCTCGAACGCATTGCCCGGCCGGGCGATCACCGACAGCAGCATCGTGTGCGTCACCCGGAAACGGGACGTCAGCGGCTCCGGATCGGAGGCGATCAGCTTCTCGAAGGTGTTCTCGTTCCAGTTGACGAAGCCCTCCGGCGCCTTCTTGCGGACCACCTTGCGGCGCTTCTTCGGATCGTCGCCCGCCTTGGCCAGCGCCTTCTCGTTCTCCACCACGTGCTCGGGCGCCTGCGCCACCACGAAGCCGGCGGTGTCGAAGCCGGCCCGCCCGGCGCGGCCCGCGATCTGGTGGAACTCCCGCGCCCGCAGCGTCCGCACCCGCGTCCCGTCGTACTTGGTCAGCGCGGTGAACAGCACCGTGCGGATGGGGACGTTGACGCCCACGCCGAGGGTGTCGGTGCCGCAGATCACCTTCAGCAGTCCCGCCTGCGCCAGCTTCTCCACCAGCCGTCGGTACTTCGGCAGCATGCCCGCGTGGTGCACGCCGATGCCGTGCCGGACGTAACGGGAGAGGTTCCGCCCGAACTTGGTGGTGAAGCGGAAGTTCCCGATCAGCTTGGCGATCTCGTCCTTCTCGGCGCGGGTGCACATGTTGATGCTCATCAGCGCCTGCGCCCGCTCGACGGCGGCGGCCTGGGTGAAGTGCACGATGTAGACCGGCGACTGGCGGGTCTCCAGCAGCTCGGTCAGCGTCTCCGTCATCGCCGTGGTGCGGTACTCGTACGACAGCGGCACGGGACGGGTCGCGGAGCGGACCACCGACGTGGGTCGGCCGGTGCGCCGGGTCAGGTCCTCCTCGAAGCGCGACATGTCGCCGAGCGTCGCCGACATCAGCACGAACTGCGCCTGCGGCAGCTCCAGCAGCGGGATCTGCCAGGCCCAGCCGCGGTCCGGTTCGGCGTAGAAGTGGAACTCGTCCATCACGACCTGGCCGATGTCGGCGTGCTTGCCGTCACGCAGCGCGATCGAGGCGAGGACCTCGGCGGTGCAGCAGATCACCGGGGCATCGGAGTTGACGGAGGCGTCGCCGGTGAGCATCCCGACGTTCTCG
This sequence comes from Streptomyces sp. NPDC057743, assembly GCF_042798755.1. NCBI lineage: Bacteria > Bacillati > Actinomycetota > Actinomycetes > Kitasatosporales > Streptomycetaceae > Streptomyces > Streptomyces sp. NPDC057743. Next base: position 40,199 of record NZ_JBHVJX010000018.1, read on the forward strand.
GTGCCGAACAGCTTGCACAGGTCGAAGAACTTCTCCGAGACCAGCGCCTTGATCGGCGCGGTGTAGAAGGTGACCTGGTCGTTGGCGAGGGCGGTGAAGTGCGCGCCGGCCGCCACCAGGCTCTTGCCGGAGCCGGTGGGGGTGGACAGCACCACGTTCGCCCCCGAGACCACTTCGATCAGCGCCTCCTCCTGGGCAGGGTAGAGCGCGATGCCCTGCTGTTCGGCCCAGCCCGAAAAGGCTTCGAAGAGGGCGTCGGGGTCGGCGGTGTTCGGCAGATGATCGATGAGGGTCACGCCCCCCATACTGCCTGCCCGGCACCCGGATGCGGGAACCGGTGCTCCGGATGGAGATCAACCGGAGACCAACGACGGTCGGGGGAGGCCGTTCTGCGCCCCCGCGCACGAGGGGGCGCACACCCCGCGCACGGACGCGTGCGGACCGTGTCGGACCCTGCCGTCGGCGCAGGCGGGCCGCCGCACCCGCTCCTCGGACGGAGATCGTTTGACGCTACGCTGAGTTGCCGACCGGGCATCAGAAGCGCAGAACAAGGGGTGGGGAACAACCATGATGGGACCGGCGCACTCGCTGTCGGGAGCCGCGGCCTGGCTGGGGGTGGGAGCGGCGGCCTACGGCGCCGGGCATCCAATGCCCTGGCCGGTCTTGGTCAGTGGTGCGCTGATCTGTGCCGGGGCCGCGCTCGCTCCGGACCTCGACCACAAGGCGGCCACCATCTCGCGCGCCTTCGGGCCGCTGTCGCGGTGGCTGTGCGAAGTGGTCGACACCCTCTCGCACGCCGCCTACAAGGCGACCAAGATGCGCGGCGACGCGAACCGCTCCGGCGGCCACCGGACGCTGACCCACACCTGGCTGTGGGCGGTGCTGGTCGGTGGTGGCATGTCGCTGCTGGCCACGGAGGGGGGCCGCTGGGCGGTGCTCGGCATCCTCTTCGTGCACATGGTGCTCGCCATCGAGGGACTGCTGTGGCGGGCGGCGCGGGTCTCCAGCGACGTGCTGGTGTGGCTGCTCGGCGCCACGACGGCGTGGATCCTGGCGCAGGTGATGGACGAGCCGGGCAACGGCGCGAACTGGCTGTTCGCCGAGCCAGGGCAGGAGTACCTCTGGCTGGGCCTGCCGATCATGTTGGGTGCGCTGGTGCACGACATCGGCGACGCGCTGACCGTCTCGGGCTGCCCGATCCTGTGGCCCATCCCGATAGGCCGGAAGCGGTGGTACCCGCTGGGCACCCCCAAGCCGATGCGGTTCCGGGCCGGGAGCTGGGTGGAGATCAAGGTGCTGATGCCGGTCTTCATGTTGCTGGGCGGCATGGGGGCGTTGGGGGCCTTGGGCTACGTCTGATCCGTCGCGTCTGCCGCGTCTGTCGCATCCGTCGCGTCCGGTGCGTCACGGCGGAGCGGTGCGCGGGTGGCGCACCGCTGCACGTCGGGGCGCCACCACGCGTCGTCCATGGCTCAGCCGTGCCAGGAGCGCCACAGCGCCGCGTACGCGCCGCCGGCGGCGACCAGTTCGCGGTGGCTGCCCAGTTCGCTGATCCGGCCGTCCTCGACGACCGCGATCACATCGGCGTCGTGCGCGGTGTGCAGCCGGTGGGCGATGGCGACGACCGTGCGCCCGTCGAGGACCTTGCCCAGGGACCGCTCCAACTGGCGGGCGGCGCGCGGGTCCAGCAGCGAGGTCGCCTCGTCCAGGACCAGGGTGTGCGGGTCGGCCAGCACCAGGCGGGCCAGCGCGATCTGTTGGGCCTGGGCGGGGGTCAGTGTCGTGCTGCCGGAGCCCACCTCGGTGTCCAGGCCGTCGGGCAGCGCGCCGGCCCAGGCGTCCGCGTCCACCGCGCCCAGCGCCGCCCAGAGTTCGGCGTCGGCCGCGTCGGTGCGAGCCAGCAGCAGGTTGTCGCGGAGCGTCCCGACGAAGACATGGTGCTCCTGGTTGACCAGGGCGACGTGCTCCCGGACGCGCTCGGTCGGCATCGTGGACAGCTCGGTGCCGCCCAGCGACACCGAGCCGGCCCGCGGCCCGTAGATGCCGGCCAACAGCCGGCCCAGGGTGGACTTTCCGGCACCCGAGGGGCCAACCAGCGCCACCCGGCTGCCCGGTTGGACCCGCAGCGACACCTCGCGCAGCACGTCGACGCCGGCGCGGTAGCCGAAGGTGACGTTCTCGGCGCGCACCTCCCGGCCGTCGGGCGCCGCCGAGGAGTCGGCGGCCTCGGGCTCGATCTCCCGGACGCCGACGAGCCGGGCGATCGACACCTGGGCCACCTGGAGCTCGTCGTACCAGCGCAGCACGAGGTTGACCGGTTCGGTCAGCATCTGGGCCAGCAGTGCGCCGGTCGTCAACTGCCCCGGGGTGAGCCAGCCGCGCAGCACGAACGCCCCACCGAGCACCACGACCGCACCGAGGATCAGTACGTGGGTGACGTTGATGACGGGGAAGAGGACCGAGCGCAGGGAGAGGGTGTAGCGCTCCCACTGGGTCCAGGTGCGGATCCGGCGCTCCGACAGGGCGATCCGGCGGGCGCCCATCCGGTGCGCCTCGATGGTGCGGCCGGCGTCCACGGACTCGGTGAGGACGGCGGAGACCGCGGCGTAGCCGGCGGCCTCGGAGCGGTAGGCGGCGGGCGCGCGCTTGAAGTACCAGCGGCAGCCCACGAACAGCACCGGCAGCGCGATCAGTACGGACAGCGCGAGCGGCGGGGCGGTGACGGTGAGCCCGCCGAGCAGCAGGCCGATCCACACCACGCCGATCGACAGTTGCGGCACGGCCTCCCGCATCGCCTCGGCGAGCCGGTCGATGTCGGTGGTGATCCGGGACAGCAGGTCGCCGGTGCCGGCGCGCTCCAGGACGCCCGGCGGCAGCGCCACCGAGCGGACCAGGAAGTCCTCGCGCAGGTCCGCCAGCATCTGCTCGCCGAGCATCGCCCCGCGCAGCCGCACCATCCGGACGAAGACCGTCTGGACGACCAGCGCGAGGGCGAACAGGCCGATGGTGCGGCCGAGTTGGATCTGACCGCCGCGGCCCGCCGACAGGTCCTCGACCAGCCCGCCGAGGAGGTAGGGCCCGACCATCGAGGCGATCACCGCCACGGCGTTCACGGTGACCAGCACGGTGAACGGCCCGCGGTGCCGGCGGATCAGCTCGCCGACATAGGCGCGGACCGTCGCCGGCGAGCCGACCGGCAGGGTGGTGGCGGTCGGTGGCGGGCCGGCGTCCTGCTCCGGCGGGGCCAGGCCGATCATGCGGTCTCCTCGATGGTGGGTTCGGCGCGGGGCGCCGGCGCGACGGGGGCGGGGTCGGGGTCGGGTTCGCGGGTGACGACGGCGCGGTATTCGGGGTGGGTGACGAGCAGTTCGCGGTGCGGGGCCTCGCCGGCGACCTTGCCGTCCTGGACGAACACCACCTGGTCGGCGCGGTCCAGGAGCAGCGGGCTGGAGGTGAGGACCACGGTCGTGCGGCCCGTCCTGATATCCCGCAGGCCGTCGGCGACCCGGGCCTCGGTGTGGGCGTCGACCGCGCTGGTCGGCTCGTCCAGCACCAGCACCTCGGGGTCGGCGACCAGCGAGCGGGCCAGGGCGAGGCGCTGTCGCTGGCCGCCGGAGAGCGACCGGCCGCGTTCGGTGAGGCGGCTGCGCATCGGGTCGTCGCGCTCGTCGGCGGACGCCCGGGCCAACGCGGCCAGCACATCGCCGCAGTGGGCCGCGTCGAGCGCCGCGGTGGCGGCCACCCGGCCGGATGCCGGGACGTCGAGGAGTTCCCCGAGCGTCCCGGAGAGCAGCACCGGGTCCTTGTCCTGGACGAGCACCGCGGCCCGGGCGGTGTCGCGGGGGAGATCGTCCAGCGGGGTGCCGCCGAGGACGACGGAGGGCGAACGGTCCGATGCCGCACCGGAGTTGGCCGTATCGCGGCGAGCCGGGGCGTGGTGGTCCGCGTTGCGGTGGCCCGGGGCGTGGTGCTCCGGGTCGGGTCCGCCCCCGTCGTGGCGCGGCGAGGCCGGTTCGCCGGTCTGCGGACCGGGGAGCGCGGCCGCTCCGGCGCCGGCTCCGACGGCAGGGTCGAGATCCGGGCTCCGGACCGGGTCGCTGTGCAGCGCATGTCCGCCGAGTCGGTCGGCGAGTCGGCCGGCCGCGTCCGGGTCGCCGCAGACCACGGCGGTCAACTGCCCGGCCCGGGCGGTCAGTCCGCTGACCGGGTCGTGCAGGTCGCCGGAGGGCGGCTCCGCGGCGGTCAGTCGGCCCGCCGCCGGCCGGCTCAGCGCCAGCACGCGGGCCGTGCGTCCCGCCGAGGGGAGGGAGAACGACCAGGACATCGTGAGCTCTTCGAAGTGGCGCAGCGGGTACAGCAGGAAGGACACCGCGCCGTAGACGGTGACGAGTTCGCCGATGGCGATGGTGCCGTCGAGCGCGAGGCGGACGCCGTACCAGACCACCGCGATCAGCAGCAGGCCCGGCAGCGCGACCTGGACGGCCGAGATCAGCGACCACATGCGGGCGCTGCGGACGGCGGCCCGGCGGACCTCCTGGGAGGCGTCGCGGTAGCGGCCGAGGAAGAGGTCCTCGCCGCCGATGCCGCGCAGCACCCGGAGTCCGGCGACGGTGTCGGAGGCGAGTTCGGTGGCCCGCCCGGCCTTCTCGCGCTGGTCGTCGGCCCGGCGGGTGGCCGGCGGCAGCAGTGGCAGCACGGCCAGCGCCAGGACCGGCGTGCCGAGGGCGACGACGAGGCCGAGCGTGGGCTGGTAGGCGACGAGCGCCAGGCAGACGCCGACCGAGGCCACCAGCGCCGCGGCGAACCGCGAGAGCGCCTCGACGAACCAGCCGATGCGCTCCAGGTCGCCGGTGCTGACGGCCACGATCTCGCCGGCGGCCACCCGTTGGGTCATCGCCCCGCCCAGCTCCGCGGTCTTGCGGCTGAGCAGTTGCTGCATCCGGGCCACCGTGACGATCCAGTTGGTCACGGAGGCGCGGTGCAGCATGATGTCGCTGACCGCGACCGCGGTGCCGAGCAGCGCCAACACCCCGCCCGCCAGCGCCAGTCGGGAGCCGTGGCCGTCGACCGCGGCCTGCACGGCCAGGCCCACCGGCAGCGGGAAGGCGGCCAGCGAGCCCATGTGCACCAGCCCCCAGAAGAGGGCCTTGAGCAGCCCGCCGCGCTGTTGCCGGCACAGCCAGGCGAGGAACCTGCCGCCGCTGCGGACGTCGGGGACGCCGGGGTCGGGATGGGGTAGGTCACGAATGCGCATGATGTCCAGGGGAGTTGTCGCGGTGGTCGAGGGGTGGGCCGTGCGGGCGTCGGCTGGTGCGGTGCCGTGCGGGCAGGCCGGAGCGGCCCTCGCGACCGGCCGTGACGGGCCCCGGCGCGAGCGGCGGCACAGGGAAGCGTGGCGCGTCGAGGGGTCCGGCTTCAAACCGTTTTTCCCCAGAAAGGTGGTTAAGCCGTTGGAACGGCCTTACGGTCCCCACCCGTTGGGGGCGGATGACCCGTCAGGGTGAGGTGGGACCATGGGCGTCATGTGGACGGTGGGCGGTGCGATGAGGGCGGCGGCGGTGGCCGCGGCGACGGCGGTCCTGCTGGCCGGCTGCGGTGCCGGCCACGGGGGCGAGGGGCGGCGGGACGCCAAGGGCGAGGGGGCCGGGGCCCGGGAGCGGCCCGGCGGTCCGGCCCGCGGGGGCTCGGCCACCACCCGTCACAAGGACCTCCCGGAGGTCGGCGTCGCGCTGCGCTCCCGGATTCCGGCCGGCAGCCGCCAGGTCGTCGCGGTGTACGGGGCGGGCCCGAACTCTCCGGACGCGACCGTGGTGCTGTACGACCGGGAGGGCAACGACTGGGTGCGCAAGGGGAGTTGGCCGGCGCACAACGGTCGGCGCGGGTGGACGGTGGATCACCACGAGGACGATCAGCGCAGCCCGGTCGGGGTGTTCCGGCTGACCGACGCCGGCGGGGTGCGCGGCAATCCGGGGACCCGGCTGCCGTATACCCACTCGGCGGCCTTCACCCCGCCGTCGTACTGGTCGAAGAACACCCGTCACGACTTCGACTACGTGGTGGCGATCGACTACAACCGGGTCGCGGGGGCCTCCCCGTTGGACCCCACGCGCCCACAGGGGCAGTCCAAGGGCGGCGGGGTCTGGCTCCATGTGGATCACGGGAGCGGGACCTCGGCGTGCATCAGCGTGGCCGAGCCGGCGATGGCGGCGTTGCTGCGGGGGCTCGATCCGGCGCGGCGGCCGGTGGTGGTGATGGGGGACAAGGCGCACCTGTCGGGGTGAGCCGGTGCGCGACGGGCCGACGGTGGAGGCGACCGTCACCGGCCCCTTCTTGGATCAAGCTCCAAGATTTTCCCGGAAGTTACACCGCCCTCTTCCGGCGCGAACGGCGACCGACCATAGTGACGGACTTCGGAAGTCCACTTCCGTACTCCAAAATCCGTCCATGGAGGAGTGCCCGTGCCGCACGCCACCGGAACCCTCGTCCGCCGCGCCGGACGACTGCTGCGCACCAGCCTGTTCGCCCAGGTCCTGCTCGCCCTGCTGCTCGGTGTCCTGGTAGGACGCCTCTGGCCGCAGGCGGGCGGCTCGCTCCAGCCGTTGGGCGACGGCTTCGTCCGCCTCATCAAGGCGGTGATCTCCCCGCTTGTCTTCTGCGTCGTGGTCGCCGGCATCACCAAGGCCGGCGACCTGAGATCCTTCGGTCGGATCGGCGTCAAGGCCCTGATCTGGTTCGAGGTCGCGACCAGCGCCGCCCTGGTCGTGGGCCTGCTGGCGGGCAATGTCCTCGCGCCCGGCGCGGGGATGCACATCGACCCCGCCACGCTCGACAAGGGCGCGGTGAACGCCCAGACCGGCGGCGGAAAGCTGCCCTCCGCCGCCCAGTTCGTCCTGGAGGCGCTGCCCAACAGCGCGGTCGGCGCGTTCGCCGAGAACGCGCTGCTCCAAGTCCTGGTCCTGGCCTGCCTGGTGGGCGCGGCGCTGCTGCACCTCGGGCAGAAGCGGGTGCCCCAGTTGCTGCCGCTGATCGAGCAGACCCAGGACGTGGTCTTCACCATCGTCGGCTACCTCATGCGCCTCGCCCCGCTCGCGGTCTTCGGGGCCACCGCCCACCTCGTCGCCCAATACGGGCTGGGCGCGATGGCCACGTACGGCAAGCTGATCGCGGTCTGCTACGGCGTCGCGCTGGTCTTCCTCGTCCTGCTGGGCCTCGCTCTCAAGGCCGTGACCGGGCTGAGCCTGTGGAAGTTCGTCCGCTACACCCGCGAGGAGCTGCTGCTGGCGCTGGGCACCGGATCGAGCGAGACGGTGATGCCCCGGATGATGCAGAAACTGCGCGCCGCCGGCTGCCGCGACGACGCGGTGGGCCTGGTGCTGCCCACCGGCTACTCCTTCAACCTCGACGGCGCCTCCATCTACCTCTCCGTCGGGACGCTCTTCATCGCACAGGCCATCGGCGTGCACCTCTCGCTCGGCCAGCAACTCACCGTCGTCCTGGTGCTGATGCTGACCAGCAAGGGCATGGCGGGGGTGCCAGGGTCGGCCTTCCTGGCGCTGTCCGCGACCGCCTCCGCGCTGGGCGTCATCCCGGCCGCCGCGGTCGCCCTGCTGCTCGGCGTCGACCGGATCATGGACTCGATGCGGGTGGCGACCAATCTGCTCGGCAACTGCGTCGCGGTCTTCGCGGTCTCCCGTTGGGAGGGCGCGCTGGACCGGGTGACGGCGAAGCAGGTACTGGCCGGCGCGGCCCCGGCCGGGCGGCCGCCGGCGACGCCCGCCCCCGCCGGCCAGGAGAAGTCGGACGGCACCGCCGTCACCCCCGGCGAGCAGTGACCCACCGGGGTCCGGCGGCCTGCCACCGGCCACCGGACCCCGGAGCCGAGCCGGGGCCAAGTCCCCCGCTACTCGGCCGGTTTGGGCGAGTCCACCCCGGACCGCGCCTTGTGCCACAGCCCCCGGGTGAAGTCCGGGATCTCCTGCGGCACGCCCTTCGCCCGCAGCGAGCGGTCGCTCAGCGGCACCGGCGCGGACCAGGTCGCCGCGTCATAGACGTCGAAGTCCGGCACCAGGCCCAGGCGCAGGCACTGGGTCAGCCGGAAGACCAGCATGTAGTCCATCCCGCCGTGACCGCCCGGCGGGTTGGCGTGCTCCTTCCACAACCAGTGGTCCCACTCGGCGTACTTGCCGAAGTCGCCCCACTCGTCGTTGCCCTGGTCCGGCTCCAGGTAGATCCGCTCGGGGTAGTCCTCGAAGACCCCCTTGGTACCGCCGAGGCTGTTGATCCGGCTGTACGGGTGCGGGGTGGAAACGTCGTGCTCCAGGCGGATCACCCGGCCCTTGGCCGTCTGCACCAGGCTGACCGTCCGGTCGCTCTCGACGTACGACTCCTTCCCACTCGGGTCGCCGGGCGGCATGTGCTGCTTGCGGTACGCGGCCAGGCCCAGCGCGGGCGTGCCGAAGCTGGCGATCCGCACCACCCGGTCGCCGCGGTTGACGTCCATGTAGTTGGCGACCGGACCGAAGCCGTGGGTGGGGTAGAGGTCGCCGCGCAGCCGGGTGTGCCACAGCCGGCGCCAGGGCCCCTCGTAGTACTTCGGGTCGAACATCAGGCCCCGCAGGTCGTGGAGGTACGCCCCGGCGCCGTGCAGCAGTTCGCCGAAGAGGCCGGCGTGCGCCATCCGCAGCACCCGCATCTCGTTCCTGCCGTAGCAGCAGTTCTCCAACTGGAGGCAGTGTCTTCGGGTGCGCTCCGACAGGTCCACCAGTTCCCAGAGCTGGTCCAGGCGCAGCGCCAGCGGGCATTCGGTGCCGACGTGCCTGCCGTTCCGCAGGGCGGTCTTCGCCATCTCGAAGTGCCAGTCCCAGGGCGTCGCCACGTAGACGAAGTCGATGTCGGTGCGGCGGCAGAGGTTTTCGAAGTCCAGGTCCCCGTTGGTGTAGACGGCGGGGGCGGGTTGGCCGGCCTTGGTGACCTTCGCGACGGCCTTGGCGACCTTCTCCTTCACCGGATCGCAGAGCGCCACCACGCGGACGTGCGGTACCGCGAGGAAGAGGTCGATCATGCTGCCGCCCCGGTTGCCGAGGCCGATGATGCCGACCCGGACCGTGCTGCGCGGTGCGAACGGCACCCCGATCATGGTCTTGCCCTGCGGCTTCGGGGCGGTCGCGGCGGCCTGCGCGGTGTCGGCCGCGCCGGGGGCGGCCGCGGCCGCCGGGCCGGTGCCGAGGGCGGCGAGTCCGAGCCCGGCGGCGCCCGCCGCGCCGGCGGTCCACAGCACCGAGCGGCGGCTGGGGCCGGCCTCCTCGGGCTCCTGGTTCTGCGGTGGTGCCTCGTGCATCGGTCCTCCAAAGGAGCGGATCGTACGCGGGACAGTCGTGAACCTCGGTGAGGACCTTGGCGGTTGGGCGGCCTGGGGCACAAGAGGGCACATTGGACTCCTGGTGCGCGTAGCTGGACTTTTCCGCGCAGGGGCGAGTGCCCGGCTGTCGAGGTCGAGGCGCGATGCTCCGCCCGCCACCGTCAGCGCCTTTCGCAAGAGCCTGAAAAGCCTTGCTGAACATCTTGACGTGTCCACGCACGAAAAGGCAGGCTCCGGAACGGAAATCCCCCCATGGCGGCCTGGCGCGTGGCTGCTCTCGTGGGCGCGGTCCCCGTGCCCCATGACGAAGGAGCCGCAACGATGCAACGACGCAGGAGCCGTCCCGCACGGCGACACGGAAGCCCAACCGCCCGACGCCGGGCCCGCGTTCTGGGCGGGGCGCTGACCGGGATGGTGACCGCGGTCGGCCTGGCCGTCCTGGCCCCCTGGCCCTCGCAGGCCACCCCACCGGGCGACCGGACCGTCACCGCCACCCTCTTCGAGTGGAAGTACGCGGACGTCGCCCGGGCCTGCACCGACCAACTGGGCCCGGCCGGCTACGGCTACGTGGAGGTCTCACCCGCCACCGAGCACATCCAGGGCGACCAGTGGTGGACCTCGTACCAGCCGGTCAGCTACAAGATCGCCGGCCGGCTCGGGGACCGCACCGCGTTCGCCTCGATGGTCAACGCCTGCCACGGCGCCGGCGTCAAGGTCATCGCCGACGCCGTCATCAACCACATGTCCGCCGGCTCCGGGACCGGCACCGGCGGCACCCAGTACACCAAGTACAACTACCCCGGCTCCTACCAGGACTGGGACTTCCACACCTGCCGCAAGCCGATCTCCGACTACACCAACCGCTCCGACGTCCAGAACTGCGAACTGGTCGGCCTCGCCGACCTCGACACCGGCAGCGACTACGTCCGCACCACCCTCGCCAAGTACCTCGACGACCTACGGTCGTTGGGCGCGGACGGCTTCCGGATCGACGCCGCCAAACACATCGCCGCCACCGACCTCGCCGCCATCAAGGGCAAGATGAAGGACCCCGGCTACTGGGTGCAGGAGGTCGTCTACGGCGCGGGCGAAGCCGTCCAGCCCGACGAGTACACCGGCACCGGCGACGTCGACGAGTTCCGCTACGGCACCCACCTCAAGAGCGCCTTCCAGGGCGGCAACCTCGCCCAGCTCAAGTCCGTCGCCGACGGCAAGCTGGGCAGCGACAAGGCCCGTACGTTCGTCGACAACTGGGACACCGAGCGGAACGGCTCCACCCTCAGCTACAAGGACGGCGCGGCCTACACCCTCGCCAACGTCTTCATGCTCGCCTCGCCCTACGGCTCGCCCAACGTCTACTCCGGCTACACCTGGACCGACAAGGACGCCGGCCCGCCGCCGTCGGGCAGCAACGCGTGGACCGGCGAGCACGCCAAACGGGAGATCACCGGGATGGTGGGGTTCCGCAATGCGGTGGGGTCGGCGGGGCTGACCAACTGGTGGGACAACGGGGGCAATGCGATTGCGTTCGGGCGGGGGTCGGCGGGGTTCGTCGCCCTCAACGGCGGGGACGGGGAAGTGAAGCGGACGTTTGCGACGTCGTTGCCGGCCGGCACGTACTGCGACGTGGTCGCGGGGGATCCGAAGGCGTGTGGCGGGCACGAGGTGAGTGTCGGCGGGGATGGCTCGGCGGTGATCACGGTGCCGGCGCACGGAGCCGTGGCGCTGCATATCGCTCGCTGACGCTCGCTCGTCCTCAACCGCCGGACGGGCTGGGGGTGTTGCCGGACGGGCTGAGGCTGTTGCCGGGCGGGCTGGCATCTGGCCGGGTCGCCCACTCCAGGGTCAGGAGGGCCGAGTGGTAGCCGCGGCCCTCCGTGGCGTGGTCCATGCCGATCTCGCACATGCGGTTGGCCGAGAGATGGGCGTCGAAGTGGCGGGCGGTGACCTCCGCGGCCTCCCGCGCGGTGGCGGACTCGGTGAGTTCCGGATGGAGCATGCCGCGGTCGCCGGCGAAGGCGCAGCAGCCCGCGTCGTCCGGAACCACCACCTCGTCGGCGCACGCCTCGGCGATCCGCCGTAGCTGCTCCTCGTCCCCCAAGTGCTGCATGGAGCAGGTGGGATGGAGGACGGCGGAGCCGAGGGTGCGCCCGATCTCCAGGCGGGGCAGGAGCTCCGCGGCCCAGACGATCGAGTCGACGACGGTCAGCTCGGCGTGCAACGTGCGGTTGGCCGGTGTGAGATACGGGGCCACTTCGCGGGCCAGGCCCAGGGCGCAGGAGGACGCGTCCACGACCAGCGGGAGTTGGCCGCCGGCCGTCCAGCCCCAGGCCGCCTCGACGATGCGGTTGGCCATCAGGCGGTTGCCCCGCTCGTAGCCCTTGGAGTGCCAGATGGTGGCGCAGCAGGTGCCGGTGGCGTCCGGGGGGATCCAGACCGGGCGGTCGGCGCGGCGGGCGAGCGCCACCACGGCCTCGGGCAGGGAGGGGCCGTGGTGGTCGGCGGGGGTGCCGAAGATGCGGTTGACGCAGGCCGGGTAGTAGACGGCGGTGGCGCCCGGCCGGCGGGTCGCGGGCAGCTGGCGGGCCGCGGCGCCGGGGAGTTGGGGCAGCCACTTCGGCACCAGGTCGGGGCGGACGGCCTTGCGGGCGGCACCGGTCAGCGAGGTCAGCAGCCGGTCGTCGAGCCGGTGCGCGGCGGCCACCGCCAGCCGGGCCGCCCGCTCGACGGTCGCGAAGTGCCGCGCGGCCCGCTCGGCGATCCGCTCCTCGCGCGGGGAGTGCCGCCGGTGCCGGAAGTCCTTCATCAGCGCGCCGGTGTCGATGCCGACCGGGCAGGCCAGTTTGCAGGTGGAGTCGCCGGCGCAGGTGTCGACCGCGTCGTAGCCGTAGGCACTCAGCAGGGCGTCGTTGACCGCGGAGCGGGGCGGCTGGCGCAGCATCTCGCGGCGCAGCACGATGCGTTGGCGGGGTGTGGTGGTGAGGTCCTCGCTGGGGCAGGTCGGTTCGCAGAAGCCGCACTCGATGCAGGGGTCGGCGATCGCCTCGACCCGCGGGATGGTCTTCAGCCCGCGCAGATGCGCCCGCGGGTCGCGGTCGAGCAGGATCCGCGGGGCGAGGATGCCCCGCGGGTCCACGATCTCCTTGATCCGCCACATCAACGCGGTGGCCCGCGGCCCCCATTCGAGCTCCAGGAACGGCGCGATGTTCCGGCCGGTGGCGTGCTCGGCCTTGAGCGAGCCGTCGAAGCGCTCGACGGTCAGCCGGCAGAAGGCGTCCATGAAGGCGGCGTAGCGGGCCACGTCGTCGGGGTCGCCGGCGTCGAAGGCGAGCAGGAAGTGCAGATTGCCGTGGGCGGCGTGCCCGGCGACCGCCGCGTCGAAGCCGTGCCGGGCCTGGAGTTCCAGCAGCGCCGTGCAGGCGTCGGCAAGCCGGGCCGGCGGCACCGCGAAGTCCTCGGTGATCAGCGTCGTGCCGGAGGGCCGGGAGCCGCCGACCGCGGTGACGAACGCCTTGCGGGCCTTCCAGTAGCCGGCGATGGTGGCCGCGTCCCGGGTGAAGGCGTTGTCGACCGACGGCACCGGGGCGACCAGCTCCAGCCCCGCCAACACCCGGGCCGCCGCCTCCTCCTGGGCCCGCTGCCCGTCCTCGTCCGGCGCCCGGAACTCCACCAGCAGCGCCGCGCACTCCTTGGGCAACCGGGCCCAGTCCGCGGGCACTCCGGCCACGCTGACCGACGCGCGCAGGGTGTTGCCGTCCATCAGCTCCACGGCCCGGGCGCCGGCCTCGTTGAAGCGCGGGACGGCGGATGCCGCGGCGGCGAGGGTGGGGAAGAACAGCAGCGCGGTGGAGGTGCACCGGTCCAGGGGCAGGGTCGTGAAGACCGTCTCGGCGATGAAGCCGAGGGTGCCCTCGGAGCCGACCATCAGGCCGCGCAGGATCTCCGTCGGCGTCCGCCCGTCGAGAAGGGCGTCCAGGCGGTAGCCGTTGGTGTTCTTCAGCGCGTACTTGGCGCGGATCCGGGCGACCAGCTCCGGGTCCGCCTCGATCTCCGCCTTGAGGGCCAACAGCTCGGTGCAGAGCACCGGTTCGGCCCGGGCCAGCCGGGCGTCGGCGTCCGGGTGGGCGGTGTCGACGACGGTGCCGGACGGCAGCACGACGGTCAGCGAGGACAGCGTGCGGTAGGAGTTGCGGGTGGTGCCGGCGGTCATGCCGGAGGCGTTGTTGGCGACCACGCCGCCCACCGTGCAGGCGATGGCGCTGGCCGGGTCGGGGCCGAGCAGCCGGCCGTGGCGGGCGAGCGTGGCGTTGGCCCGCAGGACGGTGGTGCCGGGCCGGATCCTGGCCCGGGCGCCGTCGTCCAGCACCTCGATGCCGGACCAGTGTTGGCGCACGTCGACGAGGATGTCCTCGCCCTGCGCCTGGCCGTTGAGGGAGGTGCCGGCGGCCCGGAAGACCACATGGCGGCCGTGCGCGCGGGCGTAGCCGAAGACCGCGGCGATGTCGTCGGCGGTCTCGGCGACCACCACGACCTGCGGGACGAAGCGGTAGGGGCTGGCGTCGGAGGCGTAGCGGACCAGGTCCGAGACCCCGTGCCGCACCTTGTCCGCGCCGAGCAGGGCGACCAGGTCGGCGCGCAGCGGTTCGGGGGTGCCGCCGGCCAGCCGCTCGGGCACCCGGTCGGATGCGGGACGGGTCGCGGTGGGCCGCAGGGCCTCGGGGGTGGGCTCCAGCAGGGGCACGGTGACCTCCGGTTGACGGTGCGTCAGTGCGGTGGGCCGGGCGGCCCGGTCAGTGCGGTTCGCCCGGACCGTCGACGAGGGTGGACAGCAGGCCGCCGAGCTCCGCGCGCTGTTCGGCGGTGAGTGGGGCCAGGATCTCCTCCGCGGCGGCCCGACGGGCGCCGCGCAACGCCCGCAGCGCGGACCGGCCGGTGTCGGTCAGCTCGATCCGCACCACTCGGCGGTTGGTCGGATCGGGCACCCGGCGCACCGTGCCGTTCGCCTCCAGCGCGTCCACCAGCGTCGTCACCGCGCGGGGCACCACCTCCAGCCGCTCGGCGAGGTCGGCCATCCGTGGCGGTGCGTCGCGGCAGTGGCCGACGATCCGCAGCAGACGGGACTGCGCGGGGGTGAACGCGAGATCCAGGTCGGCCATGTGGCGCCGCTGGCTGCGGTGCATCCGACGGGTCAGTCGCACCAGTTGCTCGGCCACGTTGGCTTCGGTGCCGCTCACCGACGGCTCGGGGGAGGACATGGCCCCAGGGTACAGGACAAGATTCATTGTGAGTCTAGGTAACAATGAGCTAGGCTCGGCAAAGTCCCCCTCCGCCCGGCCTTCCGCTTCCCGCCCCCTCGAAGGAGCCCATGCGTCCCGAACCGCCCGCACCGGACTGGACCCCGCCGCCCAAGGACCCCGACGCCCCGGTCCAACTCCGCCGGATCCTCGCGCTGTTCCACCCCTACCGCGGCCGGCTGGCCCTGGTCGGCCTGCTCGTCGCCGCGTCCTCCCTGGTCTCGGTGGCCTCCCCCTTCCTCCTCCGGGAGGTCCTGGACGTCGCCATCCCCGACCGGCGCACCGGCCTGCTCACCCTGCTCTCCCTCGGCATGATCGCCACCGCCATCACCACCAGCGTCTTCGGCGTCCTCCAGACCCTGATCTCCACCACCGTCGGCCAGCGCGTCATGCACGACCTGCGCACTGCCGTCTACGCCAAGCTCCAGCGGATGCCGCTGGCGTTCTTCACCCGCACCCGCACCGGCGAGGTCCAGTCCCGGATCGCCAACGACATCGGCGGGATGCAGGCCACCGTCACCTCCACCGCGACGTCCCTGGTCTCCAACCTGACCTCGGTCACCGCCACCGTCGTCGCCATGATCGCCCTCGACTGGCGGCTGACCGTCGTCTCCCTGCTGCTCCTCCCGCTCTTCGTCTGGGTCAGCCGCCGGGTCGGCAACGAACGCAAGAAGATCACCACCAAGCGGCAGAAGCAGATGGCCGCGATGTCCGCGATGGTCACCGAGTCGCTCTCGGTCAGCGGGGTGCTGCTCGGCCGCACCATGGGCCGCGCCGACTCCCTCACCAAGGACTTCGCCACCGAGTCCGAGCGCCTGGTCGACCTGGAGATCCGCGCCAGCATGGCCGGCCGCTGGCGGATGGCCACCATCGGCATCGTCATGGCCGCCATGCCCGCGCTCATCTACTGGGCCGCCGGCCTGGTCCTCCAACTCGGCGGCCCCACCTTCTCGCTGGGCACCCTGGTCGCCTTCGTCACCCTCCAGCAGGGCCTGCTGCGCCCCACCGTCTCCCTGCTGTCCACCGGCGTCGACATGCAGACCTCGCTCGCGCTCTTCCAGCGCATCTTCGAGTACCTCGACCTGCCGGTCGCCCTCACCGAACCCGCGCAACCCGTCCAACTGCCCGCCCCGCGCGGCGAGATCCGCTTCGAGAACGTCTCCTTCGGCTACGACCCGGAGGCCGCCCCCACCCTCGACGGCATCGACCTGACCGTCCCGGCCGGCACCAGCCTCGCCGTCGTCGGCCCGACCGGCAGCGGCAAGACCACCCTGAGCTACCTCGTCCCACGCCTGTACGACGTCACCGGCGGCCGGGTCACCCTCGACGGCACCGACGTCCGCGACCTCGGCTTCGACACCCTGGCCGACGCGGTCGGCGTGGTCTCCCAAGAGACCTACCTCTTCCACGCCTCGGTCGCCGAGAACCTCCGCTTCGCCAAGCCCGACGCCACCGACGAGGAGATCGAACGGGCCGCCCGGATCGCCCAGATCCACGACCACATCGCGGCCCTGCCCAACGGCTACGACACCGTCGTCGGCGAGCGCGGCTACCGCTTCTCCGGCGGCGAGAAGCAGCGCCTGGCCCTCGCCCGCACCATCCTGCGCGACCCCCCGGTCCTCGTCCTCGACGAGGCCACCAGCGCGCTGGACACCCGCACCGAACACGCCGTCCAGAAGGCCGTCGACGCGCTCTCCGAGGGCCGCACCACCCTCACCATCGCGCACCGCCTGTCCACCGTCCGGGACGCCGACCAGATCGTCGTCCTCGACGGCGGCCGGATCGCCGAACGCGGCACCCATGAGGAGCTGTTGTCCGCGGGTGGCCGCTATGCGGCGTTGGTTCGTCGTGACGCCCAGGGGTCGGCGCCGCACGTTGTCGGCTGCCCCGCCGTGCCGCTGCGCGGGGCCGAGCCGCTGCGCGGGGCCGAGCCGCTGCGCGGGGCGGTGCCGCGGGGCGAGTCTCAGCCCACGTCGTTGGCTTCCCCGCCGTAGCGCCTGCGGCGGGCGGTGTCCGCTGCGCGGGGCGGGCCGAGTTGTTGTCCGCTGCGCGGGGCCGAGCCGCTGCGCGGGGCTGTCGGGGTGCGGTGACGGTCCTGCGGGGCAGGGTGTTCGGACTGCTTCGCTTTACGTCCGAACACCCTGCCCCTCCGGCCCGTCCCCTCCCGTGGAGGGGTGGGTAAAAACGGTGGGGGCCATGTCCTGCCGGTGGGTCAACTCAAGCCTCTGGACTGAGTGGTGACCGTCAGGGGACCACGATGGTTAGCCCCCACTCACCTGTTTTTCCACCCACTCAACGGGAGGGGACGGGTCGGAGGGGCGGGTGTGCCAGACGTAAAGCGAAGCAGTCTGGCACACCCGCCCCGGAGGCCCGTCACCGCACCCCGACAGCCCCGCGCAGCGGCCCGGCGCCGCAGGCGCAAACAACAGCAACCCGCACGGCGGGAAAGCCAACTACGTGGGGGGCAGGCCAAACGCAGTGATTACCTCTAGCGTCCGCGGCCCATGCACCCCCTCCACCCGGTCCAGTTCGATGTCGCTGGTGGCGGACGGGCCGGAGATCCAGGTCAGCGGGCGCGCCGGGGAGAGCCGTGGCAGCGCTTCCGGGACCGAGCCGACCACCTGGTCCGGCACGCGCACCACGCAGATGTGGTGGTCGGGGACGAGAGTGATCCGGCGCCGGCCCTGATCGGGGCCGCCGTCCAGTACCAGCGTGCCGGTCTCGGCGATGGCCAGCGCGCACCCGGTCACCACGCTGTCCACGGCGTCCAGTTCGCGCGCGGTGTCCGCGGCCCGGTCCGGGACCTGGGCGGCCTCGGTGGCGGACAGCCACCGCGGGTCCAGCCCCGGCGGTACCACCACTGTTCGCGCCCCGCGCTCCGCCAGCAGTCGGCCGATCAGCGCCGGCAGGTCGTCGGCGGAGCAGCGGTGCACCACCGCCCGGTAGTCCGCCAGATGCTCCGCGAGCAGTTCGACGGTCTCCTCGGTCGTCCGCGCTCCGTGCACCCGGTGGTAGTCGCGGGGGACCGGCGGGTCGTAGGGTCCCTCGCCCCGCGGCACATCGGCCAGTGCCCGTCGCACCCGCGCCAACACCACGTCCCTGCTGCTCACTTGACGCCTCCTCGCCTCGACCCGTCGGCCCCGCCCCGGGTGCGTTGCCACCAGTCGCGGAACGACTCTGCGGGCACCGCCGGCAGCGCGCGGGTGTCGGACCAGGCCCGGCCCGGACCCGGCAGTCGCCCGGGATGCAGCCGCCGGGTCCGCGCAGCCAGCCGCATCCCGCCGCGCAGCGCCCCCGGGTGGTCGAACGCCCAGGCCGCGGCCCGCATCGCGGCCCGCTCCGCGGCATGCCCCTTCGCCGGCTTGAGCACGACCCGGGCCCCGCGCCGGGTGACCGGACCGCCCTCCACCACCCGCTCCCGCAGATGCACCAGCACCTCGGGGATGTCGATGGCCACCGGGCACACCTCGTAGCACGCCCCGCAGAGTGAAGAGGCGTACGGCAGTGACTGCTCCAGCGGGCCTGCCATGCCCCGGAGTTGGGGAGTGAGGATGGCGCCGATCGGCCCCGGGTAGGGGGAGCCGTACGCGTGGCCGCCGGCCCGTTCGTACACCGGGCAGACGTTCAGGCAGGCCGAGCAGCGGATGCAGCGCAGCGCCTGCCGGCCCACGGTGTCCGCCAGGGTGTCGGTCCGCCCGTTGTCGAGCAGCACGAGGTGGAAGGTCCGCGGCCCGTCGCCGTCCGTGGTCCCGGTCCAGGTGGTGGTGTAGGGGTTCATCCGCTCCGCGGTGGACGAACGCGGCAGCAGTTGGAGGAAGACCTCCAGGTCCTGCCAGGTCGGTACCAACTTCTCGATGCCGACGACGGAGATCAGGGTCTTGGGCAGGGTCAGGCACATCCGGCCGTTGCCCTCGGACTCCACGACCACCAGCGTGCCGCTCTCGGCGACCATGAAGTTGGCGCCGGAGATCCCCACCTTGGCGGTGAGGAACTTCTCGCGCAGATGCAGCCGGGCCGCCTCCGCCAGTTCGGCAGGGGAGTCGGACAGCCCCTCGGGCGCCGGGCGGCCCCAACTGCCCATCTCCCGCCGGAAGATGTCGCGGATCTCCCCGCGGTTGCGGTGGATCGCCGGCACCAGGATGTGCGACGGCAGGTCGTCGCCGAGCTGCACGATCAGCTCCGCCAGATCCGTCTCGTAGGCCCGGATACCGGCCTCGGCCAGCGCCTCGTTGAGCCCGATCTCCTGCGTCGCCATCGACTTGACCTTGACGACCTCGCGCTCACCGGTCTCCCGGACCAGCCGGGTGACGATCCGGTTGGCCTCGTCGGCGTCCGCCGCCCAGTGCACCCGGCCGCCGGCGGCCGTCACCGACTCCTCCAACCGCTCCAGATAGTGGTCGAGATGGCGGAGCGTGCGGTCCTTGATCGCGGCGCCCGCGGCCCGCAACTGTGCCCAGTCGTCCAACTCGGCCACCGCACCGGCCCGTTTGTCGCGGATGGTGTGGGTGGCGTGGGTGAGGTTGGCCCGCAGCCGGGTGTCCCGGGTGGAGACCGCCGCGGCCCGCGGGAACGCCGGCATGCCGAGGAAGTTGCGGCTCATCGGGCACCCCCCGCCGTGGCCTCGCCCGGCTGGGCATCGGCCTCGGTACTGGCCAGGATCTCCGCCAGGTGCACCGGGCGGACCGGCGAGCCCTGCCGGGTGAGCATGCCGCCGATGTGCAGCAGACAGGAGTTGTCCACCGTGCACATCGCCTCCGCGCCGGTCCCGGTGACCGCCCGGATCTTGTCGGCGCCCATCGCGGCCGACACCGCCGGGTTCTTCACGGCGAACGTCCCGCCGAAACCGCAGCACTCCTCGGCGCCCGGCAACTCCCTGAGCGTCAGCCCCCGCACCCGCTCCAGCAGCCGCCGCGGCCGGTCGCCGAGCCCCAGCAACCGCAGCCCGTGGCAGGTCGGGTGGTAGGTGACGGTGTGCGGGTAGTACGCGCCGACGTCGGTCACCCCCAGCACGTCCACCAGGAACTCCGTCAGCTCGAAGGTCTTGGGCACCGCCCGCGCCGCGGCCCCGGCCAGCTCCCGGCCGCGCCCCTCGGCCGCGGCCCGCGCCCCGATCCGCGGGTAGTTGTCCCGCACCATCGCCGCACAGGACCCGGACGGGGTCACCACGTACGCGTAGTCGGCGAAGGCCCGGTCGAAGCGGTGTACCAGCGGCTCGGTGGCGTGCCGGTAGCCGGTGTTGAACTGCGGCTGGCCGCAACAGCTCTGCGTATCGGGGAAGTCGACCTCGACGCCCAGCCGCTCCAGCAGGGTCACCACCGCCTGCCCGGTCCGTGGTCGGAGCGTGTCGTTGACGCAGGTGACGAACAGTGCTACCCGCACGGTGTGCCTCCTCGCTCTCCTCCCGGCCATCCCGCCGGCGGTCGGCCGGTACCGGGTCGCGGCGGGCCGGCCCGGGGTGGCGCGGGCCGGGTGTTGCCGCCGCATTGCCGCACGTTGCCGGCGCCTTGCCACGGCGTGACGGCGGCGACGTCACCGTCGCACCCCTGGCGTACACCCGCCTCACCGGTACATGATCACCTGTCGGGTCATCCTGCCCCAGTAGGGGGCCGAGGAGAAGGAACAAGGAACGGGGAGTCCACGGACCATGTCGAACGCACAGCCCATAGCCGAGGACCGGGTGCCCGACGGTGCTCGCCCACCGTCGCGCACACGGCAGTTGGCCGCCGCCTCCATCGGCAACGCCGTGGAGTGGTACGACTGGTACGCCTACTCCTTCCTGGCGGTCTACTTCGCCGACCAGGTCTTCCCCAAGGGCGCCGGCAACTCCCTGGTGCCGCTGCTGTCCACCTTCGCGGTCTTCGCCGTCGGCTTCTTCATGCGTCCGGTCGGCGGGCTGCTGATGGGCGCGGTCGCCGACCGGCGCGGCCGGCGCACCGCCCTGACCGTCACCATCCTGCTGATGGGCGGCGGCAGCCTGCTGGTCGCGCTCACCCCGACCTACGCGGCGGCCGGACTGCTCGCCCCGGTCGTGCTGGTCCTCGCGCGGCTGGTCCAAGGGCTGTCGGTGGGCGGCGAGTTCGCGGCCTCCACCACGTTCCTGGTCGAGTCCGCCGGGCCGGGCCGGCGCGGCCTGTTCTCCAGCTTCCAGTACATCTCCACCACCATCGGCCAACTGCTCGCCTCCGGCATCGGGGCACTGCTCGCCGCGCTGCTCACCGACGACCAAATGGGCCGCTGGGGCTGGCGGATCGCCTTCCTCGGCGGCGCCCTGCTGAGCCTGCTCGGGCTGTGGATCCGGCGCGGCGCCCAGGAGACCCTCGCCCCCGTCCGGGACGGGGAACCGGCCGAGCGCCCCGGCCTCTTCGAGGCGCTGCGCCGCTACCCCCGGCAGTCGCTGCTGATCTGCGGCATCACCGCCGGCGGCACCCTCGCCTACTACACCTGGACCACCTACCTCCCCACCTACGCCCAGGTCAACGCCGGTTTCGACAAGGGCGACGCGCTCCTGGTCGGCACCCTGTCGCTGGCCTTCTTCGCGGTGCTGCAACCGCTCGGCGGCCTGCTCTCCGACCGCATCGGACGCAAGCCGCTGCTGCTCACCTTCGCGCTGGGCTTCGCCGTGCTGGCGGTGCCGCTGCTCCACCTGGTCACCGACGCGTTCGCCTCCCTGCTGCTGGTGCAGTGCGTCGGCATGGTGTTGCTCACCGGCTACACCGCGGTCGCCGCCGCGGTGAACGCCGAGATCTTCCCGGCCCGGGTGCGCGCCGCCGGCATCGGCTTCCCGTACTCCGCCACCGTCGCCCTCTTCGGCGGCACCGCCCCCTACGTCGGCACGTGGTTCAAGCAGGCCGGCCACCCGGACCTCTTCCCCTGGTACGTCTCGGCGCTCTGCCTGGTCTCCTTCGTCGTCTACCTGACGCTCCCGGAGACCGCGCGGCGACCGCTGGAGCGCTAAAGGGGCCGCCCCACACGGTCGTTGCACGCGCCCGTCGCACGCGGCCGGCGCACGCGGAGGGCGCCGCTCCCCCCGGGACGAGGAGGAGCGGCGCCCTGTCGTGCTGCCAATCCGTCAGACGAGCCAACCCACGAAGTGGAGGGTGCCGGCAAGCGGGTTGGTGACGATGTTCATCTGGCTGTGTCTCCTCATGAAGTGGTTCTTGTCAGACAAGAAGCGTTGCGCAGGGGTCGCGGATGCCGGCTCGCGCCCCGGCGGGCACCGCCAGGGCGCCGATCGATGGGAAACTCCTCCCGCGGTACGGGCCAAAGCCGCGCGGCGCGGCGCACACGGACGGCCTGTGGGCTGGTCCGACAACGGACTCGGGAGAGGGATATGGCTGCCGGACAACCCCAGCGGCGACGCCCCGTCGTCGCGCTCTACGAGCGGATGGTCGAGGCCATCCGCGCCGGCACCTACCCGCCCGGCTCCACCCTGCCCACCGAGCCCCGGCTCGCCGCCGAACTGGGCGTCGGCCGGCCCGCGTTGCGCGAGGCGCTGATCCTGCTCCAGGAGGACGGCGTGATCACGGTGCGGCGCGGGGTGGGCCGCACGGTCAGCCGCCATCTGCCGCCGCGCGGCTTCGAGTTCCTCAAGCCGGTGGAGCAACTCCTGGGGGAGGGGCGGCAGACCGCGACCGTGCCGCTGGCCCGGACCCGCGAGGAGCCCACCGACTTCTCCACCCAGCACCTGGTCCTGCCGGCCCACGGCGAGGTGCGCTTCTGGGAGAGCGTGATCGAGGTCGACGGCGTGCCGGCCTGTCTGACCCAGGAGTGGGCCGCGGACGAGACCGTCGCGGAGCTGCTGCCGGACGCCGTCGCGGCGTTCGACGGGGCCGGCGCGCGGACGTCGTCGATGCTGCGGCTGCTGCTGGACGCCGGGCGGGGGCTGCCGCTGACCGGCGGCAGCACCATCGTGGCCACCACCCTCGGCCGGCAGCGCGGCGCCCAGTTGGGCCGCCCCGCGGACACCCCCGGCGTCCTGGTCACCCAGGTCGTACGGCTCGATCGCACCCCGTTGCTGGCCGCCAAGCACATGCTGCCGCCGGGCGCCCCCGCGCTCCCGGTGTGGCAGGCGCGCTGACGTCCCACATCGCCCGACGCGCGCCCCGGCCCGTCCTTCGCCGATACCCGGTCGCCCGGTGGCGGCGGGACGTGTCATACTCGCGCCCCATGACGTTGTCTGACAAGTTGCTTGCCCCGCAGCCCGCCGATGTGCTCGACCCGGAGCGGATCCGCCGCGCCCCCAAGGTGCTGCTCCACGACCACCTCGATGGTGGCCTGCGCCCGGAGACGATCATCGAGTTGGCAGCCGCCATCGGCTACCAGGCGCTGCCGACCACCGATCCGGTCGAACTGGCGGCCTGGTTCCGGGACGCCGCCGACTCCGGTTCCCTGGAGCGGTACTTGGAGACGTTCGCGCACACCTGCGCCGTGATGCAGACCGCCGAGGCGCTGTACCGGATCGCGGCGGAGTGCGCCGAGGACCTGGCCGCCGACGGCGTGGTTTATGCCGAGGTCCGGTACGCCCCCGAGCAGCACCTCACCGGCGGCCTGACCCTCGACGAGGTCGTCGAGGCGGTCAACGCCGGCTTCCGGGAGGGCGAGCGGCGCGTCGCGGCGACCGGCCGGCGCATCCGCGTCGGGGCGCTGCTGTGCGCGATGCGGCACGCCGACCGCGCGCGGGAGATCGCCGAACTCGCCGTCGCCCACCGCGACCGCGGGGTGGCCGGCTTCGACATCGCCGGCGGCGAGATCGGCAACCCCGCCGCCCGGCACGCCGAAGCCTTCGACTACCTCCGCAGCCAGGGCGCCCGGGTGACCATCCACGCCGGCGAGGCGGTCGGCGCCCAGTCCATCCGCGAGGCGGTGCTGCGCTGCGGTGCCCACCGCATCGGCCACGGGGTCCGGATCACCGACGACATCGCGATCGACGCCGACGGCAATGTCGCCCTCGGACGCCTCGCCTCCTACGTCCGCGACCAGCGGATCGCGCTGGAGGTCTGCCCGACCTCCAACCTCCAGACCGGTGCCGCCGCCAGCTACCCCGAGCACCCCATCGACCTGCTCCGCCGACTCGGCTTCCGGGTCTGCCTCAACACCGACAACCGCCTGGTCAGCGGCACCACCATGACGCGGGAGTTCCAGCACCTCCAGGAGACCTTCGGCTACCGCGCCGCCGAGCTGGAGGAGTTCACGCTCAACGCGGCCAAGGCCGCGTTCCTCCCCTTCGACGAGCGCACCGCCCTGATCAACGAGGTGATCCGCCCCGGCTACGCCCAGCTGCGGGCGGCCGAGCTCAGCCGCGTCCCGGTGGGGGAGTCGGCCGCCGCCCCCGCCGCGTAGCCGGCGCCGCCTCCCAAGAGCGCGTGGACCGGGCCGGGACCGGGGCCCTCCAGGGCCCAACTCCCCTGCCCGGACCCCGGCGGCGCGGCCCCCGCCAGCAGCCGCCGGATCTCCCGGACCGCGGCTCGCCCCGCCCGGTTGGCGCCGATGGTGCTGGCCGAGGGCCCGTAGCCGACGAGGTGCACGCGGGGGTCGCGCTCCGCCCGCGTCCCGGCCATCCGGATGCCGCCGCCCGCCTCGCGCAGCCGCAGCGGCGCCAGGTGGTCGATGGCGGCCCGGAAGCCGGTGGCGTAGAGCAGCACATCGGCCTCGACGGTGCGGCCGTCGTCCCAGGCCACCCCCTCGGGGGTGATCCGCGCGAAGAGCGGCAGCCGGTCCAGCACGCCGCTCTCCCGGGCCCGCCGGACCGTCTCGGTCATCGCCAGCCCGGTCACGCTCACCACGCTGCGCGGCGGCAGCCCCTGCCGGACCCGCTCCTCGACCAGCGCCACCGCGGCCCGCCCCTCGTTGGGACCGAACGGCCCGCTGCGGAACACCGGCTCCCGCCGGGTCACCCAGGTCGTCGCCGCCGCGACCGGCGCGATCTCGATCAACTGCTGGACGGCGGAGGTGCCGCCCCCGACCACCACCACCCGGGCGTCGCGGAACCCCTCAGGGCCGCGGTACTGCGCGCTGTGCAACTGCCGCCCGCGAAAGCCCTCCTGGCCCGGGAACCGCGGCCAGAACGGCCGGTCCCAGGTCCCCGTCGCGTTGATCACGGCCCGCGCCGCGTACGTCCCCCGCGAGGTCTCCACCCGCAGCCGCCCGTCACCGGCGTCCCGCACCGCGGTGACGCTCACCGGCCGGTGCACCCGCAGCCCGAACCGCCCCTCGTACGCCGCGAAGTACCCGCCGATCACCTCGGCCGACGGCCGCGCCGGATCGGCGTCGGTCAGCGCCATGCCGGGCAGCGCGTGCATGCCGTGCACCGTGTCGTAGGTGAGGGTGGGCCAGCGGAACTGCCAGGCGCCGCCCGGCCGGGGGGAGTGGTCGAGCACCACGAAGTCCCGGTCCGGGCGGTAGCCGCTGCGTCGCAGGTGGAAGGCGGCCGCCAGCCCGGCCTGTCCGGCGCCGATCACCACGACCTCGACCTCGCGCACCCCGGTGTAGTTCATGTTTCTACTAACTCGCGGTGGGGCCGGGATCTTCCCGCCCGGCCCCACCGCCCGCGCGGGCGCCCGGTCAGCGCCCGCCCGACACCAGCAGCGGCGCACCGCCCGGCGCCGACGCCGGCCGCCCGTTCACCGCCGGCACCCCGGCCAACGGCGACGGCCCGGCGTCCAGCAGCCCGCGCGCGGCGAGCTCCGGCCGGACCCCCTCCCCGAACCAGTACGCCTCCTCCAGGTGCGGGTACCCGGACAGCACGAAGTGCTCGATGCCCAGCGCGTGGTACTCCTCGATCCGGTCCGCCACCTCGGCGTGACTGCCGACCAGCGCGGTGCCGGCGCCACCGCGCACCAACCCCACCCCCGCCCACAGGTTCGGCGAGATCTCCAGCTTGTCCCGCGAGCCGCCGTGCAGCGCCAGCATCCGCTGCTGCCCCACCGACTCGCTCTTGCCCAGGGCCTGTTGGGCGGCCGCGACGGTCTCCGGATCGAGGTCGTCCAGCAGCCGGTTCGCCGTCGCCCACGCCTCCTTCGCCGAGTCCCGCGCGATGGTGTGCAGTCGGATACCGAACCGGACCGTCCGTCCCTCCTGCTCCGCCAGCCCGCGGATCCACTCGACCTTCTGCCGCACCTGCTCCGGCGGTTCGCCCCAGGTCAGATAGACATCGACGTTCCGCGCGGCCACCGGCCCGGCCGCCGGCGAGGACCCCCCGAAGAAGATCTCCGGCAGCGGGTCCGGCGGCAGTGCCGTCAGACCGCCCTCGACCTGGTAGTGCTCGCCCCGGAAGTCGAACGGCGCCCCGCCCCACACCCCCCGCACGACCTGGAGGAACTCGTCGGTCCTGGCGTACCGTTGATCGTGGTCGAGGCGGTCCCCGAACCGCCGCTGCTCGGTGGAGTCCCCGCCGGTCACCACGTTCAGCAACAGCCGCCCCCGGGAGACCCGTTGGAACGTGGCCGCCATCTGCGCGGCCAACACCGGCGAGATCACCCCCGGCCGAAAGGCCACCAGGAACTTCAGCCGCTCGGTGACCTGCGACAGCGCCATCGTCGTCAGCCAGGCATCCTCGCACCACGTCCCGGTCGGCGTGAGCACCGCCTCGAACCCCAACTGCTCGGCGGCCTTGGCGATCTGCGCCAGATACTCCACGTCCGGGGCGCGTACCCCGCTCACCGGGGTGATCCGGTCCCGCCGGATGCCCCCGTCGGTGTACGCGTGCCGGTCGACGAGCGTCCGCCCGTCGCCGCCGGTCGGCAGGAACCAATGCAGGTGTACGGACATATCACTGGGCCTTTCCATAGCTACGCGGCGCCGTATCCGAAGGCGGCAGACCGCCGTTGAACCGGGGATCGACCAACTCCCCGAAGTCGAAGGCGCGCGGGATCAGCTTCAACTGCGCGAAGGTGTCCACGATCTGCTGCTCGGAGGCGACCGCCCCCTTGTCCACGGCGACCGGAACCGCCGTCGCCCGGGTGCGCCGGACCGCGTCCAACGCCACCTTCTCCGGCAGCCCGGTCGCCTTCGCCCACGCCCCGGCCCAGGCCGACGGATGCTTGAACACCCAGTCCTGGGCCCGCCGCAGCCGCGTCGTGTAGTCCTTCAGCGCCGCCGCCTTCGCCTTGTCGTCCAGCGCGGCGGGCGCCGCGACCTGGAAACCCAACCCGTTCACCAGACCCTGACCGGTCGTCAGCACCCGTGCGTCCGCCTGGGCCAGCGCCTGCGAGGTGTACGGGTCCCACACCGCCCAGGCATCGACCTTCCCCCGGGTGAACGCGGCCAGCGCGTCGGCCGGTTGGAGGTAGTTGAGCGTGACGTCCCCGGGGGACAACCCCGCCCGCTTCAGCGACGAGACCAACTGGAGGTGCGCGGAACTGCCCTGCGCCACCGCGATCGACTTCCCCTTCAACTGCGCCGGGGAGGTCAGCGGCGACCCCTTCTTCACCAGAATCGCCTCGCCGTCCGCCCGGCTGTGCGTCCCGGCGATCACCTTGATCTTCGAGTGCGCCGCGCCCGCGAAGACCGGCGGGGTGTTGCCGACCGCCCCGACGTCCACCGCCCCGGCGTTGATCGCCTCCAGCAGCGGCGGCCCCGAGGTGAAGGTCGACCACTTGATCCGGTAGGGCAGGTCGGCCAGCTCGCCGGCGGCCCGCAGCATCGCCTCCGAACCCCCCTTCTGGTCACCGACGTTGAGGGTCAGTGCCCCCTTGCCGTCGGTGTGCCCACCGATCCCGCCACCGGCCCCGTCGGCGCGCGAGGCACCCCCACAGGCACTCAGCAACAGCGCCAGGGGGAGGGCGGCCAGGGCGAGAGTTCGTCGGTGGCGGCCGGGTGGTTGTCTGGGTGTCTGCCTGCTTGCCTGTCTGGTCGTCGGTGCGGATTTCGTGGTTGGTGCGGGGCTCATGACTGGTGCAGGTCTCATGGTGTCAGGTCTCATAGGGTGCGGTCCGTTCTGCCGGTTCCGTGCGGGAGGCATCGGATGGGGAGTGGGGCTGCATTGGTGCTCGCGGTCGGGGCCGGGCCCATGCCGCTGATCGCTTGCGACTTCAGGCGACCGCCCGCTCCCGCGGCCCGCGCGGCGCCCCGCCCCCGCTCTCGACCCCGTCACCGTCCTCGTCCGCCACGCCCAGTCGGCCGAGCAGCCGGGCGCGTAGCTCACCGAATCGCGGGTCGGTGACCTCCCGCGCCCGGGGCAGCGACACCTCGGTCTCGTACGCGATCCGGCCCTCCTCCATCACCAGCACGCGATCGGCCAACAGGAGCGCCTCCTCCACGTCATGGGTGACCAGCAGCACCGCACAGCCCCGCTCCCGCCACAGCTCGGCCACCAACCGCTGCGCCTTGATCCGGGTCAGCGCGTCGAGCGCCCCGAACGGCTCGTCGAGCAGCAGCAGATCGGGATCGCGCACCAACGCCCGTGCCAGCGAGGCGCGTTGTGCCTCGCCCCCGGAGAGCGTCTTGGGCCAGGCATCCGCCCGGCGCCCGAGCCCGACCTCCTCCAACGCTCGTACCGCATCCGCCCGTTGGTGCCTCCCAGGCAACCCCAGCAGCACGTTCCGCCAGACCCGCTTCCAGGGCATCAACCGCGGTGCCTGGAACGCCACCGCCCGGCGCCGCGGAACCAGCACCTCGCCCCCGATCTCCCGGTCCAACCCGGCCAACACCCGCAACAACGTCGACTTCCCGCACCCACTGCGCCCCAACAGCGCCACGAACTCACCAGCACCGATCTCCAGCTCCAACCCATCGATCACCCGCCGCCGGCTGAACTCCCGTACCAACTCGTGTACGTGGACCGCGATTTCACGAGATCCTGGGCGATGCTCCTCGGCACGGGTGCCGGGGGTGTCGGGGGCATCGGGGCTGGCGGGGTTATCGCGAGTGCCGGGGGTATCGCGAGTGCCGGGGGTGCGGGGACTCACTGCCCCGTGAACGTCGGTCGCCACTGCAACAACAGCCTTTCGAGGGTGCGGACAAGGAAATCGGCGAGCAGCCCGAGGACCGCATAGACCACCAGACAGACCACGATCACGTCGGTGCGGAAGAACTCCCGTGCCTGGTTCATCAGGAAACCCAGCCCGTCGTCGGCGTTGACCTGTTCACCGAAGACCAGCGCCAGCCAGGCAGTCGCCAACGAGTACCGCAGCCCGGTCATCGCGCCCGGCAACGCCCCGGGCAGCACCACGTGCCGGATCAGCCCCCACCGGCCCAACCCCAGCGAGGTCCCGGCCTCCACCAACTGGGCATCCACGCCCCGGATTCCGGCGTACACGTTCAGATACAGATGGAACGCCACCCCGACCGAGATCAACGCGATCTTCGGGGCCTCCCCGATCCCCAGCCAGATGATGAAGAGCGGAATCACCCCCACCCACGGAATCGACCGCAACATCTGCACCGTCGCGTCCACCAGGTCCTCGCCCAGCCGCGACAGCCCCGACACCAACGCCAAGGCGACCCCGGCGATCCCGCCCAACACCAGTCCCACAACGACCCGTTGGAGCGACACCCCCATCGCCGACGGCAGCGTCCCGTCCGCAACCATCCCGCCGGCCGTCCGCGCGATGTCCACCGGCGACGCCAACATGTCGGCCGGCAGCACCCCGCCGGAGCTCAACGCCTGCCACAACACGACCAGTCCGACCGGCCCCACGGCCCGCCGCACCCACCGTGGCACGCCCCATCGCCGCCCGGACACCGGCACCACGCGACACAACTCGACGGCACCGCCCGACGCCCCCGACGCCCCGACCGGAACCCGCCCGGCCACGGCGACCTGCCCCTCACCGCTCATCGACAACCCACCCACTCACACGGGCACCGGACCCACGCCGCACCGCACCGCGACGCCGCGCCCCCACGCAGTCATCACGCCCGGCACCAACGCACCCGACACCAAACGAAGGAACCCCAACTGGAAGACATCCAGCGGGAATTGACCAATCCCAACGGAAAGCACCCCGAGCGAAACCCCGACGAGCGGAGCCCGACGAGCGGAGCCCGACGAGCGGAGCCCTATGAGAGGAACGCCTCCGAGCGGTACCCCTACGAGCGGAACCCCAACGCCAGGGACTCTCCCGAGAGCGTCAGCAACAACAGTGGCCGCGGTGACGACACGCGGCAGACGCCACCCGCAGCAGGTCGATGTGACCGCGCGTGGTGAGCAGGGCTGACGTCAACATGCCGACGAACGTAGCCCGGTCCGCGAAGCAGGGTCAAACCCCCATCTCGCCTGCTGGACCTTTGTTTCCACGGCATTGCCGGCCCGTTGCCCGCCCCGTGCCACGGTCAACGCCCTTATGTGACGCGCCTCTTCCGCTTAAGGCCCCCATGTGCACGGCGAGTGAAGAGACTGGCGTTTCACGCCCCGCGACCCCCGCGACAGTGCAATCTGGACCATGACGGGGTCGCTCAACGGATCTGGTCCCCGTCGCACTGCGCACCCTGCGCGGTGCCACCCATCACCACAGAAAGAGGATGCTCGCCACCATGAGCAACACCCCCGGCATTGAGACCCGCGAAATTGCCGACGACGACCTCGACAACGTCGCGGGTGGTCTCTCCGTCAGTGGTTCGCTGGACGGCCTGACCGCCAAGTTCGCCCCGGGCCCCAACGGCGTGCCCGTCCTGACCGGCGGCTCCATAAAGTCCGTCAGCCTCTCCGTCCAGGACATCCCGCTGGGCCCGATCGGCGGCTGAGAGACACCACCACACGTCGGCCTTCAGCACCCGTCAGCGGTCCTGAAGGCCGACGTCGTCGTATGCCCCGCCACCCGCAGCGCCCGTCGCCGGAATCCTGAGAAGATCGCCTCATGTCCGAAAACTTCACGACACGAGAGCTCGACATCCGCACCGGCTCACGGGAAACCGTCTACGACCTGACCCGCGAGTGCGAGTCCTTCCTCCGCGACGCCGCCCACGGCCGGGACGGACTGCTCAACGTCTTCACCCCGCACGCCACCATGGGCGTGGCCCTCCTGGAAACCGGCGCCGGCAGCGACGAGGACCTCCTCTCCGCCCTCCACGACCTCCTCCCGGCCGACGACCGCTGGCAACACCGCCACGGCACCCCCGGCCACGGCCGCGACCACGTCCTCCCCGCCCTGGTCCCACCCCACGCCACCCTCCCCGTCCTCGCCGGCCACCTGGCCCTGGGCACATGGCAATCGATCTGCTTGGTCGACACCAACATCTCTAACGTCAACCGCAAGGTTCGACTGAGCTTCCTGGGCTGACCCAAGATCATCCTGGGGGTGGCCGCGCATTCTCCGTACCCTTCGTGCGCGAAACGGAGAAACCTTGCGCGGTACGGACCAGATGTTGATCGAACGCCCCTATGACGGTTGCGGAAAGTGCCTTCTCGGCGTGCGCCGGCTCTCCCGCGTGAAGGCGGCCACGTCTTCCCCGGAGCGCCAACGGGAAGACGTCCTGGCGGCCGCCGCATCCGTCGGGGCGCACATCATCGGTTGGGCCGACGACTGGGAGGTCTCGGGGGCCACCGACCCGATGACCCGTCCCAAGCTCGGCAACCCAGCGAGGCCGCCCGGCTCAACCGCGCTGGCGAACTGGGACCAGCCAACCACCTCGCCGTCATATACAGCAAACAGCCGAAGGCCCTTGCCTGGCACCCGAGCAGACGGCTGCCGACGTGCCACCGCGGTACGTCTGCACGGCCCGGAACAAGGGCTGGCCCAGCGCCCGCAACTGCCGCCCCGCGCCGCTCATCCGCGTACGCATGCTGGACGAGTGCGTCGAGGAGTGGTTCCTCCAGCGGTTCGGCGACGGCATGATCTTCGAGACCGTCTACGACCCGGGCAACGGCGTCGACGAGCGCATTGCGGAAGTGCGCGCCACCCGGGAGCGGCTGCGGGCCGACCGTGAGGCCGGCCTCTACGACGCCGCCGATGACGCCGCCTGGTTCCGCGAGCGGTACGCCGCCCTGGGCCGTGAACTCTCGACCCGGAGTGGCCCCTCAACGACCGCTCCCGTAACGCCTTCTCCACGATCTGCTTGGGAAGGGTGCCGGCGCAATTCCCGTATCCTCTACCTGCTCCGATTTGGTCCGGCATACGCGGCGTTTCCGCACGATTGGCCTTAATGTTCAGGGTTCCCAACGGTCTTGTTGAGTCTTTGATGCGACAGCTCGGCGGAGCCGCCCGGCCGGCGGATAGCGTGTTCAGCCTGAAAATCACGAGAGCGCTACGGGGAGCAGTACATGGCGCACGACCACTTCGCCGCCCATCCAGACAAACTCCGTGAGTTATCCGCCGACTTCACCCACGTCGGTAGTCGACTGGAGGGGCAGGTGAGCAAGTTCGCCGGTAAGGCGGAAAACGTCGACGACGCATTCGGCGTCCTCAGCGAGTCGACCGAGGCACTGGCCAAATACGTAGCGATGACGCAGTCGACCGTCAAGAGCCTTCAGCAGCTCCACAAGCAACTGGCCGGCTACGCAGCCGGACTGAACCGTACAGCCGCGAACTACGAACACACCGACGCACAACATGCCGCCGAGCTCCGGGGGGAGTGAACATGGCCGAGCAACAGCCGCAGATCGAAAAGAGCTTCAACATCCTCAAGCCTGGGGCGACCCGGTAGCGCTCCGCAGGTGCGCCGAAGCCTGGCGGCAGATGGCCCACGACCTCCAGGCAGCCGGACGTGATCTCGACCAACAGGTGAAAGACCTCAGCAGCGCGGACTGGGACGGCCGGGCTGCCACCGCGTTCCACGAGCACTGGACGCACACCAAGCGGCAAGTCGACCATGCCCTCCCCAACTTCGAGCGCGTCGCCAAAGAGTTGGATCAAGCGGCCGATCGCATCGAGGACACCAACACACAGGTCGAGCACGTCCTCGAAGAGCTCGCCGTCACCGCGGCCGTGGGCCTGGGTCTCACCCTCATCACCGCCGGCTTCTCCGACGCGGTCGCCGCAGGAGCCGCAGCAGCCGCAGCAGCCGAAGTCGGCACTGCACGCGGTGCGGCAGGCAAGGCGGTCAGCGGGAAGGTACCCAGCGCGCTTCACGATGCCCTCGCAGGCAACGGATTCTTGGGCAAGGCGGCCAACGGCGCCGTTACCGGCGCGGGCGGCCAGATGGCTGCTGACGGCGTCGACATCCCCTTCCACCTCGGCGGCAAGACCACCGACAGTCTCATCCCCGACCTGCTCACCAGTGCCGGCGGCGGAGCAGCGGGCGGAGCAGCGGTGCACGGCGGCGAGACCCGATACAAGTACGGCGGAGGGGGACGCCACCGAGACCCCGAAAGCGGGCCCGAGTTCGGCCCCGGACGACAGGCCGCCGCCAATTGCACGGTGTACGGAGACGCCAACGCCAACGAAAACGACATCACCTCCAAGCACAAGAGCCCGTTTGATAAGCCGGGTTCTTCGCTGACCGATCCACAGGGCGCGTTTGACACGCAAGGGGAATCGTAGGCATGTGGCGGGTGAGGAAGAGCATCAGTAGATATCGCGAGGATCCTGACTGGCATCACTACCGGAAACGGGAATCCCGCGACTGGGTACGGGAGTTCGGACTTCCTGGCTACCCCTTCGGTACATTGCGGAACCACGCGCTACATGTGCTCGAAGGGCAGGCACGCGGATACCCCACGACGCTTTTCCACCTGGCCGGCGTCCGTAGAGGTGGCCGCTACGTCACCGACGTCAACAGGTACTCAGTGGCGGTGCTGACCCTGCCGTACAGCCTCCCCGACACCGCGGTCTCCATTGCCAGCCTGGTCCAGGTGCTCCACACCGAGCCCTTTCCACCCAGTGCGGGAATTCCCGTTCATCTGCCCTCCGGCCGCACACCCCGTATGGTCAAGTGCTCCGTCGACCCCACCTTCGCCGAGCTGGTCATCACCGAACGGGTGGTTCGCATGACCGCAGATACCAAGTGCGGTTGGCGGCTGCACGGGAAGCACATGATCGGGTGGATCAAAGAGATGAGGCCCTACGAGAAGGTCGTCGCCCTGACGCATGCCATGGCCGACATACTCGCCGAGTTCCCTGCATCGTCAGCAGTTTGGGGAGGCAGCGATCGCCGACCTGCCTGACGTGGACTCGATCTCGACCAGATAGAGCTCCGCCCCGCTCCGCCCCGCTCCAATAGGGCGGGCTTTCGTCGCATCAGCGACCGCGACCACAACACCGCGCCCCCTCCGCCACTGACGCTAGGTGCGGCGACCGCAAACCGCGCCAGGCCGAGGGCGGTTCATCCCCGGCAAGTGCCTGGCGGTGGTCTGCGGTGGTCTGCGATGGTTCCGCGCAGCCGCGCGGAGGGATCCACATCCGTGGGCGCGACGGCGAGGCCGTGCCGGGCCCAGGCGCCGGTCCTACGCTGCCTGCCCGGCCGGCGACAGCCACGGGACCGATGGCCTGCTGCGCGCCCGCATCGCTGCTTATGCCTCTGTAACCAGGTACTTGAGCTAGGCTTCACGTCGTTTTGAGGATAATTCCGGCGGCGATTCGACGCGGCAGTGGGGGATGACACTGAAGCACATGGCATTTCGGTCGTGGACCATGGTCCGGGGACTGCCCGCAACCACGGTGTACGTCCTGTTGCTCTTCGCCACCGCCGCCTGGCTGGCGCTCCAGCCGTTCCGCGAACAGGCGCGCTTCGTACGCCACAACAGCAGCAATGTGCACCACCTCGAAGTCGGCAAGTGGTGGACCGTGCTCACCAGTGGCCTGGTGGTCGACGGTGTCCCCGTATTGCTCGGCATCGGTGCAGTGGCCGCCGCACTCGGACTGGCCGAGTGGCGCTGGGGCAGCGCACGCGGCATGGGCGTATTTCTCTTCGGACACGTGGCGGCGACCCTGGTCACCGAAGGCATCATGTGGCTGATGCGGCTCATGCATCTGCCGGGTGCCCTCGCCCGCGCCAGGGACGTCGGAATCAGCTACGGCCTGGTGGCCACCATCGCGTGTCTACTCTTCTTGGGCAGCAGACGCTCCCGGCGCTACGGCCTGCCGATGCTTGCCGTCTTCCTCGCCGCAGCATGGGCGATCAACCAGGAACTGGCCGACGCCGGGCACCTGGTGGCGCTGGCGCTGGGCGTCGTGGCGGCCCGCAGCCGCTGGCTCCGCGCTCGCGGCCCGCGGGCAGTCAACTGACCTTGGTGCGGGCCGTGATGATACGGAGAGGCAGGACGGTGAGTGGGCAGCAGGCTAACTTTCCCTGGAGCAGCGACAGTTGGCGCCCCGGCCGGGTCCCTCAGCAGGGGTAGAACCCCGACCTGGACTTCGTCCCCAGCCGGCTCGCGTCGACCATCCGCACGGTTGTAGATCTTGATCGGGTACTGGGTCTCGGTCCGACGGAGTTCAACGGGATCGTGCTGCGCCCCACCGACCTCGACACGCCCCACCGACCTCGACGCGCCCCACCGCCAGTCGGACCCGCTGCTGCACCCCGAGGGCGACCGGGTGACGTACACCGGAAGCCCGCTCGGCGCCTACAGCACGGAGCGGGTGATGCCCGTCGACTCGTTGATCAAGCTGCCGGACGCCATCGGCTTCGACGCCGCGGCGGCCATGACGATGCGGGGGCCTGACCTCGGCGTACCTGCTGCGCCGCATCCACCCGTTGAAGCCCGGCGACACCGTGCTGTTGCACGCGGCGGCCGGTGGCGTGGGGCTGATCCTCACGCAGTGGGCGAAGCTCCTCGGCCTCACCGTCATCGGCACGGTCTCCACCGAGGAGAAGGCGGCGCCGGCCCTCGCGCACGGCTGCGACCGCGTCATCAACTACCGGCGCGAGAACGTCGCCGACCAGGTCCGTGAGGTGACCGGCGGCGAGGGCGTCCCGGTCGTCTTCGACAGCGTGGGCAAGGGCACCGTCGAGGCTTCGATGGCCTCGCTGCGCCGCCGCGGACTCCTCGTGTGCTTCGGCACGTCCTCGGGAGTGCCGCCCCTGGACGCGATGCAACTGGTCCTGCACGGCTCGCTGTTCGTGACCCGGCCCGCGCTCGCGGACTACCTCGCGGAGCCCGCCGGGCGGGCCGCGCTCTCCCAGGAACTGTTCGGCCATGTGGCGGCCGGCCGGATCACGGTCCCGGTCAACCAGCGCTTCGCACTGGACGAAGCGGCACGGGTGCACCGCGCCCTCGAAGCGGGCCGCACCACGGGAACGACGGCGCACTGCTGGTCGCTCCGCCGGACTTCGACGCGGTACTGCCGGACGGGTATCCCTCGCGGCAGGAGCTGCGGCGGCACGGCTGGTTGCCGGTGCCGCGACAGCGCCTGCCCTTCCCCAGCACCGTCGCGGCGAGCACGAACGACCCGTTGGCGTCGTTCCCGCGCGTCGGTGAGCTGGCCCGCGACGGGGGAAGCCGCCTGGTGGACGTCGGCCCGGTGGGACATCTCAACCCCGCCGCCGGGCACGGCCGTTGGCCCCGCGCGGTCGAGCTCCTCCGCGAACTCGGGCTGCCCCCTTCGTCGTTCCCGTCCGCCTGACGCGGAACTCACCCACTACGGGCCGGGCCCCGCGCCCGGCGCCGAAGCCGCCGCCAGGGCGGGGTCTCGTTCAAAGTCAATAGTGTTGACGTAGGACCGCGTAGCCGGACAGAGACCGGGCCTGCCTACTCCCGCTCGGCCACCGGCTTGAGTGCCGCCACCGCGTCCAGCATCAGTTCCAGCGCGAAAGGGTAGCCGCTGCCCCGCATGTCGGCGGCCAGCAGCGGGAAGACAGCGGTGATGTGCGGGTGGGTGTCGGCGGTCAGCCTGCCGTACACCTCCTGCCAGACCTCGGAGTCGGCCGCCTGGGCGGCCGGCGGCAGGGCGAGGGCCGCGGCGTCCTGGGCGGCGAAGGCCAGGGCCTGATCCACGAAGGCGTGGTAGATCCGCACCGCGAGCCCGTCCGGGAAGCCCGCGTCCCGCAGCACGCCCAGGACCGTCTCGACCGCGCGGATCTCGTGCGGGCGACCGGTCGTCCGGTGCGCCGCGAGCGCTGCGGCCCGGGGGTTCGAGCGGTACGACGCGTGGATGCGCAGGCCGATGCTGCGCAGGTCCGCCCGCCAGTAGCCGGTCGCGGTCCAGCCTCGCTGGGCGCGGCCGATCAGCTCGTCGGCGATGGCGAGCAACAGGGCGTCGGTGTTGCGGAAGTAGCGGTACAGCGCGCTGGGGTCGGCGCCCAGCGCGGCGCCGAGCCGCCGCACGGAGAGCGCCTCGGCACCGTGCTGCGCGATCAGGTTCAACGCGGTCTCGACGATCAGGCGCTCGGAGAGCACCGCGCCCTGTTTGGTGGGCCTGCGGCGCTGCCGCCTGCCTTCGGGAACCACTCGTTCGGCCATGCCGCCAACTTACGTCAACACCATTGACGTGCGAACCGTCTCCCCCTTCCATGAGGCCCGTCGCCTCTCCCCGGTGGTCGCCAACTTCCCTGCGTGCCCGCCGCTTTGCGCCGACCTCCCCTCTCCCTAGCCCTCTGGAGCAGCCCATGACCACAGCCGATCTGGTCTTCACCCGTGGCCCCGTCTTCACCGCGGACCCGGCCCGCACCCGGGCCTCCTCGCTCGCCGTCGTCGGCGAGCGGATCGCCGCCGTCGGCCACGACGAGGTGCGCCAGCTCATCGGTCCCGCCACCGAGGTCGTGGACCTGCGGGGCAAGCTCCTGCTGCCGGGGTTCCAGGACGCCCATATCCACGCCGTGTACGCCGGCGTCGAGTTGGCCGAGTGTGACCTGACCGGGACGGTCGGAGTCGCCGAGTACCTGGACCTGATCGGGGCGTACGCGAAGACCCATCCCGACCGCACATGGATCACCGGAGGCGGCTGGTCCCTGGAGAGCTTCGAGGGCGGGCTGCCCACCCGGCAGTTGCTCGACTCGGTCGTCCCGGACCGCCCGGCGCTCCTCGCGAACCGGGACCACCACGGTTCCTGGGCCAACACCCGCGCGCTGGAGCTGGCCGGGATCACCGCGGACACCCCCGACCCGGCCGACGGACGGATCGAGCGGGCCCCGGACGGCACGCCGACCGGGATGCTCCAGGAGGGCGCGACTGCCCTGGTTGCCCGGCTGGTGCCCCCGAGCACCCCGGCGGACCGCCTCGCCGGGCTGCTGCGCGCGCAGGGACTGCTGCACTCCCTCGGTGTCACCGGCTGGCAGGACGCGATGCTCGGGGTGTCCGGCGGGAAGCCCGATCCGTCGGACGCCTACCTGGCGGCGGCCCGCGACGGTTCGCTCACCGCCCGGGTGGCCGGTGCGCTGTGGTGGGACCGGGAGCGCGGCGCCGAACAGATCGGCGAACTGGTCGCCCTGCGTGCACAGTTGCACCACGGGCGGTTCCGCGCGGGCTCCGTGAAGATCATGCAGGACGGTATCGCGGAGAACTTCACCGCCGCGATGACCGCTCCGTACCTCGACGGCTGCGGCTGCGCCACCGCCAACACCGGCCTCAGCTTCGTCGACCCCGTGGCGCTGCGGGAGTACGTCGGGCGCCTCGACGCGCTCGACTTTCAGGTTCACTTCCACGCGCTGGGCGACCGCGCGGTTCGCGAGGCCCTCGACGCCGTGGAGGCCGCGCTCGCCGCCAACGGGTGGCGCGGCAACCGCCACCATCTGGCCCATCTCCAGGTCGTCCACCCCGAGGACATCCCCCGGTTCGCCCGGCTCGGCGCGATCGCCAACATCCAGCCGCTGTGGGCCGCCCACGAGCCGCAGATGGACGAGCTGACCATCCCGTTCCTCGGGCCCGAACGCGCCGCCCGGCAGTACCCGTTCGGCGATCTGGTGCGGGCCGGCGCGACGCTGGCGGCGGGCAGCGACTGGCCGGTGAGCAGCCCGGCACCGCTCGAAGGCATCCATGTGGCGGTGAACCGCAGGGCCCCGGAGGCCACCGACGACCGGGTCTTCCTGCCCGAGCAGCGGATCGACCTCCAGACGGCGGTCGCCTCCTACACCGCGGGCAGCGCCCATGTGAACGGCCTGGACGAGGCGGGCAGTCTGCGCGCCGGTCACCTCGCCGACCTGGTGGTCCTCGACCGGGACATCTTCACGGCACCACCGGAGGAGATCGCGCAGGCGCGGGTGGAGCGGACGTATGTGGGCGGCCGGCTCGTCCACGCGGTCTGACGGGTGGGACCGCGGCCGGGACGGCTCCGGCTGCCGCGCCGCTCAGCGGGGCCGCGCCCGCCGCGAGGATTCCCGCACGTCGAGCCGGGTTGCCACCAGCACGCCGGACGGCTCGGTGCGGCCCAACTCCAGGACGTTCACGAGGTGTTCGGTGCCGGCTCGGGCGACCTCCTGGGGCCGCAGGCTGAGCGTGGTCACCGGCGGTCGGGTGTGCTCGGCCGCCGGGTCCTCGCTCACGCACACCAGGAGCAGGTCGCCCGGGACCTGGTAGCCGTTGCGGCGGGCCGCCTCCAGGACGAGGGGTGGGCTCGCCTCGGCAACCACCAACAGGGCGTCGGGGCGCCCGCCCTGCTCCGCCGGGCCGGTCAGTGCCGCCTCGACCGCCGCCACCACCGGCCCGTTCCCGGGTGTCGCGGCACGGGCGATCCGCTCCGGCAGGTCGTGCGCGGCGCACCAGTCCCGGTACGCGGCAAGTACCCCGGTATGGAACCCGGTTGTGCTGTCGGGCAGCACCATCGCGGGCCGCCGGGCCCCCTCCCCGCGGAGGTGGTCCAGCGTCTCGCGGGTCGCCGCGGCCGCGTCGACGTCCACCCAGTGGGCGCCCGCCCGGCCCTCGACGGAGCGGTCACTGAACACCGGGATGCCGGCGGCGAGGAGGTCATCGATGATCCGGTCGCCCGCGACGGGGTCGGCGACGACCACCGCGTCGAGCGGCAGGTCGGCCCACTCCTGCTGCAAGGACCCGGCGGGCAGCAGCACCACCGCATAGCCGCGCCGGAGCGCGGTCGCGGCGGTGGCACCGGTCAGCCGGGCGAAGTACGGAGACTCCAGGAACGTCCACGGGGCGTGGGCCATCTCCCCGACCACGTATCCGATCAACCGGGCACGTCCTGCGCGCAGTTGACGCGCGGTGGCGTTGGGCCGGTAGCCCATCGTCCGCGCGGCTTCGCGCGCCTTCTCGCGTACGGCGGGGGAGAGCCGTCCGGTGCCGTTGAGCGCGGCCGAGACGGTGGTCTTCGACAGGCCCACCTCGCGGGCGACGTCGACGAGTCGGACCCGCGGGCGGGCCTGCGCGGGCTGCCCTGCCTGGCGTGGGGCTTCGGTCATGAGGGCGATGGTGCCACCCTCGCGACCTCGGCAAAACCGTTCCCGCAAAGCCTTGTGCGGGAACGTTCCCGCATCAATACTCGCTCCCACCCACAGCGCCCGTCACAACACCCGTAAAGGGGTTGGTCAGCATGCGCCTGCGCAGAACCGTCACCTCGCTCGTCTGCACCGCCGCCCTCGCGGCCGCCGCCACCGCCTGCTCCGGCGCCAACGCCTCCCGGCAGACCGTGTCCGACTACGAGGTCACCCCGACCTCGCCTCCCGCCAAGAGCGGCCTGGGCTCCGTCACTTGGGCCCTCTACGCCGAGCCGTACACCCTGGACTACGCCCTCGCCTACGACTACCCGCCCAACACCGTCCTCGCCAACGTCTGCGAGCAGTTGCTGCGGGTCACCCCCGAGCACACGATCGAGCCCGGCCTGGCGGTCAGGTACGACCGTCCCGACCCCCGCACGCTCGTCTACACGCTGCGCCCGAACGTCACGTTCCACGACGGCACGACCATGACGGCGGACGACGTGGTCGCCTCCCTGAAGCGCCACCTGGACCCGGCCGTCGGCTCCCCCTGGGCCTCCGCGTTCAAGAACGTCAAGGCCATTGAGAAGACCGGCCCGTTGGAAGTGACGTTGCGTCTGGCCAGGCCCGATGTCCTGCTCAACGAGCTGATGGCCGCGTCGCCCGGCACCGTCGAGAGCGCCGCGTACCTGAAGAAGGCCGGCAAGAGGTACGGCACCGCGCAGGGCGGGGTCGACTGCACCGGTCCGTACGCCCTCGACAAGTGGGCCAGGGGCGACAGTGTGACGCTGAAGAAGTTCCCCCGCTACTGGGACCGTTCGCTCGTCCCCAAGTCGACGTCCGTGAAGTTCACCTTCATCGAGGACCCGGCGGCGCGCACCAACGCGCTCCTTTCCGGAACCGCCGACGGCAGCTACCTCCTGCCGTCGGCGTCCCTGGCCCAACTGCGCGGCAGCGGCAAGGGGATGGTCCTGTTCGGACCCAACACGGCGGCCTCGGACCTCGCCGTGCTCAACTTCAGGGGCCCGCTCGGCGACGTCAGGGTCCGCAGGGCCCTGTCATGGGCGCTCGACCGCAAGGCGATCATCAAAGCCGCGGCGGCCGGCGTGGGCGTCCCCGCCAAAGCCCCGGCGGCACGCGGCGCCTGGGCACTGGTCCCGAAGAAGACCCACGACTTCTACGACGCGCTTCCCGAGCCCCGGTACGACGTCGCCGCGGCGAGGAAGCTCGTGGCCGAGGCCGGTGCGACCGGGAAGAAGGTCACGATGGTGACCAGCTCCCTGTCTCCCGACATCAGCGTCGTCGCCAATGCCGT
The DNA here is from genome assembly GCF_042798755.1 of Streptomyces sp. NPDC057743. Lineage (NCBI taxonomy): Bacteria > Bacillati > Actinomycetota > Actinomycetes > Kitasatosporales > Streptomycetaceae > Streptomyces > Streptomyces sp. NPDC057743. Next base: position 81,342 of record NZ_JBHVJX010000018.1, read on the forward strand.
GCAGGCGGCCGGCCGGCAGATCGGCCTCGACGTCAGCCTCAAGACCGTCTCCCCGGACGCGTACAGCAGCATCTTCACCGACCCGTCGGCACGCGCAGGTCTCGACCTGGTGCTCACCAACGGCTACGACAACACCCCGGACCCGCTGGAGTTCTACCAGTACCTGCGCACCGGCGACTTCGGGAACTACGGGAAGTACTCCAACCCCACGTTCGACGCCGCCTTCGACCGGGCGAACGCCGAACCCGATCCGGCGACGCGCGCCGAACTGACCACCAAACTCCAGCGGATCGCCCTGCAGGACCTCCCGAGCATCCCGGTGTACGAGGCCCCGTACTCGGTCTTCCTCGGCAACCGCATCACCGGTGCGCCGACCGGCATCGCCCAGCTCTACTACCCGTGGGCGGCGACCATCGGGGCGGCGCAACCATGACCCGCTTCCTCACCGGACGGCTGCTCGGCCTGGTGGCCGTGCTCTTCGTGACCTCCCTCGTGGTCTTCGGCTCGGTCCATCTCGCGCCCGGCGACCCGGTGTCCTTCCTGCTGCACGGCCGTCCGGCGACCCCGGACGCGGTGGCGGCGCTGCGCGCCCAGTACCACCTGGACGACCCATTGCCCGTGCAGTACGTCAAGTGGCTCGGCTCCGCGCTCCAGGGCGACTTCGGCCGCTCCACCCAGTACCACCAGGACGTGTCGTCCCTCATCGGCTCCCGGATGGCGGGGACGCTGCTCCTCATCGGGTACTCCGCGCTGCTCGTGGTGCTGCTCGGGGTGGCCGCCGGCATCGGCGCCGCACTGCGTCCCGGGCTGTTCGACCGCGCCGTGCTTATCGCTACCGGGGTGGCCACCGCGACGCCCGCGTTCGTCAGTGCCATCGTGCTGGTGTCGGTCTTCTCCGTACGCCTCGGCTGGTTCCCCGGCCCGGGCGGCACGCCCACCGGCCTGGGGGAGCGGCTGTACCACCTGACGCTCCCGGCGCTCGCCCTGGCGCTGACCTTCGCGGGGCTGCTCGCGCGGGTGACCCGCTCGGCGATGCTGGACGAACTGGGCCGGGAACACGTGGAGGTGGCCCGGGCCCGTGGCGTCGCAGCGCGGACCGTGGTGCGCCGGCACGTCCTGCGCAACGCACTCGGCCCGGTCGTCACCGTCGGCGGAACGATGCTCGCCGGACTCCTCATCAGCACGTCGATCGTCGAGACCGCCTTCAACGTCCCCGGCCTCGGATCCCTGCTCGTGCAGTCGGTGACCGCCAAGGACTTCGCCGTCGTCCAGGCGATCACGCTGCTCAGCGTGGCGGCCTTCGCCGTGGTGAACGTCGTCGTCGACCTGCTGGTCCCGCTCATCGACCCCCGTCTGTCCCTCCGGGGGGAAGGCTCCTCATGACCTCACCCGCACCCGCACCCGCAACCGCGGCCGACGCGGCGCGCTCGCCCCGCGCGCTGTCCCGCCGGCCGGGCCTGCGCGGCCTGCAACTGTTCGGCCAGGGCCCGCTGTTCGCGATCTGTGTCGCGGTGCTGACCGTGCTCGTCCTGGTCGCCGCGCTCGCCCCGGTCATCGCGCCGTACGATCCCGAGGCGCTCGACCTCTCGGCCAGCCTGGCCGGGACATCGGGCGAGCATCTGCTCGGCACCGACCAGTCCGGGCGGGACATCCTCTCCCGGCTCATCCACGGCGCGCGCACCGGGCTGCTCGGCCCGCTGCTCGTCGTCGCCGTCTCCACCGCCCTCGGCACGGTGCTCGGCACGGTCGCGGCCTGGCGGGGTGGCTGGACGGACACGTTCCTGTCCCGGTCGATGGACCTGGTGTTCGCGATCCCCGGGCTCCTCCTCGCGATCCTGCTGGTCGCCGTGGCCGGCTCCGGCATGACGGCGCCCGTGGTCGCCATGGCCGTGGCCTACACGCCGTACGCGGGCCGGCTGGTGCGCGGGATCGCACGGCAGGAGAAGGCGCGTCCCTACATCGAGTCCTACCGGGTGCAGGGCTGGTCGGGCTGGACCATCTGTCTGCGGCATCTGCTGCCCAACATCGCGCCGACGGTGCTCGCGCAGTCCGCGATGAACTTCGGGTACGCGCTGATGGACCTCGCGGCGCTGTCCTTCCTCGGCTTCGGCGTCCAGCCACCGACCGCCGACTGGGGCGCGATGATCAACGACGGCCAGGCGGCCGTCCTTCAGGGAGCGATGTTGCCCGCTCTCGCGCCCTCGGCCTGCATCGTGCTGGCCGTGGTGGCGTTCGGCATCGTCGGTGAGGGCCTCGCCGACCGGATCGCACGGCGGGAGCGGTGAACCCCATGACGAGACAGCAGACCCCCGCGCACGGCACCGGCGCTTCTCCCGAAGTCTCCGGCGCCGCCCCTGTCTTGGAGATCGACGGGCTCGGCATCCGGCTGCCCGACGGTCAGGCCGGGCGCCCGATCCTCGACGGGGTGAGCCTGCGGGTCGCTCCGGGAGAGACCGTCGGCCTCGTCGGTGAGTCCGGCTCCGGCAAGTCGGTGGCCTGCCGCAGTGCGCTCGGCCTGCTGCCGTCCGGCGCGCGCACCACCGGTCGGGTGCGGGTCGCCGGCCGGGACGTACTCACCATGAGTCGCGCGGAGTTGACTGCGCTGCGGACCCGTCAGGTCGCCATGGTCTTCCAGGACCCGCGCGCCTCGGTCAATCCGCTGCGCCGCGTCGGGGACTTCCTCACCGAGGGGCTGCGCGCGGCCGGGACCTCCGCCGCGGCGGCGACCGCGCGGGCCGAGGAACTGCTCGACGCGGTCGGCATCCGCGATCCGCACGGCGCGCTGCGCCGCCGCCCGCACGAGTTCTCCGGCGGCATGCTGCAACGCGTGGTGATCGCCGCGGCGCTCGCCGCAAAACCCGCGCTGCTCGTCGCCGACGAGCCGACCACCGCGCTGGACGTCACGACCCAGGCGGAGATCATCGCGCACCTCACCAGGCTGCGGGCCGAGCACGGCATCGGTCTGCTGTTCGTCACGCACGACCTCGAACTGGCCGCCGCGATCTGCGACCGGGTGTACGTGATGTACGCGGGCCGGATCGTCGAAACGCGGCGGACGGGCGAGCTGTTCGACCGGCCGCGCCACCCGTACACCTCGGGGCTGCTCGCCTGCACGCCCCGCATCGAACGGGACGCGCCGCCGCCCCGGCCCATCCCCGGCCGCCCCGTCTCCCTGGCCGAGGCCCCACCGGGGTGTGCCTTCGCCGCGCGCTGCGCGCACGCGCTGCCGCGCTGCATCGAGGAGCCCCCCGTACTGGCGCGGTACGGCGCAGGTCTCGCCGCGTGCCATCGCGCCGACGAAGGGATCACGCTGTGAGGCGAGCGGAGACGGCAACGGCGGCAACGGCAACAACGACGACAACGGCGGCAACGACGGCGAACGGCCTTGTGGTCGAGGGGCTGCACAAGCGGTACGGCGACCACCAAGCGGTCCACGACGTGTCGTTCACCCTGGCCCCGGGCGCCTGCCTGGCCCTCGTCGGGGAGTCCGGCAGCGGCAAGACGACCACCGTGCGGATGCTCGTCGGCCTGGAACGTCCCGACGGCGGCACCGTGCGCCTCGACGGCCGGGACCGCTCGGCGCGGGCCCGCAGCCGGAGCGAACGGCTGGCCCGGGCCCGGGAGATGCAGATGGTCTTCCAGGACCCGTACCTCTCGCTGGACCCCCGGGTGACGGTGGCCGACTGCGTGGCGGAGGTGCTGCGACTGCACACCCGACTCGCCCCGGCGGCCCGCACCGCTCGGGTGCGCGCGCTCCTGGAACAGGTCGGCCTCGGCGAGCGCGAGGCGATGGCGCTGCCCCGGCGGCTGTCCGGTGGGCAGCGTCAGCGGGTGGCCATCGCGCGCGCCCTCGCGGTCGAGCCGCGGGTCCTCGTCCTCGACGAGGCGGTCGCGGCGCTGGACGTGTCCATCCAGGCGCAGATTCTCGATCTGCTCGCCACGATCCGCCGCGAGACGGGGATCTCCTACCTCTTCGTCACGCACGACCTGGCCGTGGTCCGGCACGTCGCGGACGAGGTGCTGGTGCTCAAGGAGGGCCGGGCCGTGGAGACCGGGCCGGCCGGCCGAGTGCTGGACGCTCCGGAACACCCGTACACCAGACTGCTCGTCGGCTCCGTGCCCCGGCGCGGGTGAGGGCTGGCCTGTAGTCCGTTAGTCCGTCGGCGCCGCAGCCGGTTCGTCGTCGTCGACGCCAGGTGCCGCCCAGAACAGCGTGCCCGTTGACGTCGTGAAATGGCTGAAGCTGATTGATCGAGTCATGAAACGCGCTGGTCACCGGTGTGCGACGCAGGGAGTAGGCGGCTTGCGCTGACCGAAACCCATGACTCCCAGTGATCATCTCCAAGTCGATTGTCACTGGTACGTGCTCTCATCAACCTGCGCAGGAATACCTCAAGAACCTTGCAAAAAGGGGGAGTTGCTTCATGGTGGTGCAGGTGAAGGCGCACGTGCGGGGCGGCGTCCCGGTACAGGCCCACACCCGTTCCCCTCCCGGATCAGGACGCCAGCTCACGATCGCGGCCATCATCGTGATCCTGCTCTGGGGAGCCTCTCAGGGCGGCGTCAAGGTCAAAGGCGAGGCCAAGACGCCACCGGCCTACCGCCCCACTTCCGCCGCCCCGGCCCACGCTGGTGGGGCCCGATGAGCCGCCGCCCCGCCCGCCGGCACCCAACTCGCCGCTCCGAGAAGCAGGATCAGCAGCTCGCCCGGCTGATCGCTGCGGTCGTCGCGCTCGGCCTTGCGGCCGCCGTCGTGCGGTGGCTGCCTCGGCGAGTGGGCCGCCGGCTCCCGCCCCCTGTGGGGCCTACTGGACCGCCTCCCACCCCCACGCCGTTCGACCGCCCTTGGCTGATCCACGCGGCCGCGGCCCGGCGCACTCAGCGCACCGGGCCGCAACGTCCCCCAAGCAGGCGTCGCCGTCGCGTTGTTGACCAGCGGGGGCAACGCCCTGCCGCTCTACCAGGAGACCATCGGCGGGCTGTTGGAGAACCTCGCCGGTGTCCACCTGCCGGAACCCCACCGGCCACCCCTCACCCCGAACCGGTGAACGCCGCCCGGGCCAGAGGGCGTTACCGCTCGGCGATGTTCGAGTACGTCGTTGATGTCGATGTCGATGTCGACGCCGAGGGCCGCGCTTGGCTGGAGACCGTCCCGCGCACCGACGAGGCCAAGCTCATACCCGGCCCCGGGCGGTTGGAGGTGGTCCGGCTGCACGACGACGCCCTGATCACCGCCGCACCACACCATGGCAGTCATGCCGTCTTCGCGCTGATCGGCGGAGACGACCACCACGGCGCCCACTTCCTGCACACCAGCCGGGCCAAGACGCGCGAACTGGGCGCCTGAACCTCAGCCATGGAGCCCCTTCCGGCCAGCAATACCGGTTTCCGCCTCGGTTTCGTGGGGTGCTTGCGGGATGGGTCCCTCACGTGGGTCGGTGGGAGGTCGGTGCGGGTGGGGGATTAGGCGAGCGGACGGCACAACAAGGCCGCGGGGCGGCCTCGTTGGAGGGACTTCCAGGTCATGGCTACGCCGGCGAGGTATTCGTTGTCGGTGCACTGGCCCTTGTAGTCGCTCGCGGCCCAGTCGCTGTCCTTGGCTCCGCCGGTGGTGGGGCGGTTGTCGCCCTGGTCGAACCAGACGCTGCGGCCCTTGGTGGGCAGCGGGGTGGCGGAGGGGGCGCAGAGCAGGGAGACCATGGCGGGGCCGTTCATGCTGTAACCGACCGCGAAGCTGTTGACCGGGCACTGGCGTTTGTCGTAACCGACGGCCCAATCGCCCTGCTTGACGTAGCGCTCGTCGTTGACCATCTCCCAGGCACCCGCCGCCTTGCGCGGCTCGGCGACGTCGGTGCACAGGCCGCGGCCGTAGCCGTGGCTGAGGCCGATCAGGCGCTCGGTATCGGGGCAGTTGCCCTTGGAGTTGCCCGGGCTCCAGTCCGCCTTGGCGAGCATGGTGCGGGAGAGGTTCCAGTCGCCGTGGTCGAGGAAGACGATGTTCCAGTGGTTGACCGGGGCGATGCGGCCGGTCTTGGCCGGGGCGTTGACCAACTTGTTCCAGTCAGAAGCCCGCCAGTCACCGCCGTCCTCGACGCCGGTCTTCTTTCCGGACGCGTCGTACGAGAGCAGTGCCCAGTTGTCGTTCGGCGTGCCCTTGGCGTCGCTCCAGCCCACCAGCGGCCACTGGGCGAAGTCGGTGTCGTTCTTCACCAGGATGTCGGTGAAGTTCTTGAACCAGGTCCTTTCCTTGGTGTCGGTGGAGCCGCGCCCGGCGGCGCCGAACTCGCTGACCCAGACCGGGGCGGTGAAGTGCTTGCCCTCCTCGGTGACGAACAGCCCCTCGCTGTGCACTACTTGGGCGAGCTGGTCGGGGGTGAAGTCCTCGTAGCGTGGATCGTTGGTCGATCCCGGGCCACTGCCGGCACCGGTGTTGGCCGGGCCGGTGTAGCCGTAGAAGTGCACCGCGTAGACGAGTTTGTTCGAGTCGATCAGGGTGTGGGAGAGGGTGCGGACCGGCTTGAGGTCCGGGCGTTGGTGGGGGAGGCCGGCAGCGGGGATGCCCTGCCAGTTGATGCCCTCCATGATGACGAGCAGGTCGGGGTCGGCCTGGAGGATCTCGTTGCCGGCCTGCTCGAAGGCGGTGTACTCGTCGTGGGCGTCGCCCCAGCCCCAGTTCGCGTCGTCCCAGGTGTCGCGGCGGACCTCGTTGCGCAGGTCGGCGCCGACCACGCGCTTGTTGGCCTGGTAACGCTTGGCCATGAACACCCAGTCGTCGATCCACTGTTGGGTCGACTGTCCGCTGTTCCAACGCTCGTTGCCGTCCAGGCCGCAGCAGAAGCGGTAGCTGGTGGTGTGGTTGTTGAGGATCACCGCGAAGCCGTCGGCGGTCAGCGTCTCGACGACGGCGTCGAACACCTGGAGCGGCGTCTTCCCCTTGAGCCGGGGGTTGGCCGCGACCGCGCTGTCCGGCACCACGGTCTTGTCGTGCACCAGCGCGTTGGCGAACGGCAGTCGGATGCTGTTGATGCCGAGGCCGTGGAAGTCGGCCATGATCCGATCGATCGGGGTGCGGTCCAGGCCGAGCGGGATGTTGTTCGACTTCTGGTGTGCCTGGTGGTTCGCCACGTCGTCGGCGTCGCCGCTGCCCACGTATGTCCCCTGGGCGCCGGCCCAGTTGCCGGACTTGAGCTTGAAGCGGTCGCCGTTGGCGTCGACGATGTACCGGCCCCGGGTGCTGAGCGGGCCGGTCCACGAGGCCGCCAACTCGCCGCCGGTCGACGCGGCGGGAGCCGGGGCGGGGGCTGAGGCGGGAGCGGCGTCCGCGGCGGCGACGGCTCCGGGGACGGCCGCGGCCAGCAGCGCGGCGACGAGCAGCGCGGGGAGTTCGCGCAGGACGGATCTGATGGTTCTCAAGAGGCCCTCCGGGTGGGGTTGGGGGGGTGGGGGTACAGAGCGGGGCGGTGCGGGCCGTTCCTCGCCAGTCACCACGCGGGCCCGTGGCCGGCCACGGACGACGGCACCGCCGCCCGGGAGCACGTCGGGGTGTGGCTCATCACCCCTTCCAGGAACGGCAGTTGGCGGATCACCGTACACGCCGACCCGTTCGGCCGCACCACCTCCGGACCGGCGACCGACTGGGGCGGCACGGCACTGCACGGCATGAGCGCGACGTAGAGTGACTAGCGCTAGATGATCATGACTTACCGGTCGAGGGGCCAGTCAGCCAAGGCAGTTGGCGGGCCCCGCGACGATGAATCGAAAGGCACACTCGTTTTGCCCTACCGAATATCCGCCCCTGCCGGCGGCGTGCGGCGTTCGCTGGCCGTGACGGTCCTCATGGCAGTGGCCGCGCCGATCACGGTGGCCGCCACCCCGGCGAGCGCAGCCTCGCCCGCCGTGAACGGCGGGACGGCACCCCAAGTCGCCTGCACCTCCGCCAAGTCGGGCCTCGCCGACCGACTCACCGAGGACCTCGGCGCCCTGGTGGATTCCCCCGACGCCAAGGGGCACACCTCGCTCGCCTTATACGACCGCACCACCAAGACCAGTTGCACCTACGACGCGGACCGGCAACACGACTCGGCCAGCGCCGTCAAGGTCATCGTGCTGGGCGCGCTGCTGCGCCAGGTCCAGGACGAGCACCGCGACATGACCGAAGTCGAGCGCGACCTCGCCACAAAAATGATCACGAGGTCGGACAACGACTCCACCACCGCCCTGTGGAAACAGCTCGGCCTCACCCGCATCCAGGAGTTCCTGCGCCTGGCAGGCATGCGGCACACCGTTCCCGACCCCGACGGCCACTGGGGCCTGACCCAGATCAACGCCGCCGACCAGCTCACGCTGATGAAGCTGTTCACCGCCACGAACTCCGTCCTCACCGACGACTCCCGGGCCTACGCGCTGGACCTGATGAACCAGGTGATTCCCGAACAGCGTTGGGGAGTTCCGGCCGGCGCGCCGAGCGGAGTGCGGGTCCATGTGAAGAACGGTTGGCTTCAGCGCACCGGTGGCGGCTGGCGGGTGCACAGCGTTGGCGCATTCACCGGAGGCGACCATGACTATGGGATCACGGTCCTGACCTCCGGTCACGCCAGCATGCCCGCCAGCGTGAAGGTGATCGAAGACCTCGCCCGCAAGATCCACGCGGACCTCAACAACACCCCCGCAAACACGGGCCAGAGCTTCTCCAGCCGACGCCTGCCCGCCGCCTCCGACGGGTCACTCGTCCCCGCGCGTGACCGGTAGACGCGTCAGGGCCCCGTCAGAGGTTGAGCGGTGCGAGCAACGCAGGAGCCGGCGGCGCGGGCAGCAATCCTGCCGGCCCCCTGAGTCGAGATCGCGCGTTACAAGGCTGCGGAGGTCTGCGCTTGGGCGTCGAGCAGGGCCGAAAGGGCGTGCGCTTCCGGGGAGTTGAGGGTTTCGTGGAGGGACAGAGCCTCCTGCCAGCAGACGCGGGCTCGGTCGCGGTGGCCGAGGTCTGCGAGGGCTCTGCCGAGGAGCGTCAGTGTGGTGACGCGATGCCAGGTGTTGTCAGTCCACCGCATGGCGGCCAGTGACAGTTCTGCCAGGTTCGCGGCCTGTGCGGCGTGACCTGCGGTGAGGTGAACCTCGGCCATTCGGAAGAGGGTCAGTCCCTCCCACGCGCGTCGCCGGGCGTTGCGGAAGACCTCAAGGGATCGGGCGAGGTGGTCCGTTGCCGCCTCAAGGCGGCCGGCGCTCGTGAGCGCCGTGCCCAGGGCATAGCGCGCCATGGCGGCGTGCACGTCGTCCCCGAGACGGTCATAGCGGGTGACGGCCTCCTCGGCCGCGTCGACCGCGCCGTTGGTGTCTCCCTGGGCCAGGCGCAGCCGGGAGAGCTGCGCCAGCGTGGCCGCCGTACCGGACTGGTCTCCCGTCTGATGGAAACCTTCGGAGGCTCTGAGCAGTGAGCGCTCGGCGTCGAGCAGTTGGCCCCGGCTGAGGGCGGTCGAGCCAAGGATGTTGAGCGCCCAGGACCGCAGGGCCGGTTCTCCGGTCTCCTCGGCCAGCGCCGCTGCCTGCTCGGCCTCGTCGTGTGCCTGGTCGGTGCGGCCCTGTATGAGGTGCGCGCCGGCCAGCGCCATACGGGCGCGCGCCGCGTCCCGGGGACTTCGGGCCGCGTCCCGGACGGCCTCCGCCGTGCTGACGTAGGCGCGCCCGCTGCGTCCGGACCCCGCGAGGGCTTCCCTCGTCACCCACAACAGGTCGGTGGCCGGGGCGACTTGAGCGTTCGCGGCCGCGCTCCGCGCGCACGCGAGGAGGTTGTCCGCCTCTGTGTACAGCCAGTCTCGGGCCTCTTCCGAGTCCTGGAAGAGGCGGCGGCCGGGCGGAGCCGTGGGCTTCGGGCGTCCGGTCAAGGGGGCGCCGGCCGGGTGCTCCAACGCGTACACCGCGGTCGACATGGCCAGATAGAAGTCCAGGAGGCGGGATCGGGCCGCCGCGCGCGCAGCGGCGGGCTCGTCTTGTTCGGCGCAGGACCGTGCGTAGAGCCGGACGAGGTCGTGGAAGCGGTAGCGGCCGGGTGACGTGGGCTCCAGTAGCGCGAAGTCGACGAGTGACTCAAGGAGCTCTTCGGTTTCGTCAATGTCGTTGTCGAACAGGGCGGTTGCGGCGGGTAGGGAGATGTCGGGGCCGTCGACCAGGCCGAGCAGGCGGAACGCGCGGGCCGCGGTCGGGCCCAGTTGCCCGTAGCCGGGGTCGAAGGCGGCCCGGACCGAGAGGTCGCCGGCGAGGAGTTCGTCCAGGCGGCGCCGTCCGTCGGTGAGTTTGTGGGCCAGGAGGGAGACGGTCCAGGTGCGGCGGGCCGCCAGGCGGGCGGCGGCGATCCGGATGGCCAGCGGATGGAAGCCACAGGCCGCGATGATGTCCATGGCGGCGTTGCGCTCGGCCCCCACCCGCTCCTCGCCCACGACCCTCGCGAAGAGCGCCAGGGCCTCCTGCGGTGGCAGCACATCAAGGTCGATGAGGTGGGCGCCGAAGAGGTCGATCATCCGTCTGCGTCCGGTGATCAGCGTCGCACACCCGGCTGTTCCCGGCAGCAGCGGGCGGACCTGGGCGGCGTCGCGGGCGTCGTCGAGGAGGACGAGGATGCGGAGTCCGGCGAGCCGGGAGCGGTACCAGGCCGAGCGGGCCTCCAGGCCGTCCGGGATCTCGCTCAGGGGCATGCCGAGTGCGTGCAGGAACGACCCCAGGATGTCCTCCGGAGCGACCGGCTGCGAGGTCGATCCCCGGAGGTCCGCGTAGAGCTGGCCGTCCGGGAAATGCTCTCGCACGGCGTGTGCGGCATGAACGGCCAGCGCCGTCTTGCCGATCCCGGCGAGGCCGGCCACTGACCAGACCGCCATCACGGATCCGCCGTCGAGCTGCGCGGCCCGTAGCTCTTCGGTGAGTGCGTTCACCATGGTTGAGCGGCCGGTGAAGTCGGGGACAGAGGAGGGGAGTTGACTGGGGCGTAGGCGCGATGAGCGCTCGCCTGTCGCCCCCTGCGAGGCATGGTCCGTCAGCCCGGGGTCGGCCCGGAGGATGCGCTGGTGCAGGTCGGACAGCTCGGCGCGCGGGTCCACACCCAACTCGTCGGCGAGGAGCCGGCGGGTGTCCGCGTAGACGGCCAGGGCCTCCGCCTGGCGGCCGCTGCGGTACAGGGCGAGCATCAGCAGCTCGCGCAGGCGCTCGCGCAGCGGGTGGGCGGCGGTCAGTGCGGTGAGTTCGGTGACCGCCTCGGCGTGGTGGCCAGCCTCCAGGTCCAGCTCCAGCCGCTCCTCGGTGAGTTGGAGCCGCCACTCCCACAGTCGTGTCCGCTGGCTCTCCGCGAACGGGCCGGGAAGCCCCGCCAGCGGCTCGCCGTCCCACAGGTCCAGTGCCTCCTGGAGCAGTCGGTGCGCCGATGCCCGGTCACCGGAGCGCGCCGCCCGCTGCGCCTCCGCCACCAACCGCTCGGCCGCACCGAGATCCCACGCCGTGTCCGCGACCCGGAGGCCGTAGCCGCCCGACTCGCTGACGACCACCTCCGGGCCCAACACCTTGCGCAGCCGCGAGGCGTAGGTACGGATGCCGGGCAGGGCGCTGTGCGGTGGCTCATCGCCCCACAGGCAGTCGATCAGCTCCGGAAGGGTGGCGATGCCGCCCCGGCGGAACAACAGTGCGGCCAGCAGCGCGCGTTGCTGCGGGCTGCCGGTGGGCAGCGGGGTATCGCCGCGCCAGGCCCGTACCGGACCGAGCACGGTGAAGCGGAGTTCCGCCTGCTGCTCCGCCTCCTGCACCGCCGTCACCCCCCCTCTTCCGGCAACCGTACACCGCCATCGAGGGCACGTATATGGATCGTATATCTGGTGGTGAGAGGCTTGCCGCTCACGCAGTCTCTTCGGCTTGCCCAGTCCGGAGTTGACGAGGGCAGTGGATCCCGGGGCGGCATCCCCGGGCCCTGCTCCTCCCTCGCGTTCCCTCAACTCTGGCCTATCGGCGGCCATTTGGACTACTGTCCTTTCCAACGTCACGTCGCTGCAAGCGATTTCGGGCTCGCCATGCCACGAGCCGCGTACGGACGCTCTGCCGCGCGTGTCGCCGATCCGGACTGGGCACGTCCGCACAAGAGAAGAGAGCTGTCATGCACGCATTGGGTCCACCATGGGTCCTGGCCGGGGTGGTTGTCGCCCTGGCCTATTTCGTTCTCGTGGGCTATCTGGCCAAGACGCTGCGGTCCACACGCCGACTCCCCGTGGTCATCGCGGCCATTACGGGCTTGGTCGGCGCGCTGCCCGCGATTCTGTACGCGCTGTACTACGCGCTCACCGCGGTTAGTTGACGCGCCGCTGAGCGACGGTAAGGACGGTAAGTACGCGGTTACGGCCGTGGGCGCGTGCTCAGCCGCCCCCGCCATGCCGGGCGGGTTGGCGGGTGGGGTGCGCGCCCCTGGGCGGGAGGAAATCCGTTTCGGTGGGGCCGCGCCCCCTATACCGTGGCGCCGTGCTGACTCAGGTGATCGTGCTCAACGGTGGTTCCAGCTCGGGGAAGTCCGGGATCGTGCGGTGTCTACAGGCGGTGTTGCCGGAGCCGTGGCTGGCGCTCGGGACGGACGCGCTGGTGGCGGCGATGCCGGCGGCCATGCAGGCGGCGAGCGGGGGGATCGAGTTCGCGCCGGACGGCGAGGTGGTTGTCGGGCCGGAGTTCCGGGCGTTGGAGGCGGCCTGGATCGAGGGGGTCGCCGCGATGGCGCGGGCGGGTGCCCGGATCGTTCTCGATGAGGTCTTCCTCGGGGGAGGGGACTCCCAACGGCGGTGGCAGAAGGCGCTGGGGGAGCTGCGGGTGCTGTGGGTGGGCGTCAGGTGTGATGGTGCGGTTGCCGCCGGCCGTGAGGTGGCGCGGGGGGACCGGATCATCGGGATGGCCGCGTCCCAGGCGGAGTCGGTCCACCGGGGGATGGTCTACGACCTGGAGGTGGACACCGCGCGCGCCGAGTCAATGGAGTGCGCCCGGATCATCGCCGCGCAGGTGGAGTGAGGGGTGGGCGGGGCGCTCGCCCTCTGCCGTATATGAGTACGTGGATGCGTAACTTCCTTGGAGCGTAAGGGAGTTGATCAGGGATGGAGAGGGAAGTAATAGAAACGTAAAACTCCTGGTAGGGTCGGAAATTCACCGAATGAGGTGACCTGGAACGACCCGAGTCGTCCCGAACTGACTGATCCACCCCGCACCACTCCGCACCACCCCGACCTGATCTGGCTGAAGGAATCTGCATGACCACGCCCGTCTCTCCCGGCGGTTCCGCGCCCGGGGAACCGTCGCCGCCGGACCGCGACCCATGGGCCCCGCCGCGCGCGGAGGGTGTCGCGCACGAGCCGCCGCGGGCGCCCTACGTTCCGGCGGTCGGGATGGCGCAGCCCAGCAACGGCATGGGCGTCGCGGCCCTGGTGCTCGGCCTGGTGGGTTGTGCGCTCGGGGTGTTGATCTTCCTGTTCTGGCTGTCCTGGCTGCCGGCGGTGTTGGCCGTGATCTTCGGGGGCGTCGGGCTGAGCCAGGCGCGCGCCGGCCGGGCGACCAACAAGGGCATGGCGGTCGCCGGCCTCGTCCTGGGCATCATCGGCGTCCTCGCGGCGGTGGCGGGCGCGGTGTTCACCGTCGTGCTGGTTGATGACGCCCGTACGCGCACCAAGGAGGTCAAGACCGAGCAGCGGGTCGAGAAGAAGGCGGCCGAGGAGTCGGCGGCCGCCGAGGAGAAGGCCCGGCATCTGTCCTTCGGCGAGTCGTACACCTTCGAGAACGGGCTGAAGGTCACGGTCGCCAAGCCCGAGCCGTTCGAGCCGGACGCGTTCGCCCACGGGCACGCCAAGGGGAACAAGGCCGTCCAGGTCACCGTCACCGTGGTCAACACCAGCAGCAAGCGGATCTCCGTCGAGACCGGGCTGCCCGACGTCAACGACGCGAAGGGTGCGTCGGCGGAGCTGGTGATCGACGGGAGCGGGCGGCAGAAGGTCATCACCGGGTACGTCCTGCCCGGCAAGGAGGTCGTGGGCAAGTACGCCTTCTCGCTGCCGGCGGACGCGGCCGACCGGATGGAGGTCGAGTTCACGCCGGACGCGATGGAGTGGGACGACGCCTACTGGAGCGGCCCCACTTCCTGACCGACCGCCCCACGCACGGTCACTCCCGATCGGCACCAACTTCCCCCTCAGGGGGGCGAGATGACGTCCGGTGGGAGCGCGCCCGCCCCGGCCAGTGCCGGGGCGGGCGCGCCGTTCCGCGTCCTTCGGCGGGTGCGGGCTACAGCTCGGCGCGTACCGTCCGGGCCGCGGTGACGAGGTGTTCGAGGGAGGCGCGGACCTCCGGCCAGTCGCGGGTCTTCAGGCCGCAGTCGGGGTTGACCCAGAGGCGTTCGGCGGGGATGGCCCGTAGGCCGATGCGGAGCAGGTCCGCCGCCTCTTCCGCGCTCGGCACCCGGGGCGAGTGGATGTCGTACACCCCGGGGCCGGCCTCGCGCGGGTAGCCGTGGGCGGCGAGTTCGCGGGCGACCTGCATGTGGGAGCGGGTCGCCTCCAGGCTGATGACGTCGGCGTCGAGGTCGTCGATGGCCTGCACGATGTCGCCGAACTCGGCGTAGCACATGTGGGTGTGGATCTGGGTGTCGGGACGCACCCCGGCGGTGGTGAGGCGGAACGCCTCGGTGGCCCAGGCCAGATACGCGGGGCGGTCGGCGGTGCGCAGCGGCAGGGTCTCGCGCAGCGCGGGCTCGTCGACCTGGATGACGGAGGTGCCGGCCGCCTCCAGATCGCGCACCTCGTCGCGCAGGGCGAGGGCGACCTGGCGCGCGGTCTCGCCGAGCGGCTGGTCGTCGCGGACGAAGGACCAGGCGAGCATGGTGACCGGGCCGGTGAGCATGCCCTTGACCGGGCGCTCGGTGAGCGACTGGGCAAAGGTCGTCCAACGGACCGTCATGGGCTCGGGACGGGAGATGTCGCCGGCCAGGATCGGCGGGCGGACGTAGCGGGTGCCGTAGGACTGGACCCAGCCGTGCCGGGTGGCGAGGTAGCCGGTGAGCTGCTCGGCGAAGTGCTGGACCATGTCGTTGCGTTCGGGCTCGCCGTGCACCAGGACGTCCAGGCCGGTCTTCTCCTGGAAGGAGATGACCTCGTGGATCTCGGTCTTGATGCGCTCCTCGTAGCCGGCGGTGTCGATCCGGCCGGCGCGCAGGTCGGCGCGGGCGGCCCGCAGTTCGCCGGTCTGCGGGAAGGAGCCGATGGTGGTGGTCGGCAGCAGCGGCAGGCCGAGGTGGGCGCGCTGGGCGGCGGCCCGCTCCGGGTACGGCTGGGAGCGGCGCGCGTCGGCCTCGGTGACCGCCGCGGTACGGCCCCGCACCGCCCGGTCGTGGGTGATCGGGGAGCTGGCCCGGGACGCCAGGTCGGCGCGGTTGGCGGCCAGTTCGCTGGCGATGGCGTCGGTGCCGCGGGTCAGGCCCCTGGTGAGGGTGACCAGCTCGGCGGTCTTCTGGCGGGCGAAGGCGAGCCAGCGCCGGATCTGTGGCGCGATGTCCCGCTCCAGCGACGCGTCGAGCGGGACGTGCAGCAGGGAGCAGGAGGCCGCCACGTCGACCCGGTCGGCCAGCCCCAGCAGCGTGCCCAGCACGGACAGCGACCGCTCCAGGTCGTTGACCCAGATGTTGCGGCCGTTGACGACGCCGGCGACCAGGCGCTTGCCGGGCAGTCCGCCGACGGCGGCGAGGGCGTCGAGGTTGCCGGCGGCCGCCTCCGTGAAGTCCAGCGCGAGCCCGTCGACGGGGGTCTTGGCCAGCACCGGGAGGGCGTCGCCGAGCCGGTCGAAGTACGAGGCGACAAGCAGCTTGGGCCGGTCGGCGAGGGTACCCAGGGAGCGGAACGCGCGCTCCGCGGCGTCCAGTTGGGCCGGCGTGCGGTCCTGGACGAGGGCGGGCTCATCGAGCTGCACCCACTGCGCGCCCGCCGCGCGCAGGTCCGCGAGGACCTCGGCGTACACCGGCAGCAGCCGGTCGAGGAGGGTGAGCGGGTCGAAGCCGTCGGCCACGCCGGGGGCGGGCTTGGCGAGCAGGAGGTAGCTGACCGGGCCGACCAGGACCGGCCGGGCGGTCAGGCCCAGGGCGAGCGCCTCCCCGAATTCCGTGACCTGCTTGGTGGAGTCGGCCGAGAAGACGGTGTCCGGTCCCAACTCGGGGACGAGGTAGTGGTAGTTGGTGTCGAACCACTTGGTCATCTCCAGGGGCGCGGCGTCCTGGGCGCCGCGGGCCATGGCGAAGTAGCCGTCCAGCGGGTCGGCGGCGACGGCCGCGCGGTGGCGCTCGGGGATCGCACCGACCATGACGCTGGCGTCCAGGACGTGGTCGTAGTACGAGAAGTCGCCGGTCGGGACCTCGTCGATGCCGGCGTCGGCCAGCTCCTGCCAGGTGGTGCGGCGCAGTTCCGCGGCAGTGGCGCGCAGCGCGTCCGCGGTGACCTTGCCCTTCCAGTAGCCCTCGATGGCCTTCTTCAGCTCCCGGCGCCGGCCCTGGCGCGGGTAGCCGTACACGGTGGCCCGTGCTGCCGCGGCTGCGGACTTGGTGGTCACGGAGATCTCCTTCGCGAGATGAATCCCTGAGATCCCGGGGACGGGGACGAGCGCGCGAAGGGTGACGGTACGCACCGGATGCGGCGACCCGTATGGCGCGGCGCATGGCATGGCGCGCGACACGGGCACCGGCTGGTGCCTGCGCCCCGGACGGTGTCCGGAGCGCTCCCGACCCGCCCTCGAAGGTCACCGGGACTCCGCGCACGGGTCGTCCGTACGCGGGCAGTTGGCAGGTCTTCGGACTCGCGGGCGCGCCTCGTGTCGTGCCGAGGCTCCTAGTGGCCGTCGCTTCCCAGGCCCGGGTGGGTCCAGTGCGTATGACGGCGGTCGTTCCCGCTCACCGCTGCGGGGCAGTCCCGGATTCCCACCGGGTTCCCTCTTGCGACGCCTCCCGTCTGGCGGACGGGGCGAACCAGCTGCACCGGTCACCCTACGGGGCGGGGCCGCGGCACGCCGGACGTCGTCCAGTATGCGGATGGTGAGATGGGACAAGTGCCCGGTGGGATTGGAAGGGGGCGGGGCCGGGTAACGCCCGCGGTCGCGCCTCGCCGCCCCGTGGCGCCACCGCCGTGATCGCGCTGGTACCGTCTCCGCCGTGGCTGAGGGCGCGTCAACGACGCGCCACATACGGGGAGGACGACGCACCATGATGGGTCATTCGCATGCGGTGAGCGGCGCGCTGCTCTTCGCGGGCACCACGCCGTTCCTGCCCCCGCTGCTGATGCACACCCACCTGATGCCCCAGGAGATCCTGATGGGCACCGTGCTGTGCGCCGGCGCCGCGCTGCTGCCCGACCTGGACCACCACGACGGCACCATCGCCAACTTCCTCGGCCCGGTGTCCAAGATCCTGTGCCGGTTCGTGGCCTGGATCTCCGGCGGGCACCGCCATGCCACCCACTCGCTGTTCTTCGTGGTGCTGATGACCGTCGGCAGCTGGGCCGGCGTGACGTACCTGGGCCGGCCCTTCACCCTGGGCATGACCTTCTTCCTGCTGGCCCTCGCCGTGCGCGCGCTCAACCTCTGCCCGCCCGGCCACGGCTTCTCCGCCTGGGCGACGATCGTCGCCATGGCCGGAATAGGGACCGGGGTCATCGCCAAGTTCATCCCGTCGGCGCCCGGTTGGCTGCCGTACGCCATCGGGCTCGGCTGCCTGGCACACCTGCTCGGCGACTCCATCACGAAGATGGGCGCGCCGTGGCTGTGGCCGCTGAAGACGCGCTACGAGATCGTCCTCATCAAGCACAGCGGCAACAAGGTGGAGACGGAGATACTGACCCCGATCATGGGCGTCGCCACCGTCGTCCTGCTCTGGTTCACGGCGCTGTCCCCGCACTCCATCAGCTAGCGCGCTGCCCCGTAGGGGCCGGCCCCAACGCCCCATGCCTCACAGGCGTTTGGCGTTGCGCAGGAGCTGGGCGTAGAAGCCGTTGCCGTCGAGCCGGGACACGCCGCCCTTGTCGCCGATGGTCGGGCCGTTGACCTCCTTGCGGCTGGAGAGGAAGACCTTGTGGCCCTCGGTGTCGGGTCCCAGGTACAGGCCGACGTGGTCCAGGCGGTTGCCGGTGTGGTGGTCCATCTTGAAGAAGACCAGGTCTCCCGGCTGGAGCACGTCGATGTTCTGCGGGCGCTCGTACCAGGGGGCCGGGCCGGACAACGGGATGATCTCGGCGCCCAGTTGGGAGCGGCCCATCCCGTTGGCGGTGCGGGGCAGGCCGTCGCCCTTCCCGTCGGCGGGGGCCAGTGGGTAGCGGGCCCGGTAGCCGAAGACCAGCCGCATGTAGCCGGAGCAGTCGACGGCGCGGTAGCGGGCCGCCTCGGGCCGCTTGGCGGTGCCGTCGCGGAAGGTGTACGGGATGCCCAAGTAGTCGAAGAAGTCGGACTGTTCGAGCAGCGGCGTGCCGCGGTGCTTGGCCAGGTCGGGGTTGACCGGGCCGAACTTGGCGTCGCCGGCGTACACCACGCCCCGCTCGTCCTTCTTGGCGGGCGCTCCGGTGATGTACTGGAAGGCGATGGCGAAGAGGTCGTCCTCCTGGCTGCCGTGGTAGCGCCGGAACCACTCCTTGAACCAGCGCTCCTTCTCCGCGCCGGCGCGCCACGCCTCGGGCATCAGGCGCACCCAGTCCTCGGTGACCACCTTGGTCGCGGTGTTCTCGGCCTCGCTGAAGGTGCGCGAGGGGCCCTTGAGGGTGGCGGTGCGGGACCGGTCGGTGAAGGTGGCCAGGACCTGGCCGCCCGCGCCGCGCAGCACGGTGCGGTCCGGGTTCTTCAGGCGTTCCCAGGTCTGCCCGCGCTGCTCGCCGGAGGCGGAGCCGCCGAGCGGGGTGTCGGTGACGGCCTGGGCCCGGGGCGCCTTGTCCTGTTCGTCCTTGCGCAGCTCCACGGTGAGGTAGGCGCTGCCGGCCAGGAGGGTCAGGACGGTCGCGGTGTGCAGCAGGGGGCGCTTCTTGGGGGGCATGCGGTGGGCTCCGGGGGAGGGGTCAAGCGGACGGCATGACGCCGAGGAGGATTCCGGCGGTGAGGACGACATAGGCCATGAGCGTCACCGAGCCGGTGGCCAGGAGGGTGGGGCCCTTGGGCTGGCGCACCAACTGGTAGGCGATCAGGCCCGGCACGATGAAGCCGAGCGTCTGGTTCGCGTACATCAGCGGGAACTCCATGGACAGCACGATCATCACGGTCGCCTGGAGGGTGACGCCGAGCAGCACGACCGCGGCGAACAGCCGCTTGCCGTACAGGATCACGTACCGCTGCATCAGGAGCGTGCCGAGGTAGGTGAGGACGGTGACGCCGAGCACCATCGCGGCGCGCTGGAGGTCCTCGACGAGGGTGAGGGCCAGCCAGCCCGGGGTGATCATGCCGCCGGGGGAGAGGTTGGTCGTCAGGTAGCAGACCAGGGAGAAGAGCAGCCCGATCGCGATGCCGATCGCGGCGATCTCGGGGGTGAGGACGGAGGGGATCAACGGTGCTGCTCTCCTGGGGTGTGCCACTGCGGGGCGTCGTCGGTGGGGCGCGCGGGCGGGACCGGGGGCTCGAACGGGCCCCGGACCCGGGCCGGTTCGAGCGCTCCGGATCCGCCCGGGGACGGGGGCGAGGGCCGGTGGGGCGCGGCGGCGTACCGCTCCTCGTGCGCCTGGGGGTAGTGCTGGTAGGGGTCGAGGTGCGGGGCGTACCGCGGCTCGGTCGGGTCGGGCGCGGTGGCGTCCCCGTCGGTGCGGTCGGTGCCCTCCTCGTCCGGGGCGAGCTCCGCGAGGTGCTCCAGGAGCACCTCGCCCTGGCCGTGGATGTTGCCGATGGCGACGAGCGAGGAGTCGGGGCCGAGCCGGTCGAGCAACTGGCCCATGAACTCCGCCGGATCGCGCCGGTCACCGCCGAGGTCCACCGCCCGGTCCCGGAAGGCGGCCGGGATCGCGTCGATGGCGGACTTGGCCGGGTGGCCGATGACGAAGACCTGCTCCGGGTCGAGGTCGGGGATCAACTCGCCCATCTGGCCATTGCGTTCGACCCGGTCCGGGCGGCAGTTGATGACCACGTTGAGCGGGCGGTGGATGGCGCCGAGGTCGAGCAGCTGGTTGATGTTCATCAGCGTCGACTCGGGGTCGTTGGCCGCAAAGACGTTGGCGAAGCGGAGCTTCTTGCCCTCGGGGGTGCGGTACCGCTCCACCGAGAGGACCCCGGGGTCCGGCGGTGCGTCGTACATGCCTTGGAGCGCGGTGCGGCGCTCCAAGCCGAGGAGTTCGGCGACGGCGAGCGCGATGGCGACGTTCTCCTTGCGGTGTCCGCCGTGCAGACCCTCGTCCGGGAGTGGGGAGAGCGGCGGGCGGCGGGGGGCCAGGGCTGACGGGGAGGGGGCGTCTGAGCGCGGCTGGGTGGCCGGCCCGTTGGCTTCCGTAGGCATGCCGGTCTCCGTCGGCCTGCCGGGTTCCGACCGCTCATGGGCGCACCGCGCGCCCTTGTTATGGGGCGCGCGGTGCGTCTGGCGGGAAGTTCGTCAGGCGCGCGAGTGTGTCTGGCTCCCTGCCGGGTGCTGGGATGCGCTGCGCCGCGTGCGCGCGATGAGTTGAGTTCTGGCGCGCTGCGGTGCGCGGTGTCGCGTCCTCAACGCCCCTGGCCCGGGCGGCCGTTGGCCGGCAGGGCGCAGGCCGCGGTGCCGCCGGGCATGCGGTGGCGGTTGTTGGCGACGAGGCGGTAGACGCCGTGGGCCAGCCAGCGCACCGGCGGGAGGGTGAGGACGGCTCCCGCGACGGACCAAGGGCCGCCCGCGCTCAGCAGCAGCTTGGCGACGGCCTGGGCGCCCCCGTACACCGCGCCCGCCGGGGTGATCCACAACACCTCGTGCACCGCACGCCGTTCCGTCACCCCGAGCGCGTCGAGGTCCGCGAACTGCCAGGCGGTGATCGTGCAGCGGGGCCGCAGATGCCGCTCGGCGTACCGCACGGAGGTGGTGCAGAACCCGCAGTCGCCGTCGTAGACGAGTACCGGCACGGTCGTGGTGGTCGTCATGCGCCCCTCATCCGGAGTGTTACGGGCCGTGCGGACCCGCGAACGTACGGGCCGATGTCCGAGGTCACCGGCCGAGCCGGACCGATGCCGGCCGGGCCCGCGGAACGGGCCGCCGGCCGTAACGGCGTGCTCACGCCTCGTCGCGGTCCTGGGCCTGGGCCTGCTTCTTCTCCTTGAGGCGGACCGCCTCCTTGCGGACGTCGGCCTGGGTGGCGCGCTCCTTCTGGAGCCACTCCGGGTTCTCGTCCTTGAGAGCGTCGATCTGCTCGGTGGTGAGCGCCTCGGTGATCCCGGCGCGGGCCAGGCCGGAGATGGAGACGCCCAGCTTCGACGCGACCACCGGGCGGGGGTGCGGGCCGGTGCGCCGCAGCTCGCGCAGCCACTCGGGCGGGTCCGCCTGGAGCGCGTTCAGCTCGGTGCGCGAGACCACGCCCTCCTGGAACTCTGCGGGGGTGGCCTGGAGGTACACACCCAGCTTCTTCGCCGCGGTGGCGGGCTTCATCGTCTGGGTGGTCTGGTGCGACTTCATGGTTCCAGGGTATCGAGCGTGGACACCGCCGCTGACCACGGGCTCCGACCACGGCGGGTAACCTGGCGGGGTGACAGGCACGGAAGCACCCCTCTCGTTCCGGCTCGCGTACGTACCGGGAGTGACACCCGCCAAGTGGGTGCGGATCTGGAACGAGCGCCTGCCGGAGATCCCCCTCACCCTGCTCCAGGTGTCGGCCGCCGAGGCGACCGGGGCGCTGCGCGAGGGCACCGCCGACGCCGGTCTCCTGCGGCTGCCGATCGACCGTACGGACCTGAGCGCCATCCCGCTCTACACCGAGACGACCGTGGTCGTGGTCCCCAAGGACCATCTGGTGGCCGCGTTCGAAGAGGTCTCCGCCGACGACCTCGCTGACGAGCTGGTGCTGCACCCGCTCGACGACGTCCTGGAGTGGGAGCGCCCGCCGGGCCGGCCCGCGGTCGAGCGCCCCGCCACGACCGCCGATGCCATCGAACTGGTCGCGGCCGGCGTGGGCCTGTTGATCGTCCCGCAGTCGCTGGCCCGGTTGCACCACCGCCGGGACCTCACCTACCGGCCGATCACCGGCACCCCCCAGTCCCGGGTCGCGCTCTCCTGGCCCGAGGACCGGACCACCGACCAGGTGGAGGACTTCATCGGGATCGTCCGCGGGCGGACGGTGAACAGCACGCGGGGCCGCCGCCCCGCGACCGCCGAGTCCACGGACAAGGCCGCGAACAAGGCCACGAACAAGGCCGCGGACAAGGCCCGGTCCACGGGCAAGCCCAAGGCGGCCGGCCCCAAGGGCGGCGCCGCGCGGGGGAAGCCGGCCGGCGGCGGACGCACCGCGCGGCGCGGGGCCGGCGGCACCAAGGGCGGTGGCCGGCGCGGCGGACCGCGCCGACGGTCGTAGCCCCTCCTATGTGACGGGCCCGCGGTTCAACGGCCCTGGGCGGCCTTGACGTTGTCGCCGAAGGTCCAGCCCTTCGCGCCGTCCCAGTTGAGGGACCAGGTCATCAGGCCCTTCAGCCCGTTGTGGTAGGTGCCCCATGCCTGGCTCACCAGGTCCGGGGACATATAGCCGCCGCCCGCGCCCGGTTGGGCGGGCAGGCCCGGTACCTGCTGGTCGTAGGGGACCTTGACGGTGGTGCCCTGGACGGTCAGTCCGTTGGCGAGACAGTCGGTCTGCTTGGTGAAGCCCTCGACCGTGCCGGCCTCGTAGGAGTCGCCGGAACACCCGTACATGCTGCCGTTGTAGTACTGCATGTTCAGCCACCACAGGCGGCCGTTGTCGACGTACTTCTTGATGATCGGCAGGTACGCGCCCCAGATGGAGCCGTAGGTGACGGTGCCGCCGGTGACATAGGCGGTCTCGGGGGCCATCGTCAGGCCGAAGCCGGCGGGCATCTGGCCGAGGATGCCGTCGATGATGCGGATCAAGTTGCTCTGCGAGGGCGAGAGTTGGTTGATGTCGCCGCTACCGGACAGGCCGGTCTCGATATCGATGTCGATGCCGTCGAAGTTGTACTTCTTCAGGATCGGCACGATCGTCGCCACGAAACGGTCCGCCACCGACGTGGAGTTGAGGTCGATACCGGCCGTCGCGCCGCCGATGGACAGCAGGATCGTGGCGCCGGCGCTCTTGGCCTGGCACATCTCGGCCGGCGTCGGCACCTTCACCGTCGCGTCCATGCCGTCCTCCCAGAGGGCGGTGCCGTCCGAACTGATCACCGGGAACGCGGCGTTGAGGACGTTGTAGCCGTGGGCGCCGATCCGCGGGTCGGTGATCGGCGTCCAGCCGAACGGCGGGTGGACGCCGCTCGCCGCGCCGTCCCAGTTCTCCCAGTACCCCTGGAGGACCTTGCCGGCGGGCTTCGGCTTGACGGCGCAGGTGTCGTCGCGGGGCGCGGCGGTGGCGGGGGCCGCGCCGGGGGCCGCGGCACCCAGCATCGGCAGGAGGCAGACGGCCGCCAGGCCGCTTCTCAGCAGACGCGCTATCCGACCGGTCATGCTGGGCTCCCTTCGCGCCCCGACGGAATGCGTCAGCGTCAGTGACGGGGGATCAGGGCGGGGAATTGGGGGATGGGGTGGGGGGAACGGGGGGTGGTGCGCACACCGTAGATTGGTCCATACCTTTCGTCAATGGGTGGGGTGAGTAGGGGAGTTGGGGGGCGGGAGGGGCGTGGTGCCGGCGCGCGGTTGGGCTGGCTGGGCCGGGGCCGTCTATCGTCCCCACGGGCCGGGAGCGTCCCCTACTGGCGTTCCCTCCGTTCCCTCCGTTCCATCCGCTCCAGCCACTCCTCGCGGGTCAGCGCGTACTCCACATCGCCCTGTTCGGCGCCCGCGATCGGGTCGGGCCAGTCCTCGAAGGAGGTGCGGACGTAGGAGAGTCCGCACTTCTCCAGCACGCGGCGGGAGCGCGCGTTGACGGACATGGTGTCCGCGATGATCCGGTCGTACCCCAGCTCGCCGAAGCCCTTCCGGACGAGGGCGAGCGCGCCCTCGGTGGCGAACCCCTTGCCCCAGGCGGACCTGCGCAGGCGGTACCCCAGATCGGCCGTGTTCACCGGGCTGTCGTTGACCGGGCTGAGGCAGTGCCAGCCCAGGAATGCGCCGGTGGCGCGCAGCTGCGTGGCCCAGAAGCCGCCCGACAGCATCCGCTCGAAGGACTCGGCCCGGATTTCCTCGCGCGTCATCGGATGGCCACCGGTGAGGTACCGCATGACCTCCGGGTCGCTGTCGAGTTCCACCACCAGGTCGAGGTCGGACTCGGTGTCGGTGAACGGACGGAGCGCGAGACGGCCGGTGGCCAGAAAGACATCCATCCGTCGATGGTCAACGGGACGGATGGCCGGTGCCAGCCAATTGCGGGTGGGGAAGGAGCGGGGAGGGACGACTTGACCTTCACCCCGGCGTGAACGTCGAGGGTGGCACCCATGAACACCTCGGACGCCTCCAGGGCGTGGGACGAGCCGACCTCCGCGGCTCCAACAGCGCTGGCCGTGTTGACGCTGTGCGCCTTCACCCTCGGCACCGGCGAGATCATGATCGCCGGAATTCTGCCGGAACTCGCGGCGGATGCCGGCATCTCCCTGTCCACGGCCGGCCTGTTGGTCAGCACCTTCGCGCTGACCGTGGTCGTCGGCGGGCCGCTGCTGGCGCTGGCCACCACCGGGGCCCGCCGACGGACCCTACTGGCCGTGTTGCTGACGTTGTTTGTCCTGGGCAACGCGGTGTCTGCCGCGACACCGGCCTTCCCCGTGATCGCGGTCGGCCGGGTCGTGGCCGCGCTGGCGCACGCCGGTCTGATGCCGCTCTTCTTCGGCCTGGCCGCGGACGCGGTGCCCGCGCACCAACGCGGGACGGCGGTGGCCCGGGTCTCCCTGGGCCTCAGCCTGGCCATGATCGCCGGCCTGCCGATCGGCACGGCTCTCGGCCAATGGCTGTCCTGGCGCGCTACTTTCGTGGCCGTGGCGCTCCTCGCCGCCGCCGTCACGGGCCCCGTGCTCGCCCTGGCCCGAGACGAGCGGCCCGCCGCAGCCGACGCCGCGAACGCCACCTCGGGCCTCGCCATCGATGTCGCCATGGACGTTGCTTCCGATGCCGCCTCGGATGCCGCCTCCGATGCCGCCTCGGATGTCGTCACGGATGCCGCCTCGGGTGCTGCCTCGGATGTCGTCACGGATGTCGTCACAGACGTTGGCGCCGACGCCGACCGTCCCCGGGCCGGTGAACTGCGGGTGTTGAGGGAGCGCCGGGTGCAGTCCGTGGTGACGGTCACCGCACTGAGCGCCGCCGCCGCATTCACCGCGTACACCTATGTGACGCCCCTGCTCACCCACACCCTCGGCGTCAGCGCCCCGGCCGTCACCGTCCTGCTGCTGCTCTTCGGTATCGGCGGCACGGCCGGCAACCTGATCGGCGGGAAGCTGGCGGACCGTTCGGTGACCGGCGCGGTGCGCCTCGGCGTACTGGTGCTCGCCGGATCGCTGCTCCTCCTGGGGGCGTCGGCGAACGTCCGGCCCGTGGCCATCGCATCCCTCTTCCTCTTCGGGGCCGCGTACTACGCCGTCATCCCCGCGGTCAACACCCGCATGCTGAACGTGGCATCGCAGCGGGCCAGGAACCTGGCCCTGACCGCGCAGAGCTCGGCATTCAACTTGGGTATCGCGGCGGGCGGTTGGCTCGGCGGCCAGGTGATCGCCATGGGGGCGGCGCTGCGTTGGGTACCCGTGGCCGGCGGGCTGGTGGCCCTCCTCGCCCTGGCGGTCGCCTGCGCCGAACACCGAAGCGAACGGCGCCGAACGGCCTCGACCGCAACCCGGAACGAAACCCGGAACGCGACCCGGAACGCCGTCGGCGGGGGTCACGGCGGCGAACGGAACCCCAACTCGCCCACCGGAGCCGCCACATGAAGCGCCGCCACATGAAGCCCAAGCGCTAATCCCCAGACCCAGCCCCAGCCCCAGCGCCGTGCGCAGCGCACGGCCCAGAGCCACCAGCGCGTAGTCACCAGCCCACCACCTGCCCACGCCCCCGCGTGAGCAGCATCAGCCGACACGACAACACGACGACCAGGAGTACGCCACCGTGGACGAGAACCGCGACAGCTACGCAGGGCAACCGCATGAAAATGCAGCTGACTGGAAGCCGCATGAAACCGAGCGACCGCCACACGAATCCGGCCAGCAACTGTATGACGTCCATGACGTCCATGACCTCCACGACGCCCATAGCGCTCCGAGGGAATCGCACCGTAACCACCTCGCCTCGGGGGACAACGAGGTCAACCGTCGCGTCATCGCGGAGTTCCGCGCCAACGAGGGCGCGGTCGGCGACCCGTTCGCGGGGCGGCCGCTGCTCCTGCTGACCACCCGGGGGGCCAGGACCGGCCGGCCGCGCACCACGCCGGTCTGCTATCTGACCGACGCCCCGGGGCGGTTCGCCGTCTTCGCCTCCAACGGGGGCGCGACCATCCCACCGGCCTGGTACCGAAACCTGATCGCCCATCCCGAGGTCACCGTGGAGGTCGGCACCCGCATCTACCGGGCCCGCGCGACCGAGGCCATCGGGGCCGACCGGGACCACCTCTGGCACCGACAGGTCGCGGCCGACCCGCAGTTCGCCACCTTCCGGGAGCGCGCCGGACGCCCCATCCCGGTCGTCGTCCTCACCCCACTCGACGAGCTCCCACTCGCCGAGGCCCTGGCTTGACTACGACCCGACTTGACCACGCCCCGGCTTCACTGCCACTCCACTCCACCCCACACCACCCCACCCAACTTGACCTTCACGTCGACGGCAAGGTTTACCCTCCCTCTGGACACCAGCCGCCAGAAGAGAGAACACCATGCGCATCGGGGAACTCGCCCGCACCACCGGCACCACCACCCGAGCGCTGCGCTACTACGAGGAGCAGGGCCTACTCCGTCCCGACCGCTCAACCAACGGCTACCGCAGCTACGGCGAGGGTGCCGTGCGGGTGGTGGCGAACATCCGACTGCTCCTGGCCGCCGGCCTGACGACCGACGACCTGCGGCTGCTCGACGGCTGCCTGCGCGACGAGTTGACCGGTTCGCACGCCTGCGCCGACCCCAACCCCAAGATCGAGGTCTTCGAGCAGCGGCTCGCCCTGCTCCAGAGCCGCATAGACGAGCTGGCCGCCGTCCGCGACCAACTCCTGGACCGGTTGTCCGACTTGCGCGGGCAGTCGGACCGATCGGGGCGCCCGCACTGCTCGTCGACGGCCCCACGAACCGAGCACGCCACCGCGGCATGAGCCGGAGGATGCCCCCAACTCGACTTGCCGACGAGCGAATTGGGAAACCACCTTCATACCCGGCCCCACTTCCCGCCACCTTGGTACCGGGGGGCAAGCCTCATACCTGGGGTTGAGCCGACGGGCCCGCCACGTGCGAACCACGGGTTGACGCGACCGACCTGCTCCGCAAGGCACGGTTGTGTCGTGATCGAAACCAACCGACTCTCGCCCACACGGCCCAGCAGCCGTACCATCCACCCCAGCCACGACCACGTCGGCAACCAGACCCACACCCACAATCGGAATCTAGGCCGCAGCCACAGCGATATCCATATCCATAGCCATAGCCACAACGTCGCTCGCCTCCGCACCCGTGGCCACGGCTATGTCTGGAACCCAGCGGGTGAGCCCCCGACGGCACCCCGAGTCCGGCGCCGCCCGGGCTCCTGGCGCGGCGCGTTGAGGCAGGCAACGACGGCCGCCGCGCGGATTCTTCGCCACCCCCCATCGGCGCTGCGGGGGGCATGTGCTGCCGGCCCGATGAGTCCTATGCTGTGCTGCTTAAGGAGTCCGCAGGGGCCGGGCGGGAGGGGAACCGCCGTGCGGCTCCACGGGGGTGAATACCGGCCACCGCCTTCTCGGTCCAACGGAGGCGCCATGCGAGAGCTTTCACGGGACCCGGCGAGGGACTCCTCACGGGACGGTTCACGGGACCGGCTGCTCATCGCGGTGCGGCACGCCATCGCCGCCGTCCGCGACACCGGCGATCTCGCCGAGCTCCGGCTGCTGGAACGACAGGGTTCGATCACCCGGCTGGTGATCACCACGGCCGACACCAACTGGCCGGACCTCGCGGCCCTGCACGCGATCGGCATGGCCCGCTGGCTCCAGCACGTCGCCGGCGCAGAGGGCGCGTATCACGCCGAACGGGAGGCGTCCCTAAGGCCGTTGGCCCACGTCTACGCCCGGGAGCGGGACGCGGTGCCGTCCGAGGCCGCCGCGGTACTGGAGGCGCTGCGGTCCGGGCGCCGTCTGAACGGCCCCAGGGTGCCCCGGGAGGTGCGCCGCCAGGTGCTCGCCGGCCTGCGACGACGGGAGGAACTCTCCCAGGAGTTCGTCACGGCCGCCCGCGGGCTCGATCCTCGTGGCGGTCGACCACACCGGGACGCCGCGGTCCTCCGCCCCTTCCTCGAACTGACACCACGTCACCGTCCGGACCGCGTACGCTCCTTGCGCCTGCTGACGGTCACCCTCCAGACGGCGTACCGCGAGACGGGCGACGCCGCCGCGCTGGCCGAGGCCGTCCGCCTCGGCCGCGAGTTGCTGCTGCTCATCCCCGCCGGCGGAGCGCAATGGGCAGACGCCGTCGCCCACCACGCCCAGGTGATCGGCGACCACTACCGGCACACCCACGAGCGCCACGACCTCGACGAGGCGATCGACCGCGGCCGGGAAGCCCTCCGACACACCCCGCCGGACAGCGAGCGGTTGGCGGCCCGACTGGACGCCTTCGGCCTGCACCTGTCGCTGCGCCACGACGTCACCGGCACCATCGCCGATCTCAGCGCGGCGATCGACGCCTGCCGCGGCGCCGTCCGGGCTGCCCCCGCCGGCTCCCCGGACGTCACGCCCTACCGGGCCCGCCTGGCCGGCCTGTTGGTGAAGCGCCATCGGGCCACCGGCGATGGAGCCGCACTGGACGAGGCCGTGCAACTGGTCCGCGGCGAGCCCCAACCGCTCCCCGCCCCGGGCCGGGACGGGGTCCTCGACCACCACGCGGAGGTGCTGCACGCCCAATATCGGCGCACCGGGCTGGCGGACGTGCTGCATGACGCCATCGCGCTGTACCGCCAGGCGGCCGAGGAACGACGGGCCCGCCGCGGCAACCCCACCGCCCTGGCGAGCGCCCTCAGCCGCCTGGGCAACGCCCTCCACGACCACTGCGCCGAGACCCTCACCGGCGACCACCTCGACGACCCCGACCAGGCCGACCACTTCGACCAGCCCAACAGCCCGGTCCACCCCGACCCTCCCGATCCTCCCGACCAGGCCAGCCACTTCGCCCCACCTGATGGCCCCGCCCACTCCACCTACCTTGCCCCCACCCCGGCCGACCAACGGCCCGCCGAACCGCCCTCATTGCGCGAGGCGATCGCGGTGCACCGCGAAGCGGTGGCGGTGTGCGGGGCCGACGACCCGCAACGGCCCGGCTACCTCCGCGACCTCGCCCGCAGCCTGCGCGAGCGGGCCCGTCGGACCGGTCGCCCGGAAGCCCTCGACGAGGCGATTGCCCTGCTGCGCGAGGCCATTGAGACTGCCCGCCCCACCCACGGCATCCGCTCGGGCATGCTGGCCCACCTGACCGCCGCCCTCCTGGAACGCCAACGGCACACCGAGGGCGACGCACCGGAGACCAAGCTCCTGCGGGAGGCACACGCCTTCGCCGAGGCCACCGCCCGTAACGCCACCGGACCTCCGCACGAACTGGTCCGGCTCCACCGCGCGTTGGCGGAGCTGGCGACCGCCACCGGCCGTCACCGGGAGGCCGCCGCGGCGTACGCCCGGGCCGTCGCGCCGCTACCCCAGGTCGTGCCCCACCAACTACACGGCAGCACCTCGGAGACCCAACTGAACGGGCACGCCCGCGGCCTGGCTGCCGACACAGCGGCGGCCGTCCTCACTGCAGGCGGCCCCGACGCCCCCGCCCGCGCCCTGGAACTCCTCGAACGGGCCCGCGGCACCCTGCTCACCAGCGCCCTCGGATTCCACGGCGAGGCCGAGGGCCTCCGGGCCACCGCCCCGCAGCTCGCGGCCCGATTGGCGGAGCTGCGCATCGCCCTCGCCACCGCCCCGGCCACCTTCGACCGGCGCCACCAACTGGCTGAGCAGTGGAACGCGTTGCTCGCCGAGATCCGCCACCTGCCCGGCCTGGACGGCTTCCGCAGACCGCCACGGCTCGCCGCACTCCGCCCGGCGGCCGCCGGCGGCCCGGTGGTGACCGTCAACACCAGCCCGCTGCGCTGTGACGCGCTGATCCTCACCAGCAGCGGAGTGACCGCCGTACCGCTCCCTGGCCTCTCGTACGACGAGGCGAAGACCCGCGCCGCACGCTTCGTCGAGGCATGGCGCACCGCCGAGAGCCCCGACGCTGCACCGGCCGAGAGTCACGCAGCCCAGGTGTACCTCCGCGCAACGCTGGAATGGCTCTGGGACACCACGGCCTTCCCCGTCCTCAACCACCTCGCCCACACCCCCGACCACCACGCCCTCGACCACCACACCGACGCCGCTCAACTGCCCCGCATCTGGCTCTCCGCCACCGGCCCCCTGGCCCTGCTCCCGCTGCACGCCGCCGGCCACCACACCGACCCGGACGGCACCCGCACCCTCCTCGACCGCGCGGTCCCCTCCTACACCCCGACCATCGCGGCACTCGCCGTGGCCGTCCGCACCGCCTCCCGCCGAGGCACACAGCCGCGCCCGCTCGCACCCCTGGCGGTGGCGATGTCCCGCACCCTGGGCTTCGCACCCTTGCCCGGCGCCCCGACCGAGGCCCAGGACGCCGCCCACCACTACGGCCCCGACACCCTGCTGCTAGACGACGAAGAAGCCACCCACACAAGGCTGTTGGCGGCCCTCCCCACTACCAGCCACCTCCACTTCGCCGGCCATACGGTCGCCGACCCGACCCACCCCCACATCGACCACCTGGTCCTCCACGACCAGCCGCTCACCCTCTCCGAGATATCCCGACTCCGTCTCACCGACGCCGAGTTCTGCTACCTCTCGACCTGCACCACCACCGACCCCGACCGCCTCGCCGACGAAGCCGTCCACCTCGGTGCCGCCATGCACCTCGCCGGCTTCACCCAGGTCGTCGCGCCCCTCTGGCCCGTAACGGACACCATCGCCACCCACACCGCTCGCCTCTTCCACGCCAGCCTCCAACCCACCCCCGCCCGCGCCCTCCACCAGACCGTCCGCACCCTCCGGGCGAACGCCCCCACGCAACCGAACCAATGGGCGGCCCACGCCCACTACGGCCCGTAGAGAAGCACCGCCTCCCGGCCCGGAGCCCAACCCGACGCCTTCCAACCGACGTTCCCCGCCCAACGAAGGATGACCCCGCACCGCACACCGCCACACACCACGCCCCGCCAAACCACAACAAGGTCAATCCACAACAAGCCCAGCCGTATCAATCCAATTCGCAACAGACTAAGCCGCATCAAGCCAAGCCAATCCCACCCGGCCGCGCCGCCCCACGGCGGAACCGGGCTCCGTCGCCCCACGGAGAGGAGTGGAGGAGCCCGGCCCGTGCCCCGAGGGCTCAGCCGAGCCGGATCGGGAGCTCGCTCAGCCGCCAGTTGCCCGGCAGCGGTATGCGTCGGAGCTCCTCCGGCGCCACCGCCAGCGACACGTCCGGATAGTGCGTGAGTAGCTTGCCGAAGGCCACCTCGCCCTCCTGCCGGGCCAGGCTGGCCCCCAGGCAGTAGTGCATGCCGTGGCCGAAACCGACGTGGTCCTCGGCCCGGCCAGCCGGGTGGCGGGTGACATCGAGCCGGGCGGGGTCGGCGTAGTGGCGGGGGTCGTGGTTCGCCGCAACCAGGATGGGCATGACGGCTTCGCCCTTCGCGATCCGCACGCCCGCCACCTCGGTGTCCTCGGTGGCGTAGCGCAGCTGCGTCAGCTGCACCGGGCCGCACCAGCGCATCAGCTCGTGCACCGCGCGGGGGAGCAGCCCCGGATCCGACTTCAGCAGCTGCAACTGGTCGGGGTGAGTGAGCAGTGCGGCCGTGCCGTTGGTGATGAGGTGGGCGGTGGTCTCGTGCCCCGCGATGACCAGGGTCAGGACCAGCGTGACCATTTCGACGTCGCTGAGCCGGCTGCCGTCGTCGTCGTGCGCGCGGATCAGTTCGCTGAGCAGGTCGTCGCTGAGCGTCGCGCGCCGTTCACGGATGAGCTCGTGAATGTGGTCGATCATCGCCGGGAACGAATCCTTGAGCCGATCCGGCCGCAGCGAGGAGAGTTGGGAGCTCCAGGCACGCCACTGCGGCCGGTCCGCTTCCGGGATTCCCACCAGTTCGCAGATGACCGTGATGGGCAACGGATAGGCGAAGTGCGTGATGAGGTCGACGACCCCGTCCTCGGCGTGCTCCGGGAGCCGGCTCAGCAGATCGTCCGCGATGGCCTCCACCCGGGGCCGCATATCGGTGATCTTGCGGGCGGTGAAGGCGCGGGAGACCAGCCGCCGCAGCCGGGTGTGGTCAGGGGCGTCCATGGTGAGGATGGAGCCGTCGAGATAGACTCGGTAGTGCTCGGGCAGCCCCATCATGTCCATCAGGCGATTGCGCGGATTTCCCCCGTCCCCGGCGTCCTGTGCAAAGGCGGGGCTGTTGGCGAACCGATGGTCGCGCAGAACCGCGCGGGCCTCGTCGAAGCGGGTGATGAACCACACGGGGGTGTCGTCGACGAAGCGGCCGCGGACCACCGGGCCCTGCTCGCGCAACTCGCCGTATCCGGTGAACGGATCGGTGAGCAGGGCCGGTTCCATCACGTTCGGCTCGCCGGGGTGTTTGCCGACGTGTTCGTTGAAGGGGGAGTCCGCCAATTCGGTCATGTCTCTCTCCTGTGAAATGAGCCTGGGCGAAACGGAGCCGCGACGGGGCCGCGGCTGGGGCGGGCCCGCGGCCCGCAGGGGAGGTCACTCGCGCAGTTGCCGGCGCATCTCCGCGGCGCTGCATTCCTCCAACTGCTCGTACAGCGCGATGACTTCGGGCGCGGCGGCGGCCACTGCCTCCTCCATGCTGCCGTAACGCAGCGAATTGGCAAGGGAATTACTCTCGGTCCGCGGCGCGCGGAATTCCTCCGGCGACGTTTCCAGCATCCTGCGGAGGGTCTCGGCGAGGAGGTCACCGCGGACCTCCGGATTCTCCGGTGCCCGGTCGTAGAGCATGGCCTCGGCCATGAAGAACCCGGTGGACGTGGACAGCAACGCGTATTGCTGGTGCTGCACGTCGAGATCGGAACGGACCAGCCCGTGGTGCCGCAGCACTTCGAGATAGCGCAGCAGAACCTGGTCGCTGAGCGCCATCAGCTCAGCGAATTCCTTTTTGGCGGTGTCGCTGAGCCGGCCGAGGATATCGACGTCCTCGGTGTGCACGGCGCGCAACACCGGCTCCTTGAGGAAGTCGCCGTAGTAACTGCGCATCGTCCGGCTTGGCAGGATCTCCAGCGGATCGGACCGCATACGGGTCAAGTGCTGCCGCTGACTGCGCCATTTGACGTTGAGCACGACGGCCAGCAGCAGCGAGTCCTTGGTCTTCCAGTGCAGATAGACCGTGCCCTTGCCGACCTTGGCCCGCCGGGCGATCTCGTCGATCGTCACCCGCCGGTATCCCCAGGCAAGCAGCAGTTCCCCGGCCGCCTCCAGGATGCGCTGACCGCGCTCGGCCCGTTCCAAGTCCCCTCTCCCTCCTCGTTCGTGACCAGATTTCGAATCTGGTCACGGAGTCAAAGTACGACCGGAACCATCGGGTCGGTAGGGAGGATTTCGGCCACTCGCGGCCACTGCCAAGGGAGTTGGGCGCCGATCTGTACGGGGCCCGAACGGCCGGGGATCATGGCACCGTTCACCGCACCCCGCGCCGACCGCTCCGAGGCGGCGACGGGGCCGATCCGAGGAGAACGCCATGGTCAAGTCCTTCGCTGAGCTGTCCACGCCCCTGGTGGCCGACGCTTGCGTGCGGCTCGGCGTACCGCTGCGCGCCGCGCCGCCCGGAGTCGGCGCCGTGGTTCCCGGTCACCGGGTCGCCGGACGCGCGCTGCCCGCCCGGCACTACGGGAGCGTCGACATCTTCCTGGAGGCGTTCACCGACGCCCGACCCGGCGACGTCCTGGTCATCGACAACGGCGGTCGCCAGGACGAGGCGTGCGTCGGCGACCTGCTGGCCCTCGAAGCACGCGCCGCGGGACTGGCCGGCGTGGTGATCTGGGGGCTGCACCGGGACACCCCGGAACTGGTGGAGATCGGCCTGCCGGTGTTCAGCTACGGCCGCCTGGCGCCGGGCCCGGTCCGACTCACCGACCGGGAGCCGGACGCCCTGGTCAGCGCCCGCTTCGGCCCCCACCGGGTCACCGCCGAGGACACGGTCTTCGGCGACGACGACGGCGTGCTGTTCGTCCCCGCGGACCGCGTCGAGGCCGTACTGGACACGGCCCGCACGATCTGGGAGACCGAGCGCGAACAGGCCCGCAGGATCGTCGCGGGCGAGACCCTCCGCCAACAGACCGCCTTCGACGACTACCTCACCCGCCGCACCGCCGACCCGAACTACTCGTTCCGACAGCACCTCCGCCGCATCGACGGAGCCGTGGAGGAGTAGTCGCCCGGCCGGCCATCAACCTCCGGCATGCGACTACCGCCCCCGTACGACCAGGGGTTGACTCCGCACTACCACCCACGGTTTGACGCCAACGGCCGCCGAATAGCGGACAGTTGAGTGCATCGGCCGGGCACGGCAAGCACACCCGCCCGACGCACTCATCCACCATCCGATACCCAATGTCCGATAGGGGGCCACCATGATCAGCACCGAAGCACGCCAACCGATCCCCACGACACCACCCGCACCGCTCACACCAGCCACACCGACCACACCAACAATGCTGACCACGTCAACCACACCAACCACACCGACAACGCTGACCGCGGCATCAACGTCGACCACACCCCGCAATTCCTCCCTGCCCGGCGGGACTTCACCCTCCTCACAGCCCCTCGCCACCACTCACGCCACCGCACCAACGAGGCTGAGACCTGGAACGGACCAGCGACCCGACGACGCCGGGGTCCGCCTGGCGGCCGAAGGGAGGTGACATGCCGCCGATGGCGTAATCGTCGGGTTGGCTGTTCGGGGGCGTCAGGCTGTGGACCTTGAGCACGGTCGTAACAGGAGTCCATGGCGGGAGCCCCTGTTGAACAGGTCGCGTGAATGGGTCGTTGAGCGGTGGCGCGGAAGACGAGGGTGACGGCGTTGACGAGTCCGGTCCCCGCGGCGCGGCGGGAGCCGCCGTCGTGAACCAGTCGGGCCGCGGCCGGCCGACCCAGCGGCTCTCCGGACTGGTGGACAGCAACGGCTTTGAGGCGCCGACGGTCCCCGCCTGGATGCGATGGCTGCCCGCCCTGTACGTACTGATCGTGCTGCTACTGGAGTTCGTGACGCCCACACAGTGGGCGGTCAGCTCCCTGCTGATCGCCGTGCCGGTACTCGCGGCCTTCACCCACGGCCCGGTAGGCGTCGCCGTCGTCACCGTCTTCGCCGTCGTCCTGGAGGGCGTGCTCGCGGGCACCCCGTGCTGCACGGGCCACAACATCCATCAACTGTGGGGGAATCACTATGTAGCGACGTATATCTCCACCCTCGTCGTCGGGATCATGGGCGTGGCGCTGGCCGGGTACCGACGGCGCCAGCAACGGCACTTGGTGCGCGTCAACTCGGTGGCCGAGGCGCTGATGCGGACCCTGCTGCGGCCGGTTCCCCATCGGGTCGGCAAGGTGCTGGCGGCCGGTCTCTACCGGTCCGGGGAGATCGGCACCATGGTGGGCGGGGACCTCTATGACATCCGTGCCACCCCGGCCGGCGAGCGGGCCATCATCGGCGACGTCCGCGGCAAGGGGCTCCAGGCGGTCCGTACGGTCGCCGACATCCTCGGCAGCTTCCGCGAGGCGGCCTACGACCCCGGGGACCTGCTGGCGGTGGCCGCCCGGATGGAGCGTCGGTTGGCCCACGAGGCGGCGGAGATCCCCGACGACGAACTCTTCGTGACCGCTGCCCTGGTCGAGTACGACGCCCGGGCCCAGCAAGTGACGATCATCAACCACGGGCACATCGAGCCGGTGCTGATCTCGGGAGGGGAGGTGACCGCGCTCACCGGGCCGCCAGCCCTGCCGCTGGGACTGGGCGGGTTGTCCGCGGAGCCACCGGTGTCGTACACGCACCGCTTCGCCCACGGCGATGTGCTGCTGCTCTGCACCGACGGGCTGATCGAGGCCCGGGACCACACCGGGGCGTTCTATCCGCTGCTGGACCGCCTCATCCAGCGGTTCGGCGGCAGGCCGGCCCCGGGGCCGGCCGATGTCATCGACTTCCTCAACGCCGATCTGCCCCGCCACACGCGCATCCTCCACGACGACGTGGCGATCCTCGCGATCGCACCGCGCGTCGAGGAGCCGGAGTAGTACCCGGGACATCGGACGGCGGCTCGTCGGACGGCGGCGCGTCGGCGGGTGGCCGGACATCGATGGCACAGGCCCGGCGTCCCGCGAGCAAGGCCGGGCGATGAGGAGGGGAGGGGGAGGGGAGGGGAGCAGGGGAGCAGGAGGGACACGAGGAGGGGAGAGCGCTGGAGAGTTAGGGGGAGACGAGAGTGCACCGGGCCGGTTCGAACTCGGGTCGCTTCCGGCCGCCGGGCGGAGGAACCTGGAAGCGTAATTAGGGGGGTGCGAAGCAAGCTGTGAGGTGTCCGATGAGCACTCTCGAAGAACACATCGACATCGGTGCTCCGCTCGAAACGGCCTGGGATTGCCTGCACCGCGCGGAGAGCTATCCACGGTTCCTGAACGGCGTCCGGCAGGCCCGGCCGGAGGGCGAGCGACGGGCGCACCTGGACGTTGAAGCGGGCGGCCGGGCGCAGGAGTTCGAGGTCGAGATCGTCGACCGCGAGATGGAGAACGTGATGACGTGGCAGACCACGAGCGGCCCCGACCTTGCCGGGACGTTCTCGCTGCTGCCCATCGACCGGGGCCACACCCGGCTCCAGGCCCGGTTCGAGTACGACCCGGGCACGATCAAGGAGAGTTTCGGCGGGCCCCATGGGTTCGCGCAGGCCGTCGCGATCGAGCGGGGCGTACGCAGCGATCTCCAGCAGTTCAAGGAGCTGGTGGAAGCGGAGGGCAAGGCCAAGTGAGCGCGGAGTGACGGAGAGGGGGAACGGAAGCGGTCAACGTCGGCGGCGCTACCGGGCGTTCGCCGGCAGTAGCGGAACGAGGGGCCGGGCAGCGCCGCTGCGCGACCTCGGCCGGACGACTTGAAGACGCACGTGGCAGAGGGGGCTTGGGCGTGGGTTTCGACCGGGGTTTCGACGTGGGGTCAGACGAGATGGCGTTCTGGCATGGGGTGTTCCACCCCGTCGAGTTCGAGGGTGCAGCGGGGTGCGGTGGGGACGAGCCGGGGTTCGCGGATGCGGACGCGGAAGATCCGGACGGGTTCGTCGGGGAGTTCGCCGGTCAGGAGGTTCAGGCCGGTGCCGTGCTCCCGCTGGTAGGCGACGACCTTGCCGTTGACCAGGAGTTCAATCTCGCCGTCGCGGCCGGGGCCTACGTTCACGGTGATCGAGTGGCCGCCCTGGTCGAGGTGGAAGTGGTGGCTGCGTCCCATGGTCCTCGCCTCCCGTGCCCGGGGCGGTGCGCGTTCCGCTACAACGGTCGCCGCACGAGCGACCGCACCTCCAGATTAGTTCGGTGCCGGGTAGCAGGCTGGTGGGGGAGACCTCGGCCGGTGGCGGGGTGGCGAGCGACAATTGTGGTGAGTGCCGCGCCGGGCGGTCCGCGGAGCGCGGGGCGTGAGGCCCCGCCCGGAGGAACCAGTGCCCGGGCCGGCGGGAGACGGCGATGAACGGCTCGGTCCGGATCGGGCATGTGGTCGGGGTGCCGCTGCGGATGCACTGGAGCGTGCCCCTGCTGGTGGTGCTGTTCGCGTACGGCCTCGGGCGGCAGACGCTGCCGGTGATCGCCCCGGGACGTTCCGCTGTCGTCTACGCCCTGGCCGGGGTCGTCGGGGCCGCGTTGCTCACCGGCAGTCTGCTGCTGCACGAGACGGCACACGCCGCGATCGCACGCCGGAAGCAGATATCCGTTGAGGACGTGACCCTGTGGGCGCTGGGCGGGATAACGCGGATGGGGCGGCCGCAGACCGCGGCCGCGGCCTTTGCGGTCGCCATCAGCGGACCGCTCACCAGCCTGCTCATCGGGGGTATCGCGCTGGGCGCCGGCTTCGGGTTGCATGTGCTGTCGCTGTGGGCGGTGCCGGCGGTCGTGCTGGTGTGGCTGGGCTGGGCCAATGTTCTCCTGGGCGTGTTCAATCTGCTGCCGGCCGTCCCGCTCGACGGGGGGCGGGTGGTGCAGGCGTTGCTGTGGTGGCGCACCGGAGACCGGGACCGCGCGGATATCGCGGCGTCCCGGGGCGGCCAGGTGATGGGCGTGCTGCTGGTGGCGGCCGGCTGGTTCGCAGTGTTGCGCGGGTTGCCGAGCGGGCTGTGGCTGGCCCTGATCGGGCTGTTCATCATGGTCGTTGCCGGGTCCGAGCGACGACGGGCGGCGATGCAGACGGCGCTGCGCGGGGTGCGGGCGGCCGATGCCATGTCGGCTCCCGTGGTGACCGGGGCGGACTGGCTGACGGTGCAGCGGTTCATCGACGAGGTGGCGGTGACGACCGGGCACTCCGTCGTTCCGCTGCTGGACTTCGAGGGGCGGCCGAGCGGCCTGGTGCAGGTCCGCAGGCTGGCGTCGATACCCGTCGCCCAGCGGGTGGAGCTGCGGGTTCGGGACGTCGCCGTACCGATGTCCCAGTGCGCGGTGGCAGCGCCGGACGATCTGTTGAGCGAGGCGATGGACCGGGTGACGCTGCGGACCGGGATGCGGATCCTGGTCGTGGACGCCGGGCATCTGGTGGGGATCATCACGGCGAAGGACGTGTCCCGGCTGATGCGGCGGCACACGCTGAGCGGCGGCCGGACCGGGGCGGGGACCGGGTGAGGACGTGGCCCGGAGCACGGCGGGACGGAGCGTGACCGGCGGGGGACACCGCGAGCGACCGGCGAGGGAGCGACGGCATGGACACAGCGGCGCAGTACATCACGGTGACGGCGCTCAGCCACCCCGGACTGATCCGGGAGCACAACGAGGACAGCCTGGTCGCGGGGCCGTGGACGCTGTGCGGCACCGTGACCGAGAACCCCCAGACGCTGATGTTCCCGCTGGGCAGCCCGGTGGTGGTGGCGGTCGCCGACGGCATCGGTGGGCAACCGGGCGGCGAGGTCGCCAGCGCGCTGACCGTGGCGCACCTGGCGGCGCTCGGGCCGACGCTGGACAGCGAGGAGACGGTGCGGGCGGCGGTGACCCGGTGCAACCGCGCGGTGTACGCGGCGGCCGAGCGGGACCGGGCGCTGACCGGGATGGGGACCACGGTGGCCGGCACCGTCGTGTTGCCCGAGGCACTGCTGGTCTTCAACGTGGGCGACAGCCGGGTCCTGGAGGCCGGGGAGGACGGGCTGCGGCAGGTGAGCGTGGACGACAGCCCTCCGCTGCCGGCGGGGCAACGGACCACGTCGCTGGTGACCCAGGCGATCGGTGGCGCCAGCCGTTTCGTCGCGGTCACCCCGCACGTTCGTACCGTGCCGCTGGTCCCGGATCGACGCTATGTGGTGTGTACGGACGGGCTCACCGACCCGGTCCTGGAGGAGGAGATCGCCGCCGTGCTGCGTGAACACGACGGCGGGCGGGCCGTCTTCGAGCTGTGGAAGGCGGCCATTGAGGCGGGCGCACCGGACAACATCACGTTGGCGTTGGTCGGGGTCGGGGGGTGAGCGGCGGGACTGCGGAGACTCAACGGAGCGATGAGCGTGGCTAGTTGGTGGGTGGAGGCGCGCAACGATGCGCGGGCCTGCGTCGGTTGGGGATGTCTGTGCGGTAGTGGGGGCGTGCGGAGTGGGGGACGCTCGGCTCAACGTGCCACCCGAGCGCCCCCGTTCCGGGGCGCAGACGGTTGGTGCCGGCACTCGCCTCGACCCGACCCCTCCCGCCACCCGGTCTTCCGCCCACCCCAACCCACCACTCGATCCCCCTCGCCCCCGAAGAGCCACCCGACGGGGGTGGCTCTACCGCCGTAGCCGCGCGGGGACTTACGCGTGGGCGCTGAGCACTCCGCCGCTGCTGAGCACCATGTAGACGCCGTTGGCGGCGGCCCCGTCGTCGTGTCCCTTGGTTTCCAGCGTGCCGTCCACCGAGCCGTCATGGCCGATGATGTCGGCGCGGTAGTGCAGTTCGCCGACCTTCGTGACCTTGACCGTCCAGTCGCCCGCGACCTTGAAGGTGCCCGGCCCCTGGTGGCCGCCGCCCATCCAGGAGTGGACCTGGCCGTCCAACGTGAGCACGACGAACATGTCGTTGGCGTCGAGCCCGGTGTCGCGGCCCTTCGTCTCCAGCGTGGCCAGGACCGAACCGCGGCTGACGATCTTGGCGCGGTACTGCTGGTCACCGATCTTGTAGATCTCGGCCTTGCTGCTGCCGTCCGCCAGCGGCTGGATGCGGACCGGCGATGCCGCCTTGGTCGTCGCGCCGTGCGAGCCGCCCGATCGCCTGCCCACAGCGCCCGACTTGGTGTCGACCTTGGTGTCCTTCGTGGTGTCGGCCTTGGCGTCGGGGGCCGCCGGGGCATCGGCGCCCTGCGCTCCGGCGGCGGGGCCCGTGCCGCCGGATTCGGTGGCGGTGGTGCCGGTGTTCGTGTGGGCCGCGGGCTTCGCGTTGCCGGCGTCCGAGCCGGAGCAGGCGGTCAGGGAAAGGGCGGCGGCCGCGGTCAGGGCCGCGGCGGCAATGCGCAGGGTGCGGCGACGAGCGGTGCGGACGGTGGTGTTGGAGTTCATGGCGGGTCCCCCGGGGTGGTCGGTGCCGTTGTTTCGTTGGTACGTCACACACTCTGGTCGGGACGGCTATCGCCAGGCTGACGCTCCGCTAACACGCGGCTAACCACCGTCCGTTGGGCAAACCGTTCGAGTGCGGCCCGTCGCGGCAACAGCGGCCACCGGTCACCGACCACTGGCCAGCGACGGAGGGTCCGACGGATCGAATGACCGACTGACCGAATGG
The DNA here is from genome assembly GCF_042798755.1 of Streptomyces sp. NPDC057743. NCBI lineage: Bacteria > Bacillati > Actinomycetota > Actinomycetes > Kitasatosporales > Streptomycetaceae > Streptomyces > Streptomyces sp. NPDC057743. The sequence continues at coordinate 122,625 of NZ_JBHVJX010000018.1, forward strand.
ATCGGGGGACCAGGGGATCAGTGGATCGGAACGGAAGGGAAGGGAACGAAGCCGACTACCGCCTATCCGGCCCTGGCCCATCGGACAGGAAGCGCCCTAGCCCCGATCGCGGCGCAGCGCCGGCAATCCGAGTCGCCGCCCGGTGTCGTCGTCGAATTCCGCGCAGAACGTGCCGAGTATGTCCTCAAGATGGGAGAAGGAGCGCGCCGCGAACAAAACCGGCTGATAGCGGGAAATGACGTACTGCGTACTTGCTGCGGCGCATGCGTCCAGTTCGCGCACTTCTCGCCCTTCGTGCGCCCCGATCTCCCCGTACGAGGAGAGCAGCGCCGCCCCGAAAGCCTTGGGTACGCCGGATTCGCTGACCAATCCGTATTCGAGGGTGTACCAATACACCCGGCTCAGAATGTCCAGCGCCTCGTCGGTCCGGACCCGGTTCGCGGCCCGGCCGAACATCCGGTACAGCTCGGCGATGCGCGGTGACGACAGATGGATGCCGTGCCCGAACACGTCGTGCAGCACGTCCGGTTCGGGGGTGTAGAGGGGCACGTCCGGATGGCGTACGAACTGCACCGCATGGAAGTAGCCGTGCTCCATGGCGCCCAGGAACCGCTCGTTGGGCACCACCCCGCCGGCCAGCGTGAGCGCGAACCCGGTGCGCGCCGTCAGCCCGGGCGTGATGTCCGCGTGCTGCGGGACCCCATCGGCGGGGATCTCGGTGTCCGCGAGGGCGTCCAACACCGGCCGGCAGGCGTGCGCCTGGTGCTCCGGGAGCAGTGCGTCGTAGACGGTGCGCCAGGTCCGGTGCTCGTCCTCGGTGTACTCCACACCCGGATACGGCGCCCCTACCGGGTGGTTGTCGGCGCGGGCCGCCAGGGCGTCCCGGCGGCTTCGGTACTCCCGGTCGCGGCGCCCGGGGTGGTCGTTCGCGCGGCCCAGTTGTCCCTCGGCGGAGACGGGGGTCCGGTTCCGTGGCGTACTCATACCGCTGACCATGCCCAGCGGCCGCGCGGAGATCACCTCGGGCGGCGGGCGGGGGGAGTCGGCGGGCGCGTCGCCTTCAGTGGTTCAATGCATGGCCGTATCCGGCATCGTTATTGCTTCGTTTCTTGACGATTGGGGCTTCGGTGACGTTCACTCAGCCATTCATGGGCCGAGTCAGGGCGGCCCCTGTGGAGGTACTTTTCATGAGGCCGAAGAAGGCAATGGGCGCAGCGAATGTGACGAATGCAACAATACGTCGCGGCGTCCTCATCAGTGTGTTGACGCTTTCCCTCGCCGCGCCCCTGGCGGCCTGCGGAAACGATCATCAGGAACCGTCCCAGGGGAAGGACCACATCGGCCTCCTCCTTCCCGAGAACAAATCCACGCGCTACGAGAAATTCGATCACCGCATCATTTCCCGGCGCATCGCGGCGCTCTGCCTCCAATGCACGGTGGACTACGGAAACGCCGAGTCCAGCGTCGATACCCAACGCTCCCAGTTCGACGACCTGGTGAAGAAGGGCGTCAAGGTCATCATCCTCGACCCGGTCGACGCCCAGGCCGCCAAGGCGTGGGTGGACTCCGCCGCACGTCAGGGCGTTCAGGTCATCGCCTACGACCGGCTCGCCGAGGGCAACGTGGCGGCGTATGTCTCCTACGACAACGACAAGATCGGCCGGCTCCAGGGCGAGGCAATTCTCGCCGCGCTCGGGTCGCGCGCGGCGAGCGCCGATGTCGTCATGTTCAACGGCTCCCCGGACGACCCCAACGCCCCGGCCTTCAAGAAGGGCGCGCACGCCGCCCTCGACGGCAAGGTGCGCAAAATCGTCTACGAGAAGGACGTCCCCGAATGGTCCGAGGCGACCGCGAAGAAGGAGATGGCCGATGTCATCAACTCCCGTGGTCCGCGCGGCTTCGACGCGGTCTACTCGGCGAATGACGGCATGGCCGGCGGTATCGCCGAGGCGCTGAAGTCGGCCGGCGTGAAGAATGTTCCGCTGGGTGGCCAGGACGCCGAACTTCCCGCACTTCAGAGGTTGTTGGACGGAACCCAGGCGTTCACTGTTTACAAGGAAGTGCGGCCCGAGGCGGAGACCGCCGCGGAACTGGCCTTCCGGTTGCTGCGCGGCAAGAGCATCTCCGACCTCACCTCCACCACCGCGGCGAACCACAGCAAGTCCGGCATTCCGGCCAAGCAGTTCAAGGCCACCGTGGTCACGAAGGAGAACCTCAAGGACACCGTCGTCCGGGACGGCGTGGTGCGCAGCGACCTGCTCTGCACTCCCGCCCTGGCCACGCAGTGCGCCTCCGCCGGCATCGGCTGAGCCGCCCCGGGGCCGGCTGGCGTGCACCGACCCGACCGGCCCCGGGCGGGCCGCTCACCCCGAGCGGTCCGCCCCGTCGATCCACGCGTGCGCCGCCCGCGCGGTGAACTCCCGCTGCCCGCCGGGGAACAGCAACCCCGCACCGGCGAACGCCGGATCGTCGACGCTTCCGGACACATAGGGCACCGCGATGCACCGCATCCCGGCCCGCCGCGCCGCCAACACCCCGGGCGCCGCGTCCTCCACCACCACACACGCCGCGGGCTCGGCCCCCAGCCGGCGCGCGGCCTCCAGGAACACATCGGGCGCCGGCTTGCCGTGCGGCACCTCCTCCGCCGACACCACCGTGGCGAACAGCGCGTCCAGCCCCGCCCCGGCCAGCACCGCCTCGATCGCGGCCCGCGACGAGCCGGACGCCACCGCCATCGGATGCCCGCCCTCGGCCAGCCGCACCACCAGCTCCCGCATCTGCGGGAACACTTCCGTGCCGGTCCGGACCAGTTCCAGATAGGCGTGGTTCTTCCCGGCCAACAACTCCTCCACCGGGGCGTCGATGTGGTACTCCCGCGCCAGCGCCGTCAGCGTCTCGCGGGTGCCGATCCCGATGAAGCGCAGATGGTGCTCCCAGGTGAAGTCCGTGACGCCGTAGTCGGCCAACACCCGCCGGCCGGCCTCGAAGTAGTGGGGCTCGCTGTCCACCAGCGTCCCGTCGAGGTCGAAGATGACCGGCGCGGGCCCGCCCGCCGTGCCGTGCGCCACCGCTCAGCCCGCCTGTGTGGCCGTGCCGCCCACGGACTCGACCAGCGGCAGCATCCGGTGCGGCACCCGCTCGCGCAGCGCCACCTCCGTCCGCGTGCGGACCACGCCCGGGAGCTTGATCAGCCGCTGGATCACGTCCTCCAGGTGTGCCGCGTCCCGGGCCACCACCCGCGTCAGCAGATCGCCGCCGCCGGTCGTCGAGAACGCCTCGATGATCTGCGGCACTTCGGCCAGCGCGGCGGCGACCTCCTCCAGGTGCCCCTGCGTCACCTCGATGTGCACGAAGGCCAGCACCGGGTGGTCCAGCGCGGCGGGGGAGAGCCGCGGGCTGTAGGCGGTGATGACCCCGTCCCGCTCCAGGCGGTCCAGGCGCGCCTGGACCGTCCCGCGGGCGACCCCCAGCACCCGGGCGTACTCCCGCACGCTCGTCCGCGGCTGCTCCAACAGCAGCTTCAGGATCTTCGCGTCCAGCGCGTCCACGGCCATCGGCCCACGGCCTCCTTGAGGTCGACGGTGTTGCAACGACGGTCGGGGCGCGCGGGGTACATCCATTATCCGGCCGCGCGGCCCCTCCCGTCACCGTACCCAAGGACGATCTTCCGTGCCGATTGGCCGCTTTAGGTTGGAGGGGCCCGGCCCGACGCGGGGCCCACCGACCTCTGGAGCACCGATGACGCACGACGCACCCGCGCCCGACACCGACGACGCCCTGACCACGGTGGCCGCCGAACTGGTCGCGATGGCCGCCGCGGACCACGCGGCCACGGCCCGCGCCAACGGCCCGGACTTCGCCGACCAGTTGGCCTGGCGCCGGCTCACCGCCCGGCACGCCGACCGCCTCACCGAGATCCTGGACGCCCACGGCTGGCCCACCGCGGACCGCTTCGGCCCGGACGCCGCCCGCGCCGCCTGGCTGATCGCCCAGCACGCCGATCGCCAACTGGACGTCCAACGCCGCGCGCTGCGGCTGCTGGAACGCGCCGTCGTCGAAGGCCTCGCGGCCCCGCACGACCTCGCCTTCCTCCACGACCGCACCCGGGTCAACGAGGGGCGCGAGCAGCGCTATGGCACCCAGATCGCCGGCGTCCAGGACGGCGCGCCGATCCCGTGGCCCTGCGAGGCCCCCGAGGAGATGGACCGGCGGCGCGCCGAGGTGGGCATCCCGCCCTTCGACGAGTACGTCGCCCAGTTCGCCTGAGCGCCCGGCGCGCCCGGTTTCCCGGTCAGGTCACGGTCAGCGTGGCCTTGCCCTCGGCGGCCGAACTGCCGCCCACGTAGACGTCGATGGCGCCGGGCTCCAACCGGAACTCGCCGTGCGGGGCGTTGCTCCAAAACCCCAGGTCCTCGGCCGCCAGCCGGAACCGCACGGTCCGGCTCGCGCCCGGCGCCAGCGTCACCCGTTGGAAGCCCCTGAGCCGGCGCACCGGTTGGGCGATGCTGGCGGCCCGGTCGTGGACGTAGAGCTGGACGACCTCGTCGCCGGCCACGGAGCCGGTGTTGGTGACGGTCGCGGTGACCTCGACCGAGGCGCCCGCGCGCAGCGCGTCGGCCGTGATCGTGGCGCTGCCGAGCCGGGGCGCGCCGGTGCGGAACGTGGTGTAACTCAGGCCGTACCCGAACGGGTAGAGGGGCCCGTCGGGGAGGTCGAGGTACTTCGAGGTGAACTTGTCGTGGGGGTTGTAGGGGCGGCCGGTGTTCTCGTGGTTGTAGTGGATGGGGAGTTGGCCGACCGACCGCGGGAGCGAGACCGGCAGCTTGCCACCGGGGTTCACCTTGCCGAACAGCACATCGGCCAGCGCGTTGCCGCCCTCGATGCCGGGGTGCCAGGCCAGGACCACGGCCGGGGCGCGGTCCACCCAGCCGCCGATGGTCAGCGGCCGCCCACCGACCAGCACCACCACGAACGGCCGGCCGGTCCCGGCGATCGCCTCGACCAGCCGCTGCTGCACCCCCGGCAGCCCGATGTCGCTGCGCGCGGACGCCTCCCCGCTGAGCGCCGCCGGTTCGCCCACCACCACGACGGTGACCTCGGAGGCGGTGGCCGCCGCAACCGCCTCCGGGATGCCACGCACCTCGTCGCCCTGCGCGTCGACACCGCGGGCGTGCCGGACCGTGCCGCCCGGCACCGCGCGGCGCACGGCGTCCAACACCGTCGTGGCCGGGAACTTCTCGGCCGCCGCCGGCAGCACCCAGGTCCCCAACAGGTCGGTTGCGTTGCCGAACGGGCCCACCACCGCGATCGACCGGACCGAGCCGCGCAGCGGCAGCACCCCCCGGTCGTTCTTGAGCAGCACCATCGACCGGCTTGCGGCCGCCCGGGCCGCCGCCCGCGCCGCCGCCGACGGCTCGCCGATCGCCTTCGCCTCGTCGACGTACGGGTGCGCGAACAGCCCCAGCGCGTACTTCAACCGCAGCACCCGGGCGACCGCGTCGTCCAGTCGGCGCGCGTCGATCCGGCCCTCCCGTAGGAGCCGCTTGCCGTGGGTGACCAGGGTGGTGCTGGTCATCTCCATGTCGACGCCGGCGTTCAGCGCGAGCCGCGCGGCGTCCGCGCCGTCCTCGGCGACCCCGTGCGGGAGCAGTTCCTGCACGCCGTTCCAGTCGCTCACCACCATCCCGTCGAAGCCCCACTCCCGCTTGAGGACGTCGGTGAGGGTGTGCCCATTGGCGTGCGCCGGGACCCCGCCGACGAGGTTGAACGAGGCCATCACGGTCGCCGCACCGGCGTCCAACGCGGCCTTGAACGGCGGCAGATAGAGGTTGCGCAGCCGGGACTCCGACACGTCCACGGTGTTGTAGTCGCGCCCGCCCTCGGCGCCCCCGTACGCCACGAAGTGCTTGGCGCAGGCCGCGATCCGGTCCTTGGCCACGAGCCGGTCGCCTTGGTAGCCGCGCACCTTGGCGGCGGCGAACGCCGAGGTCAGATACGGGTCTTCGCCGTTGCCCTCGGCGATCCGGCCCCAGCGCGGCTCGTGCGTCACGTCCATCATGGGGGCGAAGGTCCAGTGCACCCCGTTGGAGCGGGCCTCCGCGGCGGACACCTCCGCGTCCCGGGCCGCCACCCGCGGATCGAAACTGGCCGCCTGGGCCAGCGGGATGGGGAACGTGGTCCAGAAGCCGTGGATCACATCGAGCCCGTACAGCAGCGGGATGCCCAGCCGCGACTCCTCGACGGCGATCCGCTGGAGCGCGTTGCAGGACCGCGCGCCGAGGATGTTCAGCACCGAGCCCAACTGGCCCTTGCGCGCGGCCTCTTCGACGGCCTTCGTACCCGGCCCGCCCGGCCCCGTGTCGTAGACCCAGGGGAGCTGCTGTAACTGTCCCAGCTTCTCTTCGACAGTCATACGCGCCAGCAGGTCATCGACCCGGCGGTCGTACGGCCCGGGCCGGCGCGGGGCGGTCTCGGTGGCGGGTGCGGCATCCGCCCGCGCGGCCCGGGGAGGCGGCTGCGCCTGGGCCGCTCCGGCGTTCGCCAGACCGGCGGCCGCCGCGGTTCCGCCCGCGGCGGCCAGTAGGGAACGACGTCGTAGCTCACCCATGCCTTCACCTTTTTCATCCATCGAGGGGTAAAGGTTCTCTCAAGGCGCCAAGAGCTGAAGTGACGGTAAGTGGTGGGCAGTTGCCCGTCAAGGAGTCCTGCGCCGAACCGCGCCCCCTCGGACTGGCCCCGGCCAACCGACGTGGACCAAGCTGCGGGGATGACGGAGAACCACACCCACCTGACCCCCTGCCGGCTCGACTCCTACACCCGCGACGACGTGACCGCGATCCTCGGCGACGGCCCCGATCCCTTCGGCGTCGACAGTGCCGGCCTGACCTGGCTGCCCAAGGAGGAGCACTTCGGCGTCCGGCTCGGCGATCGCCTGGTGGCCCACGCCGGGCTGCGCCGGCTCCCCCTCGTGCTCGGCGGGACCAAGACCTCCGTGATCGGCGTCGGCGGGGTGGCCGTGGCACCCGACGTGCGCGGCCGGGGCCTGGCCCGCCGGGTGGTGGCCGCCGCGCTCGACCACGCCCGCACCATGGGCCCGCCGCACGCCCTGCTGTTCTGCCGCCCGCCGCTGGTCGCCCTCTACGCGCGCCTGGGGTGGCGGGAGGTCCCGGACGAGGTGCGGGTCGAGCAGCCCACCGGCCCGGTCGTGATGCCGCTGCGCACCATGTGGACCCCGCTGCGGGACGGGGCCGCCTGGCCGCCCGGCCCGGTGCGGCTGCTCTCCGCGCCCATGTGAGGCGGCCCCGGACCCGCGGCGCCCGAACTCGCCGTCCCGCGGCGCCGATTGACGAAAAGGCGTCGCACGCCCGCGGCCGGTTCGGCACACTCCCGGCATGACGATCACCCGGATCAACCCCCGGCAACTGCACCCGACCCCCGGATACCACCACATCACCGTCGTCGAGGCCGGCCGCACCGCCTACCTGGCGGGGCAGTGCCCGCTCGACCGCGAGGGCAACGTCGTCGGCCCTGGACTGGCGGCGCAGATCGACCAGGTCGCGGCGAACGCGCTGGTCGCCCTGGCGGAGGTGGGCGCCGGACCGCAGCACGTGGTGCGCTCGGTGATCTACGTACGCAGCGAGCAGACCGCCGAACTGAGCGCCGCCTGGCGACGGCTCAACGCAACGGCCCTCGGCCCCGCCTTCGCCACCGCCAGCACGCTCCTGGGGGTGGCACAACTGGGTTTCCCGGGCCAGCTCGTGGAGGTGGACCTCACCGCGGCCCTCCCCGACTGACCCGCTGCCCACTCCCGGTCCGGTGGACGCCCCGCAGAGTGGTCCGATGGCCCGCTCCCGGACGCCGCGATCCGCTCCTGACTGGACCATTGGCCCAATACATTCATCCACTGTTGAACAATCGGCCACCCTGATGCTGAGATGGACGCGTCGATGGCGCTGCGGATCCCCGCGGCGCCTTTCTCATGTTGTGGTGCATCGGCGGTCCTGCCGCGGTGCGCCGGTGTACCGAAAGGGCGGGGGAACTTGCTGAAGAGGGCGTTCGTGGCGCCGGACCCGGGGCGCATGCGGCTGCGGTTCGCGGCCCGGGCCGTGATCGGGATCGGGCTCGCCGTCGCGCTGTGCGGGGCGGCCGGGCTCCCGCTGGTGGCCTGCGTCACCGGCGGCCTGGCCGCGATGCTCGCCCTGTTCACCGTCGCCGACCCGACGGTGCGCGGGCAGGCCGTGACGACCGCGCTGCTGCCGGTCGTCGGCCTCCCGGTGCTCGCGCTCGCGGCCGTCCTGCACGACCTGCCGCTCGTCCGCGACCTGGCGTTCCTCGCCGTCGTCGGGGCCGGGGTGTACGCCCGGCGCTGGGGCCCGCGCGGGCACTCGCTCGGCGTCTTCGCCTTCATGACCTTCTTCGCGGCGCAGTTCCTGCACACCGTGCCCACCCAACTCCCCGAGCTGTACGCCGCCATGGCGCTCGCGCTCACCGCGTCGTCGCTGGTGCGGTTCGGCGCGTGGTGCTACGAGCGGCGGTCGACGGCGCCCGCCGCGGTGGCCGCCCCGGCCGGCGGCACGGGCCTGGCGCGGATCACCACCCGGCAGGCCGTCCAGGCCACCGCGGGCGCCGCCGCCGCGCTGGCCGCCGGGCATCTGCTGTCCGACCAGCGGTGGTACTGGGCCGTGGGCGCCACCTGGTGGGTCTTCGTCAACACCACCTCGCGCGGCGAGACGCTGATCCGGGGCTTCCGGCGGTTCCTCGGCACCGTGCTGGGCGTCGTCGTGGGCTTCGCCGTCGCCATGCCGCTGCACGACCAGCCGGTCGCGGCCGCCGTGGTCGTCGCCCTCAGCGTCTTCGGGATCTTCTACACCGCCGCCGTCTCCTACACCTGGATGATGCTCGCCGTGACCGTGCTGGCGAGCATGCTGTACGGGCTGCTCGGCGTGCTCGATCCGGCGCTGCTCGCGCTGCGGGTCGGCGAGACGGTCATCGGCGCCCTGGGCGCGGTGCTGGCGGTGCTCCTGGTGCTGCCGGTGACCACGCACGCCATCACCGACGAGCGGGTCGAGCGGGCCCTGCGCTGCGTGCACGCCTGCACCGCGGAGGCCGCCGCCCGGCTCGCGGGCGACCCGGGGGCCGATCCGGCGCCGCGGGTCGCCGAGTTGGAGGCGATCCTCGACCGGGTGCGGCTCTCCCTCGTCCCGCTCGTGCACCCGCTCAACCCGCTGCGGGCGCGCAAGCGGCGGGCCCGGCAGGTGCTCGCGCTGCTCGACGACTGCGCCCGCGAGGTGCGCGGGCTGGCGACGGTCGCCGCCGACCCGGAGGCGTCGCACGACGACCGGCTCGCCGCGGCCTGCTGGCGGGTGGAGTCCGCCGTCGAGGCGCTCACCGACGCCCCGCTCGACGGCCGCAGCGCGCGGACCGCGGCGGCAGCGGCGCCGCACACCGGCGACGGCGGCCCCGTCCTCGCTCATCTCCACGCCCTGGAACAGGCCCTGCTCGCGCTCGCCGTCCCCCTGGGCCGGCCGACCCCCGGCGGCCGGACCGACCGGCTTCCGGTGGGGGCCTGACGGGGGCCAACGGCACCTCCCGGCCAACCCCGGCCCCGGCCCCCGCCCGCCCTGTTAGCGTCGCCGGGACAACGGGACACCGTCCGCACGGCGAGCACCGCGACGGGCCGGCCGGCCCCCACCGCCGCCCGCCCACCACGGCCGGACGGCCCCAACGGGCAGGCAACGGACGAAGGGCGGCCACCAGTGGCGACGACGGAACCGGCGGCGGACTCGACGACGGACTCGACGACGGCATCGGCACGGCGGACCGCCGGCCGACCGGCGCACGGAGGCCAACTCCGCGCCTACCTCGGCTCCTTCACCACGGCCGGCGGCCCCGGCATCACCACCGCCGCCGTCGACCCCGCGACCGGTGCGCTGACCCCACTGCACTCCACCGACGCCGTCCCCAACCCCTCCTACCTGGTCGCCGCCCCCGACGGCCGGCGCCTCTACGCCGTCAGCGAGACCCCCAACGGCGCGGCCGCCGCCTTCCGCCTCACCCCCGGGGGCCCCGAACTCCTCGCCCCCGCCGCCCCCATCGGCGGCGCCGACCCCACCCACCTCACCCTCACCGCCAGCCACCTGCTCACCGCCAACTACAGCTCCGGCGACGTCAGTACGCTCCCCGTGCACGCCGACGGCACCCTCGGCGGCCCGCCGTGGGTCCTCGCCCACCGGGGCAGCGGCCCGCGGGTCGACCGCCAGGAGGGCCCACACGCCCACGCCGTGCGCCCCGACCCCAGCGGCCGTTGGCTGCTCAGCGTCGACCTGGGCACCGACTCGGTCCGGATCTGCGCCCTCGACCCGGCCAGCGGGGCGCTCTCCGTACGGGGCGAGACCCGGCTGCGCCCCGGCAGCGGGCCCCGCCACCTCGCCTTCCACCCGGACGGCCAACTCGCCTGCGTCATCAACGAACTCGACCCCACGGTGACGCTCTGCCGCTGGGACGCCACCCAGGGCCGGCTGACGCCCCTGGGGGAGACATCGCTGCTCCCCGAGGGCGCCGCCGGCGCCGACCCGACGTACCCGTCCGCCCTGGTCCTCTCCCGGGACGGCCGCTTCGGGTGGGCGGCCAACAGGGGCCACGACAGCATCGCGGTGCTCTCCCTGGACGCCCTGGCCGGCACCGCGACCCTGGTCACCACCGTGCCGTGCGGCGGCCACTGGCCCCGCGACCTCGCGCTGCACCCCGACGGGCGGCACCTCTACGCGGCCAACGAACGCTCCGGCGACGTCACCTGGTTCACCCTCGACCCGCGGACCGGCGTGCCCGAGCGGGCCGGCTCGGTACCGGCGCCGGCCGCCTCCTGCGTGGTCTTCGCCTGACGAGCCGGCCGCTCACCCCTGGGGGAAGTGCCCGCCGAAGTACACCTGGGTCTCGACCAGTCGGCCGTCGCGCACCGTCATCACCTCGACGTTGCGGTGGCGTGCGCCGGTCGTCAGCTCGTACGCGTAGCGGACGAAGACCTGGCCGTCGTCGAACGGGACGGCGTCGAGGATCTCCTGGGAGCGGAAGTGGTGCGCGGTCGGGAAGCAGACGTCCAGGAACGCGGCCCGGTCGAGGCGGTCGTCCCGTGGGCTGGTGAAGACGAACTCCTCGGCGAGCAGCCGCTCCATGGCCGGTCGGTCCTGGGCCGCGTAGGCGGCGAAAGCGGCCCGGACGACGTCCTCGGGCGTGGTGGTGTCGGACATGGCGTTCCTCCTGCTGAGGGGGCGTGGGTTGGACGGGGCACACGACGGTAGACGACGCGCACGGGTCAGACTCATCGGCCGCGCGGTCGGGCGCGGAAGAACAACAGGCGGCGGCGCCGGGGGAGTCGGGCGCAGCGCGGAGGGCCGCCCCGGCGCGCTCGGCGCGGGACGGCCCTCGGTGAACGGGTGTGGCGGGGTCCTACCGGGCGGCCGCCCCCAGGCCCTGACCCGGCAGCGTGATCCCCATCGCCGCCGCGTAGTTGGACAGCACCAGCCGGCCCACCGCGCCGTACGCGCCCAGCGCCTCGGCCGAGGCGCAGCCCGCCTCCGCCGCGGCCGCCCCCAGAAGGCCGTCGGCGAGCTCCGGGCCGATCAGGTACGGGGCCAGCGCCAACTGCTGCGCGCCGGCCGCGCGGAGCTGGTCGGCGGTGCGGGCGATGGCGCCCTCCTCGTCCAGGCCGGCGGCCAGCACCGGCACCGCCAGCCGGGCGGAGAGCAGCATGCCGGTGATGCCGGCGGCCTGCACCGCCTCCTCGCCGCCGACGGTGGCGAGGATGATGCCGTCCGCGGCGGTCGCGACGGTGAACAGCCGGGCCCGGTCCGCGCGGGCCAACCCCGCCTCGGACAGCCGGACGTGCAGCGCCTCGGCCAGCAGCGGGTGCGGGCCCAGGACGTCGGTCAGTTCGGCCCCGGACGCGCTGTTCATGATGGCCTGACGTATCCGGCGCAGCAGCGCGCTGTCCGGGCCGGCGAGCAGCGGCACGACGACCGCCGCGGGGCCGGGGTCGGACTGCCCGGTCTCGGCCGCCCGCGCCTGCTGCTCGGCGGCGGCCTGCGCCAACACCGCCTCCAGGGACGGGAACTCGTCGTCCCCGCCGTCGACGTAGCCGATCCGCGCGTCGAGGCCGGGCAGTTCGGAGCGGGCGATGCTGGAGACCTCCTCCGCCAGGCTGCGCGCGGCGGTGGAGGGGGCGCCGGGCACCGCGAGCACCAGGGCGGGTGCGCCCTCGGGTGCGGCGAGCGGCTCCGGCTTGCGATGGCGGCCGGAGGGCCGGTTGCGCGGCGTTCGTACGGGCAGGCCGGGTGCGCCTCCCGGGCTCGGGGAGTCGACGTCGATACGGGGCGAGCCAGGTGCGGGCCCAGTGGGGGAACTCATGGCGCCGCATGCTAACGCCTCGGCATGCCCGGCCGCGGAGGGAGGGTTCCGCCGCGAGGTATCCGTCCCGTTTTATCCCGCGCGTCGTGGCGACGGACCCGTCACATGCCCTGTGATCTGCAACAACTTCCCCTCGACGGGCAGCACCAGGCGGTCCGCGGCGAGCGCCGCGGCGAGCGCCAGCGCCCCGTCCAACGGGCTGCCGGCGGCCGGTTCGAGGCGGGCTTGGGGCAGCCGTTCGGCGAGCGCCGTATGGAGCGGCGACAGCAGCGGGGCGCCCAGGTGCAACAGCCCGCCGGTGAGCGCGACCACGGCGTCCGGGCCGGGCGGGCACACCGCGGCGGCGGAGTCGGCGATATGGCGCGCGGCATCGGCCAGGACGCCGGCGGCGACCGCGTCCCCGGCGGCGCAGCGCGCGACCTCGGGGGCGAACGCGGCCAGTACGGCGGGCCGGTCGGGGCGCGGGTAGAGCGCGCCGGGCAGCCCGGCGACCGGCCCGAACGCGGCCTGCGCGCGGGCCAGCAGCGCCGGCGAACCGCCGGGCCGCCCGTCGTGCGCGCGCAGCGCGGCCTCCAGCCCGGCCCGCCCGATCCAGGCGCCGCTGCCGCAGTCGCCCAGCAGATGCCCCCAGCCGTCGGCCCGGCGCCAACCGCCCGCCGGCGTCAGGTCGGTGCCCAACGCGACCAGGCCGGTGCCCGCGGCGACCACCGCCCCGGGCCGCTGGCCGAGCGCCCCGACATAGGCGGTGACGGCGTCCGTGGCGAGCGCGAGGCGACGGACCCCGAAGGCGGCGGCGAGGGCGTCCGGCAGCCGGGCGCGCAGGTCGTCGCCGAGGATGCCCATCCCGGCGGCGCCGACGCACACCGCGTCGAACCGGTCCGCGCCCACCTCGCGCGCCAACTTCTCGCCGGCCGGCAGGAGTTGGTCCAGCAGATGGCCGGCGTCGATGCCGGCCGGGCCGGTGCGGACCGGCTCCCGGGAGGTGACCGTCGCCGCCGGCCTGGCCCCGTCGGCGCCGGCGCGGCCCACCGCGATCCGCAGCCCCGAGCCGCCCGAGTCCACCCCGAGGACGAACGCCTCGGCCGCCGGGTCCGCGGACTCAGCCGAGGCCACGGGCGTCCTGCTTGAGGGCGGTGTCGACGGTCAGCGCGGTGGCCACCACCAGGCTCAGCAGCGGGTCGGGCAGCTGCCGGTGGATCTGCAACACGTAGTTGTCCGCGGTGGTGAACATCGTCTTGGCCAGCCCCTCCCAGGTCTTGGTGATCCGGGCGACCTCGGTGTCGGTGTGGTCGACGATGGCGAAGTTCCAGGCCCGCCAGTTCTCCGCCTTGATGGCGCCGACCTGCTGACCGTTGACCAACATCGCGAAGTTGATCTTCCCGATGGCGTTCTGCTGGACGATCTCGCCGACCGGCTGGCCGTCCGGACGCGCCACCAGCACCTTGGACTTGATCAGCTTCGCGGGCCGGGTGAGCGTCAACTGCGGCTGCCCGTAGGCGTCCCGGATCTCCAGCCGGTGCGTCATGTACTGGTCCAGGCTGGAGACCACCCGGAGCATCTTCTTCGCGGTGCTCTGGCCGATCTCCACGACCGAGCCGAGGGTGTTGCCGTGCTGGTCGTAGACCGCGTACTCGTTGCTCACCTCGATGAGCTTGGCCTTCTGGTTGACCACCAGCACCGGCTCGGTGAACAGGCTGCCGCCGCCCGCCCCGGCCGGCGCCACTCCGGCCTGCTGCTGCACCTGGTGCTGGATGCCGGCCTGCTGCCGCGCCTGATGGAGCGCCTCGGCGCCGTACGGGCCGGGCTGGCCGTAGGGGGCGCCGCCGGGCTGCTGGCCGTACGGGGCCTGGGCCGGGGCGGGTTGCTGCTGCGGCGGGTACTGCTGGGGCATCTGCTGCTGCGGTTGCTGCGCAGGGTGCGGCTGGGCCGGTTGCCCGGCCTGCTCCTGGGAGTGTGCCTGCTGGCCGGGGTGGGTGTGCGCGGTCCACTGGGAGCCGTCCCACCAGCGGAGTTGGTGGGGAGTGCCCTGCGGGTCGGCGTACCAACCCGCAGGGATGTTCGTCTGCGTCATGCCGGGAACACTATCGCCCGGCTCTGGACGGCGGTCCGGCTCAGGGCAGTCGCCAGTCCACCGGCTGGGCGCCCTGCCGGACGAGGAGGTCGTTGACCCGGCTGAACGGGCGCGACCCGAAGAAGCCGCGGTCGGCGGACATGGGGGAGGGGTGCGCGGACTCGACGGACGGCAGATTGCCCAGCAGCGGCCGCAGGTTGCGCGCATCGCGCCCCCACAGCACCGCCACCAGCGGGCCGCCGCGCGCCACCAGGGCACGGATGGCCTGCTCGGTGACCTGCTCCCAGCCCTTGCCGCGGTGGGCTGCGGGTTTGCGCGGTGCGGTGGTCAGCGCTCTGTTCAGCAGCAGCACGCCCTGCCGGGTCCACGGGGTGAGGTCGCCGTTGGAGGGCCGGGGGAGCCCGAGGTCGGAGTGCATCTCGCGGAAGATGTTCTCCAGGCTTCCGGGCAGCGGACGGACGTCCGGCGCCACCGAGAAGCTCAGCCCGACCGCGTGCCCCGGCGTGGGGTAGGGGTCCTGACCGACGATGAGCACCCGCACCTCATCGAAGGGTTGTTGGAAGGCCCGCAGGACGTTGTTGCCGGCCGGGAGGTAGGTCCGGCCGGCGGCGATCTCCGCCCGCAGGAAGTCGCCCATCGCGGCGATCTGCCCGGCGACCGGCTCAAGTGCCTTGGCCCAGCCTGGTTCGACGATGTCTTGGAGAGGTCGTGCAGCCACGGGATCACCCTACTGGCCGACGCCGGCTCCCCTTCAATTCCCGGCCACCCGCCCCTCATGCCACCGCCGCCGCCCGTACGCAGAGCACATCCGGCAGGTGGCGGGCGAGCTGCCGCCAGCTGTCGCCGTCGTCGGCGCTGGCGTAGACCTCGCCGTTGCGATTGCCGAAATACACCCCCGCGGGGTCGGCGTCGTCAACGGAGAGGGCGTCCCGCAGCACCGTGCCGTAGTGGTCCTCCTCGGGCAGCCCGGCGGACAGCGGCTCCCAGCTCGCGCCGGCGTCACAGGTGCGGAAGACCCGGCAGCGGTGCTCGGCCGGCACCCGGTCGATGTCGGCGGTGATCGGGAAGAGGTAGGCGACCTGGCCTCTTCGGGGGTGCGTGGCCACCGCGAAGCCGAAGTCCGAGGGCAGACCGCCGCCGATGTCCGTCCAGCTCGCCCCGGAGTCGTCCGAGCGGTAGACGCCCCAGTGGTTTTGGAGGTAGAGCCGGTCGCGGTCGGCCGCGTCCTGCGCGATCTTGTGGACGCACTGGCCGAACTCGGGGTGCTGGTCGGGCAGGAAGACCGCCTTGACGCCCTCGTTGGACGGGGCCCAACTGGCGCCGCCGTCGCGGGTGCGGAACACCCCGGCCGCGGAGACCGCGACCGTCACCGCGGCGGCGTCCCGCGGATCGGTGACCACGGTGTGCACGGCCAACCCACCGCCACCGGGCACCCACTTCTCCCGGCTGGGGTGCTCCCACAGCGCGCGGACCAGCTCGAAGGTCTCGCCGCGGTCCTCGGAGCGGAACAGGCCGCCGGGCTCGGTGCCGGCGTAGACCACCTCCGGCGCCGCGGGGCCCGCGGGGTGCAGCTGCCACACCCGCTCCAGCGAAGTCCCGGTGTCCTTCGGGTACTTGACCGGTGGGCGGGCGGGCTCGTGCCAGGTCTCGCCCAGGTCGTCGGAGTGGAAGACCGACGGCCCCCAGTGCGCGCTGTCGGCGCCGGCCAGCAGCCGGGGCCGGGCACCGCGGGTGTCGATCGCGAGGGAGTACACCGCCTGCGCGGGGAAGTGCGCTCCGCTCAACTGCCAGGTGCCGCGCCGTCGGCGGCCGATGAACAGCCCTTTGCGGGTGCCCACCGCGAGGAGTACGTCTGTCATGCCGGAACACCTCCGGGACGCCGTTGTCTCAGATGTCGTCAGTGTGCACCCGACCACTGACAACGGCCGTCCCGAACGGTGTTGGCGCAGGTCAGACGGCCCGGTGGTACTGCGGCGGCACGTGGACGTCGGCGCCGAGTTCGCGGGCGGCGTGCTGGGCGAAGCTGGGCGAGCGCAGCAGCTCGCGGCCGAGCAGCACCGCGTCGGCCTGGCCGTCCGCGACGATCTTCTCGGCCTGCTGGGCCTCGGTGATCAGGCCGACGGCGCCCACCGCGAGGCCGGCCTCCTTCTTGACCCGCTCCGCGAACGGCACCTGGTAGCCGGGACCCACCGCGATCCGCGCGTCCGGGGCGTTGCCGCCCGAGGAGGTGTCCAGCAGATCGACGCCGTGCTCCTTGAGGTCGCGGGCGAACCGCACGGTGTCGTCGGCGGTCCAGCCCACACGGTCGTCGCCGTCGTCCTCGCTGAGCCAGTCGGTCGCCGAGATCCGGAAGAACAGCGGGAGTTCGTCGGGCCAGACCGCGCGCACGGCGTCCACGATCTCCAGCGCCAGCCGGGTGCGGTTCTCGTAGGAGCCGCCGTAGGCGTCGGTGCGGTGGTTGGTGAACGGAGAGAGGAACTCGTTGATCAGGTAGCCGTGCGCACCGTGGATCTCGACGACCTGGAAGCCGGCGTCCAGCGCCCGGCGCGCGGTCGCCGCGAACTCCTCGACGATCGTGGCGAGCTGCTCCGTGGACAGCTCGGTGGGGGCGGCGTGGCCCTCGTCGAACGCCAGCGGGCTCGGGGCGACCGGCTGCCAGCCGTACCCCTCGCCGGGCCGGATCGGGGCGCCGCGATCCACCCAGGGCCGCTCGGTGGACGCCTTGCGGCCGGCGTGCGCGATCTGGATGCCGGGGACGCTGTTCTGGGCCTTGATCGCATCGGTGATCCGGCGGAACGCGGCGGTCTGGGTGTCGTTCCACAGCCCGAGGTCGTAGGGGCTGATCCGGCCCTCCGGGCTGACCGCGGTCGCCTCCGCGAGGATCAGGCCGGTGCCGCCCGCCGCCCGGGCCACAAGGTGCTGGAAGTGCCAGTCACCGGGCGCGCCCTGCTCCGGCCCCTCGGGGGCCGCCGAGTACTGGCACATCGGCGCCATCCAGAGGCGGTTGGGGATGGTCAGCGCGCGGAGGTTGAGGGGCTCGAAGAGTGCGCTCACGGCAGGCTCCTGTACCTGGACGACGGAACGGCGGGGCGGGACCCGACCGGGCCCCGCTCATACGATAGGCGTCGTAGTACGGCAGATGTCAAACTACGATGGCCCTCGTACAATGGGCTGGTAAAGGTCGCCGCCACCCGGGAACGCCGGGGCAGGCGCGCCACAGCCCACTGGATTCGCAGGACAGGAGCGGTCATGTCGCCCGAAACGCCCGCCGCCGGGACCGCCTCGGGCGCCCGGTCGCTGCCCCACCCGTCCCGCGAGGAGATCCGGCTCGCCCAGGTGCTGCACGCGCTCGCCGACCCCATGCGGCTGCGCATCGTCTGCGTGCTGGCCGCCGCCGACGACGAGTTGAACTGCGCGGACATCGAGCTCCCGGTCAGCAAGTCGACCTGTACGCACCACTACCGGGTGCTCCGCGAACACGGCGTGATCCAGCAGGTCTACCGCGGCACCGCCAAGATGAACGGCCTGCGCCGGGACGACCTCGACGCGCTCTTCCCCGGCCTGATCGACGGCGTCCTGCGCGCGGCCGGCCTCCAGGACCGCCGCCTCAGCGAAGCGCACTGAAAGCGAAGCACGCTGAAGAGAGCTGAAGAGGAGTGCGCTGAAGCGAAGCGCACGGAACGGGCCCGCGCCCGCCCCGACTGGGGCCCACACGACCCCGACCCCGACCCCTGGGACGGGCCCTAGTGCCCCACCATCGTCGACCGCGCCGCCCGCAACAGCCCGTCCCAGTCGGCGAGTTTGACCGTGCCGCGCCCCAGCCCGCGTCCCCGCTCGGCCTCCGCCGCCTCGATGGCCAACCAGCCGCGCCAGGGCACCGGCCGCGCCCCGGCCCGCTCCAGCGCCGCCACCGGATCGGTGGCCACCTGCCGTCGCGCCAGCGCCGCCGCGTCCGCCAGCAACGAGGTCGCGGTCTCCTTGGCGCACGGCCGGTTGGTGCCGATCACCCCCGTGGGGCCGCGCTTGATCCACCCCGCCACATACACGCCCGGGTACGGCGCCCCGTCCTTCAGGACCCGTCCGCCCGCGTGCGGCACCGTCCCGGTCGCCTCGTCGAACGGCAGCCCCTGCTGCGGCAGCCCCCGGTAGCCCACCGACCGCAGCACCAACTGCCCCGCGATCTCCTCGTGTTCGCCGGTCCCCATGACCCCGCCCCGCCCGTCGGGCGCGGTCCGCTCGAACCGCACCGCCCGCACCCCGGACGCCGGATCGCCGAGGATCTCCACCGGCCGCAGGAAGAACCGCAGATGGATCCGGCGCACCCGCCCCGTCCCGGCCGCGCGCTCCACCGGCCGCTCGGCCCAGTCGCGCAGCACCTCCACGTTGCGCCGCGCCGGGGCCGGCAGCGCACCGGGATCCCGGTACCCCGGATCCAGCGCCAACTCCTCGGGTCGGACCACCACTTGGGTGCCGGGCAACGCCCCCAGCTCCCGCAACTCCTTGGTGGTGAACTTGGCCTGCGACGGCCCCCGCCGCCCCACCATCCACACGTCCTCGACCGCACTGTCGGCCAGCGCCCCGAGCGCCTCCTGCGGCATGTCGGTCGCGGCCAGCTCGGCGGCGCCCCGGGACAACATCCGCGCCACGTCCACCGCGACGTTCCCCACCCCGATCACCACCGCCGAACGCGCCGTCAGGTGGAAGGCGTCGGCCGCCGCGTCCGGGTGCGCGCTGTACCAGGCGACGAAGTCGGTGGCCGGATGGCTACCGGGCAACTCCTCCCCGGGGACGTTCAGATGTCGGTCCGTGGCGGCGCCCACGCAGAACACCACCGCATGGAACATCTCCCGCAACTGCGCGAGCCCCACCCCGCCCTCGCCCACCTCCACATTGCCCAGGAAGTGCACCCGGGGATGCTCCAACACCGTCCGCAGGTTGTTCTGCAGCGACTTGATCTTCTCGTGGTCGGGCGCCACGCCGTACCGCACCAGTCCGTATGGACATGGCAGCCGGTCCAGGACGTAGACGTCGAGGTCCGGGACGGCCTCCTGCCCGACCAGGGTCTGGGCGGTGTAGACACCGCTCGGTCCGGAACCGATCACAGCGACACGAAGCACGGGTGGCCCCTTCCGCGGAGTACCCCCAGGATCGCACCCGGGAGCGTGCGGCGGGAGAGCTGCGCTATCGGGGTTGCTCCCGGTGGGATGAGCGTGCCGCGCCCCTTGGCCGGGTGAGCTGGGGGCTAGGTTTTTGTTTGTGTCGGAAAGTGAGTTTTATACCGATAACCACCGATATAAAGCGCAGGGCGGGGCATCGGAGTGGCCCGACTGGGAGCTTCAGGCGCACGGTTCGGCCGCGTCCGAACTCGGCCCCTGGTTCAGCGCCCGCCTGACCTTCCCCCACGGTGCCCGGATCGACGTCCTGGTGACCGCCGCCGGCGACCACCTCACCGTCGAGGACGTCCGCGCCGACCCGCCCCTGACACTGGACGCCCTGTCCGCCCTCGCCCACTGGATCGAGGGCCCGCTCGACGACGCCTGCCGCGCCGCCACCGGCCGCCCACCGAAGTCCGCGCCCGCCCCCGAGGCCCCTGCCGCACCGGAGGGCGCCGACAGTCCCACCCGCCCCCGGGAGGCGCACCCGCATCCGCCGCACCCGGCGGACGAGGTCGTCCACGGCGAGGGCGCACTCTGCGGCGCGGGCGCGGACCCACGGGCCGGCGCGGGGGGTGGGGCGGCGACCGGCGCGCCGGTCGAGGCGGTCGCCGACGCACCGTCCGGGGCGGCAACTGCCGCCGACGGCACGTCAGAAGCGGACGGCACCCCGGGCCGGGAACCGGACGCCGCGGCCCGCTCCACCGTCCTCGTGCGCTCGCGCGCCGGCGAACGGCGCAAGATCGCGGCGGCCGCCTACCGCGCGGCCCAACAGGAAGGCCAGGACCCCGTCCTCGCCGTCATGAACGCCACCGGCCGGAACCGCCGCCGGGCGCTGCGGCTGATCGCCGGCGCCCGCGACGCCGGACTGCTGACGCCGCGCCACAACAAGCGCTAGGGCGCTTCTGACGGATCTCCGCGGCGTCGCGGCGTCTGGCACGCACGCTCGCGGCGTTGCCGAAATGCCCCCATAGCTCCGCTATGAAGCCATCCCGGCGCCTTGCGATCGCACGCACCAGACGCCGCTCCTTCCTCCACGGAGATCCGTCAGAAGCGCCCTAGGCGCGGCGAGGTAACCGGCCCTGGATTCCCGTCCGTTCGCGCCCCTGCACCACTGCACGGCTGCCTCACCACACAGTGTGGATCTGCCCGGGGCTGCTTGGATCGCCCCGCGTTACGCGTCGGGGTGTCCCCGTGTCGTCGACCCCTCAGGGGGGCGTTCGCCCGGTGGTGCGCCCATCTCCCAGTCCAGTCCGTACCGTTGGAACAGCTCGGCGCGGAGCCGGACCCGGGGCATCTGCGCTCCCTGGAGCAGCATCGGCACCACCGAACCCATCAACAACGCCCGCAGCATCGGGTAGTCGGCATCCGGATCCGCCGACCCGTAGGCCACCACCGTCTCGCGCAGCAACTGGGCCAGCCGCTGCTGCTCGGGGCACTGGATGAAGCCCGAGGCGGTCAGGATTCCGGCCATGTGCGTCCGCATCAGCAGCGGTTCGTCGTGCGCCAGCCCCAGGATCGCGTCGATCGCCCGGGACAGCAGTTCCCGCCCGGCGTCCGGCCCGGTCGGTCGCGGTTCGCGCTCCAGCGCGGCCTGGAGGGTGCGGTGCATCAGCCGATGCACGGCCGACTGCAACAACTGGTGCTTGCTGGGGAAGTAGTACGAGATCAGGCCGCGGGCCGCCCCCGCGCGCTGCGCGATGTCGCCGAGCGTGGTCGCCTCGTAACCGCGCTCCCGTACCAGCTCGACCGTCGCCTGCAACAGTCGCTCGCGGGAGCGCCGTCGCAATTCTTCATTGACCGATGCGCTGCGGGGGGACATGCTGTAACTCCTGCGTTGACTGGCTGAGAGCCAATATACTCAGCACAGGCCGGACGCCCGCCCGTAGGGGGGCGAATCCGGCTGAGCTGCCTGATTCGGGCGACGCGGGGGATCGTCCGAATCGGGAAGCGTGAGGGCCGGAACGGCCGTGGTGCACTGCGTGGTTGGCAGTGGTGCGGCGGGCGTTCCGGCCCTTTGTGGTGGTGGGGCGGGGGAGCGGTCAGGCCAGGGCGCGTTGGGCGGGGGCGGCGACCTCGGGGTCGTCGAGGTGCCAGTGCAGGTCGCGGATGTCCGGCTCCAGGGAGAGGCGGGCGATGACCTGTTCCAGTGCCTGGGCGAGGTTGCCGGAGACGGCGGCGGTGGCGCGGATGCCGGTGGTGTCCTCGGTGTCGCGGCTGGCCCGCAGGCTGATGGGGGTCAGGTCACAGGCGCTGAGCGCCTGGAGCAGCAGGGCGCGGATGTGCGTCTCGGCCCGGCGCTCGCAGACCACGTGCACGGTGGCGTGCACCGCCTCGTCGGGGTCGGAGCCGGCGGCCGGCGCCCGGTCCAGCAGCCGGCCGGCCGGGCGCAGGACGAGGTGGACACCGAGGACGGCGAGGGTGCCGATGGCGGCGAGTTCGAGCCGTCCCGAGGCGGCCAGCACGCCGACCGCGGCGGAACACCACAGGGTGGCGGCGGTGTTCAGCCCGCGGACCCCCGCGCCGTTGCGGAGGATCACGCCGCCGCCGAGGAAGCCGATGCCGGAGACGACGTACGAGGCGACCCGGGTCGGGCTGCCGGAGTCGCCGACGGCCGTGCTGTAGAGGACGAAGAGGGTGGCGCCGGCGGCGACCAGCGCGTTGGTGCGCAGCCCCGCCATGCGGGCGCGCCACTGGCGCTCGACACCGATGAGCGCCCCGCAGGCCACGCCGGTGGCGAGCCGGACCACGAAGTCGATGAGGGACAGGGTGCGCATGGCAGCGCCTCCTTCGGGGCTGGTGGGGTGCGGGGGCCGGGGGTGACGGGCGGCCGAACGGTCAGTGGCCGAGGGCCACTTCGACGACCTTGAGGATCACCAGGACCATGGCGACCAGCAGGTAGGTCCGCAGGGCGGTCAGGCCGACCTTGTGGCCGGTGGAGAGGATCGGCCGGGGCAGGGTCTCCAGCGGCGGCATCCGCCAGTCGTCGCGGCCGGTGCGGTCCACCGGCCGGCCGCCCAGCGCCCAGCCCTTGCGGCGGCGCCGCACCTCCGCGTACCCCAGCGCCAGCACCCCGGCCGCGCCGCAGCCGGCCATGATGCCGAGGATGGCGGAGGCGTCGATGTCCGGGAAGAGCACGGCGGCGGTGAGGATGACCGACAGGGTGACCAGCACGCCGACGACGGCGGCCGTGAAGGCGTTGGTGCGGGGGCCGTTGACCCAAGGGCCGAGCACCGTGCGGTCGTTGCACAGCAGGAGCAGGAAGACCGAAGCGGACGGCAGCAGCACCCCGGCCAGCGTCTGCACGCCCTCGGTGAGCAGGCCGAGCGGGGAGCCGGGGATCAGCACGATGGCGGCGGCCGCGGCGACCAGGCCGGCGTAGACGGCGTAGAAGCCCTTGGCGCCGCCGACGCCGCGGTGCAGGGAGTGCTTGATGCCGAAGACGTCGCCGATGGCGTAGGCGGTGGACAGGGAGACGGCGAAGGCGCCGATGATCGAGGCGTCGAGCAGGGCGATGGCGAAGAGGACCCCGGCCAACTTGCCGGCGTGCGCGGCCAGTCCGTGCGCGATGCCGGCGGTGTCGGTGAACGCGCCGACGCCATGGGTGCCGGCGAAGGCGGCGGCGGTGCACCCCATCAGGGCGGCGGCGCCGATCACCACGACGGCGATGCCGATCCACAGGTCGGCCTTCTCGTACGACATGAAGCGCGGGGTGATGCGCTTGTCGATGACGTAGGACTGCTGGAAGAAGAGCTGCCAGGGGGCGACGGTGGTGCCGACGATGCCGATGATCAGCAGCATGACGGTGGACAACTGGCCGGGGCCGCCGGGGAGATGGGGGACGACGAAGTCGTGGGCCATCTGGCCGGTGGACGGGTGGACCATGAAGTAGAGCGGGACGAGCAGCAGCGAGGCCGCGCAGAGCCCGATGGCGATCCGCTCGAACCGCCGGAACGATCCGGTGAACGCGGAGGCGATGATGATGGCGGCGGCAAGCAGCACCGCGCCGACCTTCGGCAGGCCCAGGTAGCCGGCGGCCAGGGTGATGCCGATGAACTCCGTGACCAGGGTGAGGGCGTTGAGCAGGAACAGGTCGATGACGGAGAACGCGCCCCAGAACTTCCCGAACCGCTCCAGGATCAGGCGGGCGTGCCCGACTCCGGTGACGGCGCCGAGTCGGAGCACCATCTCCTGGTTGACGTAGAGGACGGGAATGAGCAGGAGCAGGGTCCACAGCAGGTGGGTGCCGTAGTTCTGGCCGGCCTGGCCGTAGGTGGCGAAGGCGCCGGCGTCGTTGTCGCCGACCATCACGATCAGACCGGGGCCGACTATCGCGAGCAGCGTCTTGAGCTTGGCGGACAGGCCCCGCCGCGGGGCGGTGTCGTCGTGCCGGATGGTGCCGAGCGCGCCGCGGATGTCGCCGATGTGCGCGTCGTCGAGGACGGCGGAGGCCGGCGCCGTCGGGGGCGCGGCGGGGGCCGTGGGGCGGATGGTGGTCTCGGTCATGGCTACCTCCCAAGTCCCCCTTGAGGGGGCGGAGTTGGGGGCACGCCGCAGCCATCCTCCCTGCGCGGGCGCGCAGCGCGACCTCCCGTTCCGGCGGCGGGCCGTACGGGGCGTGCTGCGGCGGGAGGCCGCGCAGGGAAGGTGGTTACCGCGTGCCGGAAGAATGCGAGGGCAGGCGGAGCAGGGGCCGTTGATGGCCCGGACTACTGCATTCCATGTCTCTCGCCTCCTTCCGGTCGGGGCGCCTGGGTGCGCCGTCGTCGATCCGGTAAGGAGCGGACCAGTCGCCGTCGACTGGTTCACCCCCACTCGTCAGAGCTTTGGCACGTCACGGCGTAGCCCCTGCGGGGCAGCCACCTGGGGTCACCCCTTGTGCCGGGGAGACCTGTCCTGATCCGGAGCGTCTCTCGACGGGTGGGATCAGTGGCCTGTGTCCGTGACGACGCCTCACCGAACGAGGTGACCGCTGTCAAAACCTCTAGGAGTCTAGACCCGTCGACGGAGTTACTTGCGCAGATGTGCAAGTTTTTGACCGACTCTTAACCCTGCGGCCACCTTTGGGCCCCGCCGTGCCGGTCGAGCCGCTGGACACCGCCCGGCTCCCGGGTGAGCATGAGCCGCATGTCCGAGCACCCCCGGCCCGACGAGGCGGGCGACCACGGCACCCCGGCCGAGCGACTGGACCGCATCGAGGCGCTGTTGGCGCCGGCGGTGACGGGACTGGACGAGGCCGGGCGGCGGCTGCGGCCGGCCTGGCGACGGGTCACCCGCGGCGAACCCCGCTGGCCGTCGACGCTGGCGGTGCTGGTGGCGGTGGTGCTCCAGTGGCGGCTGCCGGAGCGGCTGGCGATCCATCCGACGTGGCTCTTGCCGGGGTTGGAGGCGGCGCTGCTGCTCGTGCTGGTGGCGGCCGACCCGGTCCGCATCGAGCGGGTCTCCCGGCTCTACCGGTGGGCGGGGCTGGCGCTGATCGCGCTGATCAGCACGGCGAACGGCTGGTCCGCGGTGCATCTGGTGATCGGCCTGGTGCGCGGCACGGAGGGCGAGGACGCCGGGCCGCTGCTGGCCACCGGCGGCGCCATCTGGCTCACCAACGTCCTCGCCTTCGCGCTCTGGTACTGGGAGTGGGACCGCGGCGGGCCGGTCGCCAGGGTCCACGCGGTGCGCCGCTACCCCGACTTCCTCTTCCCGCAGATGGCGACGCCGGCGCTGGCTCCGGAGCACTGGGAGCCGCAGTTCGCCGACTACCTGTACCTGTCCTTCACCAACGCCACCGCGTTCAGCCCAACCGACGTGATGCCGCTGACCCGTTGGGCGAAGCTGCTGATGCTGTTGCAGTCGGCGGTCTCGCTGCTGACCGTCGTGCTCGTGGTGGCCCGCGCGGTGAACATCCTCAAGTGACGTGCCGTCAGGCGCCGTTGGCGACGAAAAAGGTGCGACCCGGTGCGTGTGAAGCTCGCGTTGCGAGGGTATGGCGACGTCATGACGGGGGGATGAGACCGTCATGAGAAGCCGATGAACATCTGCGTGAAGAGGCAAATGTTTGGCGGAGTCTTGACTGCGCGGGCCGTGACCAATCGGTGACAGGTCTCTGACCTGCGGTTTTGCCTCGCGGCGACGAAGATCCCGAAAACAATCTCCGCCTGGAGTCAATTCTTTCCCACGGCGTAGTTAGGCTCCGGGGTCGGTTTGCCGGTGCGGCCTGCCCAAGTGGCCCGCGGCGACTTTCACAATGTGTTCGAATGCTGGATTGGGGTGCCCGATCGGCGAACCCGTGCCTGGTCAGCGGCATCTGTAGGGGCGAATGTCCGAGGGTCTCCACCCACCGGCACCGAACAAAGGCATATCGATGTCGTCGCCCCTTCTCGAATCGTCCTTCGAGCCGTCAGAGCCCGCCGTCGTGCGGGCCGTATACCGCACCGCCGGCACCCCGGCCCCGCGGACCCTGCTCGACGTGCTCGACGCCACCGCCGCCGCACACCCCCAGGCGCTCGCCCTGGACACCGGCACCGAGGCGATCACCTACCACGACCTGTGTAGCGAGATCGAACGACGCGCGCGACAGCTTCGGCAGCAAGGGATCGGCCCCGGTGACCGGGTCGGCGTGCGCGTGCCGTCCGGAACCGCCGAGCTGTACCTCTCGATCCTCGCCGTCCTGCGCAGCGGCGCCGCGTACGTACCGGTCGACGCCGATGACCCCGACGAGCGGGCCGCCACCGTCTTCCGGGAGGCCGCCGTCTGCGCCGTCCTCGGCCCGGACACCTCGCCGCCCGGACTCGCCCGACCCACCGGGGTGCAGCGTCCCCCGGCCCCCCAGGACGACGCCTGGATCATCTTCACTTCGGGTTCGACCGGGGCGCCCAAGGGCGTTGCGGTCAGCCACCGTTCCGCCGCCGCGTTCGTCGACGCCGAGGCCGGCCTCTTCTGCCAGGACCGGCCGCTGGGCCCCGGCGACCGGGTGCTGGCCGGGCTGTCCGTCGCCTTCGACGCCTCCTGCGAGGAGATGTGGCTGGCCTGGCGGAACGGCGCCTGCCTGGTCCCCGCCCCCCGCTCGCTGGTCCGGGCCGGCCACGAGCTCGGCCCGTGGCTGGTGGAGCGCGGCATCACCGTGGTCTCCACCGTCCCGACCCTCGCCGCGCTCTGGCCCGACGAGTCGATGCACCGGGTCCGCCTGCTGATCGTGGGCGGCGAGTCCTGCCCCGCCGGGCTCGTCGACCGCTTCGCCGGCCCCGGCCGCGAGATGTGGAACACCTACGGCCCCACCGAGGCCACCGTCGTCGCCTGCGCCGCCCGCCTCCAGCCGGGCCAACCGGTCCGCATCGGCCTGCCGCTTGCGGGCTGGCAGCTCGCCGTCGTCGACCGCGAGGGGCGGCCGGTGTCCTACGGCGAGGAGGGCGAGCTGGTCATCGGCGGCGTCGGCAACGCCCGCTACCTCGACCCCGCCAAGGACGCCGAACGGTACGTCCCCGACGACGTCCTCCAGACCGACCGCGCCTACCGCACCGGCGACCTGGTGCGCGCCGAACCCGAGGGCCTGCTCTTCGTCGGCCGCGCCGACGACCAGATCAAACTCGGCGGCCGCCGGATCGAACTGGGCGAGATCGACGCCGCGTTGGGCGCCCTGCCCGGCGTCCGCGGTGCGGCCGCGGCCGTCCAGACCACCCCGGCCGGCACCCAGGTCCTGGTCGGCTATGTCGTCCCCGAGCAGCGCACCGGCGACGGCTCCAGCTTCCAGCAGGACAAGGCCCGCGCGCTGCTCAAGGAGAGACTGCCGGCGCAACTGGTGCCCGTCCTGGCCGAGGTCGAGAGCCTGCCCACCCGCACCTCCGGCAAGGTCGACCGCAAGGCGCTGCCCTGGCCGCTGCCGTCCACCCCGGCCGACAACGACCCCGGAGGCGCGGCCCCGGCCCTGCACGGCACCGCCGCCCGCCTCGCCGGCGTCTGGGAGGAACTCCTCGGCGTCCGGCCCGGGTTGGACAGTGACTTCGTCTCCCTCGGCGGCACCAGCCTGGTCGCCGCCCGGATGGCGTCCCAGCTCCGCGCCCACCACCCCGGCGTCTCCGTCGCCGACCTCTACCGCCACCCGGTGCTCCGCGACATGGCCGAGCACCTCGACTCGCTCGGCGGCCCGGTCGACGAGGCGCGCCCGGTCCGCCCGGTCCCGCGCCGCGCCGCCGCCGTCCAACTCCTCGTCCAGACCGCCCTGTACGGCGTCGCCGGGCTGCGCGGACTGGTCGGCCTGGCGCTCGCCGACAACGTGCTCGGGCTGCTCGCGCCGCAGGCGTGGGCCCCGCACACCGCCTGGTGGCTGGTGATCGTGGGCTGGGTGGTGCTCTTCAGCGCCCCCCTGCGCTGCGGGATCGGCGCGGCGGCCGCCCGGGTGCTGGCCGGCTCCATCAAGCCCGGCGCCTACCCGCGCGGCGGCGCCACCCACCTGCGGCTGTGGACCGCCGAACGCACCGTCGCCGCCTTCGGCGTCCCCTCCCTGCTCGGCACCCCCTGGGCCCGGCTCTACGCCCGCGCCCTGGGCTGCACCACCGGGCGCAACGTGGCCCTGCACACCATGCCGCCGGTCACCGGCCTCGCCGAACTCGGCGACGGATGCAGCGTCGAGCCCGAGGCGGACATCTCCGGCTGGTGGCTGGACGGCGACACCCTGCACATCGGCGCGGTCCGCATCGGCGCCGGCGCCCGGGTCGCCCACCGCAGCATGCTGATGCCAGGCGCAGTCGTCGGCCGGGACGCCGAACTCGCCGCCGGCGGCTGCCTCAGCGGCGAGATCCCCGACGGCGACCGGTGGACCGGTTCCCCGGCCCGCCCGGCCGGCGCCGCCGAGCGGATCGCCGGCACCGCCTGGCCCGCGCCCCACTACCGGCGCTCCCGCCGCTGGACCGCCGCCTACGGGCTCACGCTCCTCGGCCTGCCGCTGCTCGCCCTGGTCACCGCCGCCCCCGCGCTGGTCGGCGTGTACTTCCTGGTCCGCAACAGCAGCACGCTGCCCACCGTGGCGGTCCGACTGCTCGCCGCCGCCCCCGTCTTCGCGATCGTCACCACCCTCTGCTCGATCCTGGTGACCGCCGCGACCGTCCGGCTCCTCAGCCGCGGTCTCACCCCGGGGCTGCACCCGGCCAGCGGCGGCGTCGCTTGGCGCGCCTGGCTGATCACCCGCCTCCTCGACGGCGCCCGCGGCAGCCTCTTCCCGCTCTACGCCAGCCTCGGCACCCCGTACTGGCTGCGGCTGCTCGGCGCCAAGGTCGGCAAGCACGCCGAGATCTCCACCGTGCTGCCGCTGCCCTCCCTGCTGCACGTCGAGGACGGCGCCTTCCTCGCCGACGACACCCTGGTCGCCCCCTTCGAACTCCGCGGCGGCTGGCTGCGGTTGGGCCCCGTCCGGATCGGCCGCCGGGCCTTCGTCGGCAACTCCGGCATCGTCGACCCCGGCCACGACGTCGCCGACAACAGCCTGATCGGCGTGCTCTCCAACGCCCCCGCACAGGGCGAGCCGGGCTCCTCCTGGCTCGGCCGGCCCGCGATGCCGCTGCCCCGGGTGGCGACCCAGGCCGACCCGGCGCGCACCTTCGCACCGCCGCGGAAGCTGGTGCTGGCCCGGGCCGCCGTCGAACTGTGCCGGGTGCTGCCGCTGATGTGCGGCGTGGCGCTCGCCGAGGGCGTGTTCCTCACCGAACAGGACGCCTTCACCAACGGCGGCCTCGGCCTCGCCGCGCTGATCGGCGCCCCGCTGCTGCTGCTCTCGGGCCTCGTGGCGCTGCTCATCACCACCGCCGCGAAGTGGCTGCTGGTCGGCCGGTTCACGGTCAGCGAGCACCCGCTGTGGTCCTCGTTCGTCTGGCGCAACGAGCTCTACGACACCTTCGTCGAGTCGCTCGCCGTGCCGTCGATGGCCGGCGCGTTCACCGGTACCCCGGTCCTCAACTGGTGGCTGCGCAGCCTCGGCGCCAAGATCGGCCGCGGGGTCTGGCTGGAGACCTACTGGCTGCCGGAGACCGACCTGATCACCGTCGCCGACGGCGCCAGCGTCAACCGCGGCTGCGTCCTGCAGACCCACCTCTTCCACGACCGGATCATGCGGCTGGACACCGTCCGCCTCGCCGAGGGCGCCTCGCTGGGCCCGCACGGCATCGTGCTCCCCGGCACCGACGTCGGCGCCCGCGCCTCGATCGCACCGTCCTCGCTGGTCATGCGCGGGGAGAGCGTCCCCGCCCACACCCGCTGGGCCGGCAACCCGATCGCCGGCGAGCGCCCGGCCCGTCCCGCCGCGGCCCGCGCGAAGGGGGGTGCGGCCGCGTGACCCGATGCAGTCGGCGCGCCCTCATCCGAGGCGCCGCCCTACTGCCCCTCGCCGCGACGGTCGCGGACGGCCCCGGCGGACCGTTCGCCGAGCGGTACTTCCCCCGCCACGGCACCTACGCGCACGACACCGTCTCCTACGACCTGCACCTGGCCTACCGCCCCGCCGACGGCGGTCTGGACGGGCGGGCCCGTATCGAGGCGGTGGCCAACCAGCCCCTGGACCGGGTGGAGTTGGACCTGTCCCGGCTCTCCGTGCACAGCGCCAAGATCGACGGGACCCGGGTCCGCAGCCGCCAGCAGAACGGGAAGCTGTACCTTCAGACCCCGCGCCCGCTGCCCACCGGCGCCCACTTCACCATGGACGTCGGCTACCGCGGCCGGCCCAAACCGGTGCGCTCCCCGTTCGGCCCGATCGGCTGGGACCGCACCGGCGACCCGCACAACGGGACGATGGTCGCCTCCCAGCCACTGGGTGCCCCGTCGTGGTTCCCGTGCAACGACCGCCCGGACGACAAGGCGGCCTTCACCTTCCGGATCGGCGTCCCGCCCGGCCAGCACGCGCTCGCCAACGGGACCCTGCTCGAACGCCGGCGCAGCGGACGGCACGAGTGGTGGACCTACCACCACCCCGGCCCCATGGCCCCCTACCTCGCGGCGCTCTACACGGGCCGCTTCCGGCACGACAGCGACACCGTCCGGCCCGGCGCGGGCCACCCGTCGATCGCCCTGCACAACTCCTATCCCACGTGGATGGCCGAGGAGGCGGCCCACGACCTGGCCCGCCAGCCGGAGATGCTGCGGGCGTTCAGCGCGCTCTTCGGCCGCTACCCGTTCGAGGCGTACGGCGCGGTGGTGGTCGACGCCGAACTCGCCGCGCCGGTCGAGAACCAGACCCGGTCGGTGTTCGGCTGCAACCACATCGACGGCCAGCGCGGCTCGGAGACCCTGGTGGCGCACGAGATCGCCCACCAGTGGTTCGGCAACAGCGTCAGCCTGCGCGACTGGCGCAACATCTGGCTCAACGAGGGCTTTGCCACCTACGCGGAGTGGCTGTGGTCCGAGCACATCGGCGAGGACTCGGCCGACGAGATCGCCCACCACGAATGGCGCGCGCTGCGCGGCCGCCCCCAGGACCTGCGGATCGCCGACCCCGGCCAGCGCCGGATCTTCGACGACCGGATCTACGTCCGGGGCGCCTGCGCCCTGCACGCGCTCCGCCGGGCCGTGGGCGACCAGCGGTTCTTCGAGGTGCTCCGCGGCTGGCACGGCGCCCACCGCGGCGCCGCCGCCGGCACCGCGGCGTTCCTCGCGCACGCCGAACGCACCGCCGGCGGCCACATCCGCCCGCTGCTGCACTCCTGGCTCTACGAGAAGCCGCTGCCCACGCTGGCGGCCTGAGCCAGCCCGCCCCCGGTGGCGGACGGCACCCCCGTCCGCCACCGGCCGGGCGGCCTCAGTCCCGGCGCCGCACCTTCAGCGCCGCGTCCGTCCGCTCGACCGGCCGCCCGTCCGGACCGGTCTGCTCCCGCACCAGCTCCTCGCTGAGCTGCACCTCCCACGCGTCCGCGGACAGCCCGAGGGCCGTCAGCACCTCCTCGGGCGTCGGGAACTCCTCCGCGCTGTGCTCGGGGTCCTGCTCCCACGGGGGCGGCCCGGCGTGCCCGACGATCAGCAGCGTCCCGCCGGGCGCCACGGCCGCCGCCGCGGCCCGCAGGATCCCCGCGCGAAAGACCTCGCCGGGATGGTGCAGGAACTGCGCCGACACCAGGTCGAAGCCGCCCTCGGGGAACGCGACGGCCAGGTCGCGCCGCTGCCAGTCGACGCGGTCGGCGACCCCGGCCGCCGCGGCGTGCCGCGCGGCCCGCTCCAGCGCCACCCCCGACACGTCGACCGCGGTGACCCGCCAGCCCTGTCCGGCCAGCCAGATCGCGTCCGCGCCCTCGCCGCACCCCAGGTCCAGGGCGGTCCCCGGGGCCCGGTCGGCGACCTCGCGGACCAGGACGACATTGGGGTTCCCGCTCCAGATGCGGTCGCTCTCGGCGTACCGCGCGTCCCAGAACTCCTCGTCGGGGACGGTCGTGCCGCTGCCGTGCGTCATGGATGTGCTCCTCTTCATCCGGTCACGGCTAAGCCTCGGCCGCAGTGGGCCGAGGCGGCAAAGTCCGTTGCCGATCCGGCAACTTGTGGCGTATCCCCGCGAGTTGTCCCCCTGGGACATTCGGTGCGGCGGCTCCGTCAGATCTCGCCCTCGATCGTCCCGCCCACGTCGTGGGCGATATGCACCGCGGCCTCCTCCGCGGACGCCGCGCCCCCGTCGATGCCGACGTCCCGGGCGACGATGTCGTTGCTCCCGCCGCCGCGCCAGAAGCCGTCGTCGGACGAGACGATCCGCCCGGCCCGCTCCTCGCCGACCTGGTCGTCGTAGGGCTCGCCGGCGCCGCCCGGCAGGTCCCCGATGCCGTCGCCGTCCGGCGGGCTGACGTCCGGGAGCTCCAGGGCGAGCCGGTGGGCCAGGGATTCGCGGTCGTGCTGCTCCTGCGCGGTGCAGCCCTCGTGGTTCACCACGAACGGGCGCTCCGGCGGCGAGTACCCGGTGTCCAGCGCCTCGTCCAGCCCCGGCTCGTCCAGGGCGTCCTCCATGTCGAGGTCGTTGGGGTTGTCCTGCGGGTCGGATCTGGGCGGCTGGTAGACCTCGTCGCCCATGGCGTCGTCGGACATCGCCGCCCTCCTGTTCTCTCTCCGCCTCCGCGTCGGGTGCTGTGCGTGGTGCCGGTGCTGTGCGTGGTGCCTGCTAAGGCAATTGTCCGCCTGCCGGTGCCCCTCGTCCTCAGGAGCGCCGGTCCTCGGTGCCCAGCCCCAGGGACTCGGCGATGCCCTGCACATTGCCGTACCGGTGGTGGGACGGCAGCTGCTCGGCCATCGTGACCAGGCGGTCGGGGGCGTGGTTGCTGCGCAGGGTGCGGATGATGTCGTGGCGCTCCGCCGGGTAGACGCTGCGGCCGAGGTACTGCGCCAGTTCGGAGCGCAGGCCGACATCGCGCTCGGACATCCCGTGCGGGGTGCCGCCGCGGTAGACGCTCTCCGGCGAGGGCGCCGCCATCGGCTGGTCCTCGCCGGGCGGCTCCAGCTCGCGGTTCTCGTCCGCGCGCAGCGAGCGGTCCGCCGTCATCTGGCTCCGAAGCTGCTTCTTCATCATGTCGTCCCGGGCGGGACCGGTCTTGTCCATACCGTGTTCCATGACCATCGCTGCCTCCGTTGCCTTCGGTTCCAGTCTCCCTTTTCCCTCCGGGCTGACAACACGGCGGCGGCGCGGTACGGCCGGGGCGGCGGCCGGCGGCCCGGCCCCAACGCGCGACCGCCCGCCGCCCCGGGAGTCCGGGAGCGACGGGCGGTCGATGCGCGATGCGCGGGGCCCTAGCTAGCTGGGGCCTACTCCTTGGCCTCGGCGGCCACCGGCTTGGGGATCAGGAACGAGGTGCCGATGGCGAGCGCCAGGATCACCACGCCGGCGATCATGCCCGCGGTGTAGCCGCCGGGCGAGGTCGGATCGGCGGGCGCCAGCGCGGTCTTCACCGCGTACAGCGCCGCGAAGCTGAGCCCCGCGCCGAGGTTGAAGGCGCCCGCGTTCAGGCCGGGCAGGAAGCCGGGGTTCTCGCCGGGGGAGAGGACGATGCCGAGCCCGTTGAGGACGATGTTGGCGACGCCGGCGTAGGTGATGCCCACCAGCAGCGAGGTCACCAGCAACAGCACGTGCGAGTGGCCGTGCATGGTCAGCAGCATCAGCACCACCGACCCCACGGCACCCACCAGCCCCAGCCGCAGGATCTTGCCGTAGCCGAAGGTCGCGGCCAGCCGGCCGGCCACCGGACCCATCGCCAACCCGGCGAGCGCGTACGGCGACAGCGTCCACCAGGCGGACTGCTCGGCCGACATCCCCAGACCCGCCTGGGCGTCCTGCGCGAAGGCCGGGATCAGCCCGTTCATCACCGCGAACACGCCGGTCATGGTCAGCACCGTGGTCAGCAGCAGCGACCAGGTGGCCCGTTGCTTGAGGTGCCGGGTGGCGACCAGCGGGTGCCCGCTGCGGTCCTCGGTCCGCCAGAACAGCGCGAACGCGGCGGCGGCCACGACGACCAGCACGGCGATCAACGCCCAGTTGGCGGCGGCGAGTTTGCCCGCCTCGTTCAGCGCGATCAGCAGCGCGCCGACCGAGACGACCAGCAGCGCCACGCCCGGCCAGTCCATCTTGGACGCGGCCGCGGCCTTGGACTCCGGCGTCAGGGTGGCCACCAGGGCGGTGGCCACGGCCGCGACGACCGCCATCGCCCAGAAGACCGACGCGAAGCCGTAGTGGTCGGCGAGGTAGCCGCCGGCCAGCGAATCGACGCCGGCGATACCGCCGTTGACCGCGGTGATCACGCCGAGCAGGGTGCCGTACTTCTTGGGCTCGTGGACCTCGACCCGCAGCATGATCAGGCACAGCGGGACCACCGGCCCGCTCACGCCCTGGATGATCCGCCCGGCGAACAGCATCGGGACGCTGGTCGCCAGCGCGGCGACCACACACCCGACGGCCATCAGGCCGAGCATCCCGGCCAACACCCGGCGCCGGCCGAGGACATCGCCCAGCCGCGGCAGGAACAGCGAGAACAGCGCCGCGGAGGTGAAGAACGCGGTCTGGGTCATGCCGATCTCGGCGGAGCTGGCACCGAGCGAGTCCTCGATGCTCTTCAGCGCCGGGCTGAGCATGCTGGCGTTGAGCTGGAAGGCGAAGCAGGCCGTCAGCAGCGCGGTGACCAGCACGCCCACGCGGACGCCGGACCCGCCCGAAACCCCGGTG
Source organism: Streptomyces sp. NPDC057743 (assembly GCF_042798755.1). Lineage (NCBI taxonomy): Bacteria > Bacillati > Actinomycetota > Actinomycetes > Kitasatosporales > Streptomycetaceae > Streptomyces > Streptomyces sp. NPDC057743. The sequence goes on from NZ_JBHVJX010000018.1 coordinate 157,408, forward strand.
GTACGGGGTGTGGTGGAGACGTTCATGCGCGGCCTTCGCCGATCCGCTCCAGGGCGTCCACCACGAGGTTCCAGAACCGCTCGTGGTCCAGCTTGACCGCGACCTGGGTGTGGCAGTCGGCGGGCGCCGGCGCACGGAAGTCGGTCACGGTCATGCCCAGGGTCAGCGCGCCGCGCAGCTCGATGTCGACCGGCGCCTTGCGGACGGTCATCACGTCCGGGTCGATGACGTACGCCACCGCGCACGGGTCGTGCACCGGCGGGAACTCGAAGCCCTGGTTCTCGCGGTACGCCTCACGGAAGAAGTCCAGCAGCTCCAGGACGAACCGGGACGGCTTGGTGCCGAGCGCGGCGATCTTCGCCTCGACCTCGGGGGTGGCCAGCGCCTGGTGGGTGAGGTCCAGGCCGACCATGGTGAGCGGCCACTTCTCGTTGAAGACGATGTGCGCGGCCTCGGGGTCGATGATGATGTTGAACTCGGCGACCGCGCTCCAGTTGCCCTCGTGGAAGCCGCCGCCCATCAGGACGACCTCGCGCACCCGCTCGGCGATCCGGGGCTCCTTGCGCACCGCCATGGCGATGTTGGTCAGCCCGGCGGTCGGGACGATGGTGATCTCGCCCGGCTCGTGGGACATCACGGTGTCGATGATCAGGTCCACCGCGTGCCGGGGGTCCACCTCGAAGGCCGGCTCGGGGAGTTCGGGCCCGTCGAGCCCGGTCTCACCGTGGATCTCGGGGGCGATCTCGACCGACCGGACCAGGGGGCGCGGGTTGCCCGCGGCGAACGGCACGCCGGTGATGCCGGCGATCGTCGCCACCGACAGCGCGTTGCGGGTCACCTTCTCCAGCGTCTGGTTCCCGACCACGGTCGTCACGGCGACCAGTTCGACGTCCGGGTTGCCGTGCGCGAGGAGCATGGCGATCGCGTCGTCATGCCCCGGGTCGCAGTCGAGGATGATCTTTCTGGCCAACGGGAGAGCCCCTTTGCTCTGCGGAACGGTGAAGCGGGCTGAACTCGATCTCTGGGGCACACGCCGTGGCAGGCAGCTACCTAGGGAAAACGTTCTCCGGAAATTTCGCTCATGGCCCGCGGGGATGTCAATGAAACATCAAGGAAGTGTGAGACAGGTGACCCGCATACCCGCTGGTAAGAGGCGGTACCCAGCTGATACGTGTGGGCACGTGCGGTGATAACGATTGCCGCCGACGTCGAGGACGACGGCGCCCGCGCGGCCGGGGTCCCGTAGCGGAAGGGCGCGCCGCCGTGGCCGAAGTGACCTTGCGGGATGTGGCACGGGCGGCGGGCTGCTCCGTCGCCACCGTCTCCCGCGTCCTGGCCGGCACCCGCCCGGTCGGCGCCGAGACCGCCCGCGCCGTGCGGCAGGCCGCCGACCGCCTGGGATACCGCCCCAACGAGGTCGCGCGGGCCCTGCGCAGCCGCGTGACCGGCACCGTCGGCCTGGTCCTCCCGCAGATCGCCAACCCGTTCTTCCCGTCCCTCGTACGGGAGTTGGACCGCGCGTTGCACGCCGAGGGGCGGGCCGTGCTGCTCGCCGACTGCGACGACGACCCGGAGGTGGAGGCGGCCCGGATTGCCGCGCTGTCGGGCCGCCGGGTCGACGCCCTGCTGGTGATCCCGGTCGACGAGCGGCGCAGTCGGGAGGCGGTGGCGGCCGCCGCGGCGCGGGTGCCGTTGGTGCTGCTGGACCGCGGCTGCGGCCCCGGCGTCGCGGACTCGGTCGCCGTCGACAACGCGGCCGGAATGGCGCTCGTGCTGGCCCACTTGGCCGCCACCGGCCGCCGCCGCCCCTGCTTCATCGGCGCCGCCGGAGATGCCTCCGCGGCGGCCGAACGGCGCGCGGCCTATGCGACGGGCGCGGCCGCCCTCGACCCGGCCGCCCCCGAGCGCGCGTTGCTCGGCGAATTCTCCGTGGAGTGGGGTCGGGCCGCCGTCGATCGGCTCTGGCCCGCCCGCCCGGACGCCGTGGTCTGCGCCAACGACCTGATCGCGGCCGGCGCCCTGCAACGGCTGCGCCAACTCGGCGCCGACGTCCCCGGCAAGGTCGCGGTCACCGGCTTCGACGACATCCCGCTGGCCGGCCTCGCCGATCCGGCGCTGACCACGGTCCGTCAGCCGCTGCCCGAACTGGCCGCGGAGGCCGCCCGGTTGCTCCTCGACCGCCCCGCCGGGGCCACGGTTCCCGGCCCCCGCCGCCCGGTCCGCACCGTCCGCCTCGCACCGGAACTGGTGGTCCGCGCGTCCAGCGCGCCGAGCGGGGCCTGAATGACCCGGGTCCGCCCTCTTGACCGTACGCGGTCACGGCGTTAAGTCTAGACCAACCCCTCGGCACGCCCTCGCGTCAACCACCCCCCTACGCGAAAGGGTTGACATGAACAAGAAGAGAAAGCTCGCCGTCTCCATAGGCGCCGGCATCGCCCCTCTCCTCGTCGTCACGATGTCCGTGAGCCCGGCCAGCGCCCACGGATACGTCTCCTCACCGCCCAGCCGGCAGGCCCAGTGTGCGGCCGGCACCGTCGACTGCGGACCCATCAAGTGGGAGCCGCAGAGCGTCGAGGGGCCCAAGGGGCTGACGAGTTGTAGCGGCGGCAACAGCCAATTCGCCGACCTGGACGACGACTCCAAGGCGTGGAAGGTCACCCCGGTCCAGAGCACCCAGAACTTCACCTGGCGCTTCACGGCCCGGCACGCCACCACCAACTTCCAGTATTTCGCCAACGGTCAGAAGATCGCCGAGATCGACGGCCACGGCGCCCAGCCGCCGGCCGAGGTCACCCACAGCGTCAACTTCGGCGGTCTCAAGGGCAAGCAGAAGGTCCTCGCGGTCTGGAACATCGCCGACACCGCCAACGCCTTCTACGCCTGCATCGACGTCAACGTCGGCTAGCCCTCCCACCCCCCACCCCTTACCGCTCTCTTCTCCCGCTTCTCCGCTCACCGTCCCCCACGTCGCCCCGCGACCCGTCCCCGGCCGCGGGGCGACGGCACTCTCAGGCGCACCCGTTACGATCGGCGCATTCAAGGGCCGATGCGGCTGGCCGCAGCCGGGAGGACGAGATGGGTCTGTTCCGCCGGGGACCGAAACGGGACCCCCGCGACGTCGCGCGCGACGACGAGTTCGGCTTCTTCTCGGAGCGGGAAGGCCGCCTGTTCAGATCCGAGGTCCGGCAGGCGTTCGCCGAGCGCGGTCTGGAGGTCACCGCCTACGCCGGAGTGGTCACCGACTCCGCGGGCCGCCAGTTCGGCCTCGGCAATCTGGCCGCCGTCTGCCACCGCGACCGCCGCGGCGAGCGCTGTTGGCCCGCGCTGATCCGCGACCACGTCGGCAAGGTGCTGCGCACCATGGACGGCCCGCAGCCGCTGGAGATCCTCTCCCACGACGAGATCCGGGCCTGCCTCTACCCCCGCGTCGTCGCCCAGGAGACCCTGCCCGCCTCCGACTCCTTCCGCTACGGCCGCGAGCCGGCCCCGGGGTTGTGCGAGGTGCTCGCCCTCGACCTGCCCGAGGCGGTCCAGATGCTCAGCGAGGACTCCCTCACCGACCTCGGGGACGTCGCGGAGCTGCGGATCCGGGCGATGAACAACCTGCGGGCGCTGCCGGTCGAGGGGCACGAGACGGTGCGCCGCGGCGACGGCTCGGCGTTCGAAGTGCTGCTCGGCGACTCCTTCTTCACCGCGAGCCGGGTCCTGGTCCTGGACGAGCTCGTCGAGCGGCTGATGGGCACCGGACTCACCGGGGACGGCGCCCTGGTCGCCCTGCCCTTCCGCCACCAACTCGCCTTCCACCGCATCCACGACGCCCAGGTCATCCCGGCGCTCCAGGCCATGGCGCAGTTCGCGGCCGCCGGCCACGAGGACGCGGCGGGCGCGATCAGCCCCCGGGTGTACTGGTGGCGCCGCGGCAGGATGACGCCGCTCAGCGAACCGGACGGCGACGGGCTGCGGGTGGTGGTCGACGTGGAGTTCCAGGACATGTTGGAACGGCTGGTGCAGGACGAGCCGTAGCCGCCCCGGCGCTCTGGGGCCGCTCCGCGAAAAATTTCCGGGAAATCCTCGCTCGGTGGGGAACTCCGGCCGGTCGAGCGCCGTTTACCAGGGTGAGGCCCCGCGCGTTCCCCCGTGCGTGGGGCCTCACCCCTGCCGTCGGACTGCGGCCGTCGGCGCACCCGTTGGGCGCGGGCCGTCATCCGCCGAGCGTCGCCCGCTCCTCGTCGGTGAAGAGCCGGGAGCGGATCAGGAAGCGCACGCCGTCCGGCGCCTCCAGCGAGAAGCCGCTGCCCCGCCCCGGTACGACGTCCACCGTCAGATGGGTGTGCCGCCAGCGGGCGAACTGGTCGGCGGACATCCAGAAGCCCACCGGCTCGGGTACGTCGTCCACCGTCAACTCGGCCAACAGCACGTCCGAGTCGCCGGTGCGGAACTCCCCCTCCGGGTAGCACATCGGCGCGCTGCCGTCGCAGCAGCCGCCGGACTGATGGAACATCAGCGGTCCGTGTCGCGCGCGCAGCGACCGCAGCAGCGCGGCGGCGGCGTCGGTGAGCGCGATCCGCGCGGTGTCCTGCGGCGGGCCGGTGCCCTCGTCGTCCATGGTGTCGCCCCTTCCTCGGCCGGTGGCGGCGGGCCGCCCCCGCTGCCGGGCGGGGGAGTGCCCGCCCGGCAGCATGGCAGAGGCCCGCCCCGCTCCGGAATACGGCCGATCAACTCCCGTGCGGCGCCGGACGGTTGAGCAGCGCCTCGGCGATGGCCACCTGGGCCGGCTCCAGGGCGTGCTCGCCGTCCTCGACGTCCCACAGGGCGTTCTGCAGGACCCGGCCGAGCGTCCAGGCCACCGCCCGCTCCCGGTCCAGGCCGACCACCTCGGTCAGCAGGTCGAACCGCCGCAGCACCGCCCGCCGCACGTCACCGGTGGCCACCACCTCGTCCCACCGGTTGTCCAGCGCGGGCAGCAGCTCGAAGCCGGGGTCGCCGGCGAGCGGTTCGGGGTCGATGGCGAGCCAGGGCTCCCGCTGCCCGGCCAGCACGTTGTCGTAGTGCAGGTCCCAGTGCAGCAGGCGGTCGCCGGCCTCGTCGAGGAGCTCGGCGACGGTGGCCGCGCAGTGCCGCACCAGGCGCCGCTCGGCCGGGTCGTCGAGTGCCGGGACGGCCTGCGGGGTCTGCTCCACCATGGCGGCGGCGACGTCCGCGAGCCGCCGCAGGGCCGCCGGGGCGGGCACCGCCACCAGCCGGGCCATCAGCTCGGCCAGGATGCCCAGCGCCTCGGTGTCGTCGGGCACCGCCGACAGCGGTCGGCCGGCGTCCAGCCGCTCCAACAACTGGGTGGCGCTGGCCTCGTCGTGGTCGAGCAGGCGCACCATGCCGTTGCCGCGCCAGGCCAGCAGGCTCGCGGCGGCGCCGGCGTTCTCCTCGCGCGGCTGCTGGAGCTTGAGCGCGGCCGGCGTCCCGTCCGGGCGCCGCACCGGCAGGACGAGCGAGGCCATGCCGTACCGGGCGGGACCGTCCGGCCGCAGCGCCCAGCGGTCGAGGAACTCGGCGCCCAGCGCCGGCAGCGTGGTCAGCCAGGCGCGCTCCGCGGCGCCGTGCGCACCGTAGGACGCGGTGAACGCCTGAGGGACGTCGATCGGGGTCGACGTGGTCATCGGGGACTCTCCTTCGTGGGTCCAAAACCTTGCGGGTGCGGTAACGAAGGAGGTGGCGGGGGTGCCCGGGCCGCGGGCCTGCGTCAAAGCATGCCCCCACCCTAACTCGCCCGGGTACGGCCGGGTCCGGCCGTCACCCCGGCCGGGGTGACGGCGGTGCGGGGCCGACGGCCGAGGCCCACCGGCCGAGGAGCGCCGCGCGCCCGGAGCGGCCGTTGGTGCTCGCCGACCGACGCCAACTTGCCGTGGTGGGGCGGGAAATGGCGACGGGTCAGTGGGCGGCGGGTGCCCGGTGCACCGTACGAGCGGGGAGTCGGGGCGTCCGGCGCGGGAGCGGGCGCCGGTTACGGCGTGCCGTTCTGGGTGCTGCGCCGGACGCCGTCGGGGCCGTCGTCCTGGGCGGGGATGCGGGCGCCCGCCCAGCCCTGCACGGCCGGTTCCTGGAGCGAGCGGACCCACCAGTCGGCCAGTGTGGTCTCCGGTCCGGACGGACGGGGGCCGACGCCGATCACCCGGAGCCCGGCGGCCGCGGCCGCCTGGATGCCGCAGTGCGAGTCCTCGACGGCCAGTGCGCTGGCCGGCTCGACCCCGCAGAGCCGGGCCGCGGTCAGATAGACGTCCGGGTGGGGCTTGGGTCTGGTGGTGGAGTTGGGCACCACGATATGGCCGAAGAACCGGCGTAGCCCGGCGAAGTCCAGGCAGGACTCGACGACTTCCAGCGGGCAGTTGCTCGCCACCGCCAGCGGGGCGAACCGGGCGGCCGAGCGCACCAGTTCGGGGGCGCCGGGCATGGTCGTCGGGTTGGCCGCGACGAGTTGACGGAAGCGATCGAGCAGCGAGGCCGTCAACTCCTCGGTCAGTTCCGGCCGGCCGACCGACTCGGCCATCAGCCGGCCGCACTCGGTGTAGTGCAGGCCCCGGGCCCGTTCCGCGAACCCCGGGGCGGGGGCGTAGCCGTATTCACGCAGCACCGCGTCACGGGCGTCCACCCAGTGGCGTTCGGTGTCCATCAACGTGCCGTCACAGTCGAAGACGACGGCGGCGGGGGTCCAGGAAAGGATGCGGTGTGCTGTCATTCGAGGTTCCGTTCCGCTGGGCCCGGAGGGCGGCGACGTGACCGGGTGGCCTTTCGAGGCATGACGGCATCGGTGCACGGCCGCGGCAGCGGGCTTGAAGGTTCCCGACGGGGGGCGGCTCCCGCGCACGGGAGATCAACGCGCGCTCCGCGTCGGAAAATAACGATCGTTACGCTACGGACGGCAACGCGGCAGGGTCAATACATCGACAAAAGTCCATATTTTATGCCCTATGTGTAACTGAGGGTGCCGTAGGCCGTTGGTGTGCCGCCCTGGACGATGCGGAACACGCACGTCGAGTGGTGTCGGGTGCACAGCACGCGTGCGAGCGGCGCGAGTTCGGTGAACCGCACCGCCCGGAGCCGCCCACCGCGCGGGCGCGCCAGCGCGCCTTGGGTGCGGTACGCGACCGCCTGCCGCGCGGCCTCCAGGAGCACCATCCCGGGCACGTGGTCGGTGGGGTGGTCGAAGAGGAACGGGTGCAGCGGGTCGGCCGGCGCCACCAACAGCCCGTCGCCGTCCAGGCCGTCCAGGGCGACGACCGCGTCCTGGGGGTGGTTCACGGCCAGCGCGGCGACGCCCGGGTGGTGTGCCGGGGGTGGGGGCGCGGGCGGCGGTGCGCCGTCCGCGCTCCGGGCGCGCAGGGCGGCGTAGCCCGCCCCGGGCACGAACCGGACCCCGCCGCCGCCCCGGCCGAAAACCGCCCCTCCGGCGGCGAAGTCGACGTCCAGCCGCAGGCCGGTGAGGGTCCCGTCCGGTGCCCGTCGGACGCCGCTGACGCGGGCGCGGCAGGTGATCTCGGTCGCGCCGGGGGCGGCCTTCGGTTCGGCCTCCGGGGTCAGCCGGAAGTGCAGGTCGGTGATGATCGCGTGGCATGCCGCGGGGGCCCCGTAGAACCGCAGTGGGACGTACAGGCCGAGCTGGCGCAGGGTCTCCACCAGGACCAGCGGGCTGTGCCGTTGCGGCCCGGTGCGCGGGAACGTCGTGTGGGCCCGTGGCCAGCACGCCGCCGCGTCGAAGGTGTCCGTGACCGGCGCCGGGCGGACGTCCGTGAGGAGGACCTCGGCTACCGAGGTCCGGTGCACCAACTCCCGCTCGACGGTCCGGGACCAACTGAGCGGGCGGCTCTTTTCGGTCGGGCCGGAAGGTGACGTATTCATATGACCAGGGAATATCGAAAATCGAACACCCGCACCCGTGAATTGAGGGAGACGGGGCGCGGTACATTGCCAGCAGATGGCACGGGAACGACCTCTGAGGTGTGTGTGCAGATCCGGGCGAAGACGACGCGCAGGTTCCTTCTGGAAGCGGCTGCAACGCTGTTCGACGAGCGGGGTTATGCCGGTACGAGCATCAGCGATATCAGCGCGCATTCCGGCCGCACCAGCGGCGCGATCTATTTCCATTTCGCCAGTAAGGAGAAGCTCGCGCTGGCCATCGTCGAGGAGCACTTCGCCACCTGGCCACAACTGATCAGCCGTTACCGACAGCCCGGCGTACCGGCGTTGGAGAAACTCGTCGGGCTGAGTTTCGAGGTGGCGCGGGCGTTCCGGGACGACGTCGTGGTCCGGGCCGGGGCCCGACTGTGGGCGGAGCGCAAGGCCATCGAGACCCAGCTTCCGACGCCGTTCCTCGGCTGGATCGAGGCGGTGGCCCAGCTCCTCGAAGAGGCCGTCCGCAACGGCGAACTGGCCGCCGGGGTGCAGCCGTTGGTCACCGCGCACGGTGTGGTCTGCGCCTTCTTCGGGCTGCACACCGTCTCCGACGCGCTGGAGGGGCGACGCAATATCGAGGAGCACCTCGACGACCTGTGGCTGTTGCTGCTGCGCGGCCTCCAGGCCGAGCCGGACCCGGCCGCGCTGCTGGACCGGGTGCACCGCCGGGATCGCGGTGCGACACCGGCGCCCGAGCCCGCCTAAGGTCCTGCCCGACGGCGGTGCCGGGGGCGGCCGTTACGGGCGGCGGCCGGCGCGCAGGAAGCGGCGCAATGTCGTCAGCGGCCAGGCATTGATGATGTCTTCCTTGGTGAGCCAGCCGCGCTGCGCTGTGCCGATTCCGTAGCGCAGATAGGGCAGATGGGTGGTGGCGTGCGCGTCGGAGTTCACCGCGAATTTCACGCCGTGCCGCTTGGCGCGCAGGATGTCCTCGTCGCACAGGTCCAACCGCTCGGGGTGCGCGTTGATTTCCAGGGCGGTGCCGGTGCGGGCGCAGGCTTCGAATACCGCGTCGAAGTCCGCGTCGATTCCCGGGCGCTTGCCGATCAGCCGGGTGGTGGGATGGCCGATGATCGCGACGTACGGATTCTCGCAGGCGCGGATCAGGCGGCGGGTGAGGGCCCGACGGCTCTGGTTGAAGTGCGAATGCACCGAGGCCACGCAGAGGTCGAATTCCGCCAGGAACGCGTCGGGCCAGTCGACTTCGCCGTCCGGGCCGATGTTGAGTTCGGTGCCGTGCAGCAGCCGCATGCCGCGGTGCTTGCGGTCCAGGGCCCGCACCGCGTCCCGTTGGGCCAGCATCTTCTCGTCGGTCATCCGCTGCATGTAGAGGTTCGGCGCGTGGTCGGTGACCGCGTAGTACGCGTAGCCGCGGTCGGCGGCCGCGGCGACCATGTCTTCCAGGGAGGACAGACCGTCGGTGAGGTCGGTGTGGGTGTGCAGATCGCCCCGGATGTCCTTCTCGGTGACCAGGTCGGGCAGTTCGTCGCGGAGGCCGGCGGCGACCTCGCCGCGGTCCTCGCGCAACGGCGGTGCGATCCACGGCAGTCCGAGCCGGGCGTAGATGTCTTCCTCCGTCTCCGAGGTGACCAACTCGCCGGTCTCGCTGTCGAACAGCCCGTATTCGGACAGCTTGAGGCCGTTGCGCACCGCGATCGCGCGGGTCCGGATGTTGTGCGCCTTGGACCCGGTGAAGTACTGGAGGCCCGCGCCCCAGGAGGCCGGTGGCAGCACCCGCAGGTCCACCTGGAGGCCCTTGGTGGTGCGGACCGAGGTCTTCTTCTCGCCGTGCGCGATGACCTCGGCGGTGGACGGGAGTTGTGCCAGCGCCGTCATGAACGGCGCGGACCGCTCGGCGGCGACGAGGATGTCGATGTCCCCGATGGTCTCCCGCATCCGGCGCAGCGACCCGGCGTAGGCGCAGCGCTCGCAGCCGGCGATCCGGGACAGTTCGCCGGTGATCTGCTCGGCGACGTCCATCGCGGCGTTGAGCAGGATGCGGCCGCCGCCCGCCTTCTGGAGCAGCGCGATGCCGTGCAGGATGTTCTCCTCGGTCTTCTCGCCGAACCCCTTCAGCTCCCGCAGCCGCTCCTCGTGGACGGCGTCCAGCAGTTGGTCGACGGAGGTGATCCCCAGCTCCTCGTAGAGGACCAGGGCCTTCTTCGGGCCGAGCGTCGGGATGGTGATCAACTCCCGTACGCCGGCCGGGATCGCCGCGCGGGTCTCCTCGATCACCGACACCCGGCCCGAGCGCAGGAACTCCACCACTTTCTCCGCGATCGAGGCGCCGACGTGCGGGATCTCCCGCAGCCCCTTGGCGTCCAGCTTCGAGACGTCGGCGGGGTGCCCCCCGATGGCCCGGGCGGCCTTCTCGTACGCCCGGGCCTTGAAGGCGTCGCCGCCGGTGATCGCGAGGAGGTCGGCGTACTCCTGGAGCAGCGCCTCGACCTCGTCATTGGCGCGGACCATACCTCCAGGGTGCCTCCGGAGCGGCCCGGCGGCAGCCGGGCCGGGGTGAGGGCCTGTCCGACCCTGACCCATCGGACAAGTCCTAGGGGGTGAGACCGGCGTCGCGGGCCAGCAGCGCGGCCTGGACGCGGTTGGTCACCTCCAGCGCGGTGAGGATGCGGCTGACGTGGGCCTTGACGGTGCTCTCCCGCATGCCGAGGCGGGCCGCGACGTCGGCGTTGGTCGCGCCGCCGGCGAGCAGGGTCAGCACCTCGCGTTCGCGCGGGGTGAGCCGGCCCAGGCGGGACCGGGCGGCGGCCGTCTGCGGGCGGCCGGCGGCGTGGTAGCGGTCGATCACCCGGCGGGCCGCGGCGGGGTGCAGCATGGCCGAGCCGGCGGCGACGAGGTGGACGGCGCGCAGGATCTCGGCCGGTTCGGCGTCCTTGAGCAGGAAGCCGTCGGCGCCGGCGGCGAGCGCGTCGTAGACATAGGTGTCGAGGTCGAAGGTGGTCAGGGTGATCACCTTCGGGGGGTGTGGCAGGGCGCGCAGCCGGGCGGTGGCGGTGATGCCGTCCATCCGCGGCATGCGGACGTCGACCAGGGCGACGTCGATGCGGTGGGCGGTGGCCAGCTCGACGGCCTCCAGGCCGTCGGACGCCTGGGCGACGAGCTCGATGCCGGGGTCGCCGTCGAGCAGGTCGGCCAGGCCCAGCCGGACCAGGGCGTCGTCGTCGACGATCAGGGAGCGGATCATGTGCGGGCGCCGTTCTGCTCGTTGCCGGGTGGGTGGGGGAGGCGGGCGGTCAGTCGCCAGGAGCCGGACGCCCCGGGGCCGGCGCGCAGCTCGCCGCCGAGGGCGGTGACCCGCTCGCGGAGGCCGACCAGGCCGAAGCCGGAGGCGACGGCGTCCGCGGTGCGGGTGCCGGGGGCGTTGTCGACCTCGACGGTGGTGGCGGGCGGGCGGTAGTCGATGCGGAGGGTCACCGGGGCGCCGGCGGCGTGCTTGCGGGCGTTGGTCAGTGCCTCCTGGACCAGGCGGTGGACGGCCAGGCGGTGGGCGGCGGGCGCCTGTTGGGGCCGGCCGTCGAGGTGCACCGCGACCTCCTGCCCGGCGGCGCGGGCCTGGGCGAGAAGGTCGTCCACCGCGCGCAGCACGGGTGCCGGGGCGTCGGCGGCCGCGGTGTCGGGGTCGCGCAGCGCGCCGAGGACGTCCCGCAGGTCGGCCAGCGCCTCGGTGGATGCGGTCCGCAGCAGGACCAGGCGCTGGCCGACGCGGTCGGGCAGCGCGTCCGCCCGGGTGGCCAGCACGCCGGTGTGCAGGGCGATCAGGCTCAGGCGGTGGGCCAGCACGTCGTGCATCTCGGCGGCGATCCGGGACCGTTCGGCGGCCCGGGCCGCCTCCTCGCGCAACTCCCGCTCGATCCACAGGTGTTCGACCTGCGCGGTGAGCGCCCGCACCAGGCGGCGCCGGTTGCCCATCCACAGCCCGCCCAGCACGGCCGGCAACAGGAACAGACTGGAGCCGTACTGCTGCGGGGTCCACAGCGAGAAGGCCGGGACGGTGAGCAGATTGGCGCCCAGCACGGTGACGGAGGAGCCCACCGCGAGCCAGCCGCGGCGCCGCGCCGCCAGGTCGAACAGCGCCACGAGCAGCAGCGGCATCGTCGGCCAGCCCCACCAGGCCGTCGCCGCGGTGGTCAGCAGCGGGGCGATCGGCCACGGCAACCGCCGCACCAGCAGGGCGAGTCCGCACAGCACCCCCGCGGCCGGACACAGCGCCAGATACCGGCCGTCGGCGGCCGAGGCGCCGTTCTGCACGGTGACCAGGGTCAGCACCACCACCAGAGCGCGCCGCCCGTACGCCGCCCACCGGGGGCTCTCCCGCCAGCTCAGTCCCGTCATTCCCGGCATCCTAAGTGGCCCGCGAGGCCCACCACTTGCGACGATCGGCCATCTGGCCCCCCTCCTTTCGTCGGTGTCGCCGTCGCCCAACGGCGGGTCCGTCGGGCCGGGAACGCTCCTAGCGTCGCCGCCATGAACTCCTTGACCCCTCGTCACGACCCCGTCCCGCGTCAACGCCCCGCCGAGCGCTGGGCGTTCCTCCGCGAGGCGGCCCGCGACATGCGCACCACGGGCGCCGTCGCCCCCAGCGGCCCGGCCCTGGCCGAGGCGCTGACCGACCCGGTGCGGGCCCGGGCGCCGCGCCCGCTGACCGTGCTGGAGGCCGGGGCCGGCACCGGAGCCGTCACCCGGGCCCTGCTCGCCCAACTGCCCCCGGGCAGCCGCCTGGACGTCCTCGACGCCAACCCCCGCTTCACCACCCGGCTCCGGCACCTGGTCGCCGCCCACGCGCCGGGCGTCCCGCCGGCCGGGCCCGCCGGCATCGGCGTGGACGTCGGCGTCCACCACGCCCGCGTCGAGCGGTGGGCCACCGACCGGCGCTACGACGTCATCGTCTCCGGCCTGCCGCTGGCCAACTTCACGCCCCAGGAGGTGCGCGCCATCATGGACCGCTACCTCGAACTCCTGCGCCCCGACGGCGTGCTGACCTACTTCGCCTACCGGGGCGCCCGCCCGGTCCGCGCCCTGTTGGCCGCGCCGGCCGCGGCGCGCCGGCAACGGGCGGTCGACGCGGTGCTGGCCGCCTACCGGGACCGCTGCGCCGCGTCCGGCCGGACCGTGTGGGCCAATCTGCCGCCGGCCCGGGTCTGGCGGCTCCACGGCCCCCGTCCCGGCCACCTGGCCCCGGTGGCCGTCGCGGTCGGAGCCGGTCGGTGGCCGTCCTGCCCGACGCCCTCGGCCAGCCGCCCGCCGCCGTCGCGTACGCCGTGCTGGCCGCGGCGGTGTTGGCCGAATCGGTGCTGCTGGTGGGCGCGTTCGTGCCGACCCTCAGCCTGCTGCTGACGGCCGGCGCGCTGGCTCGCGCCGGCCGGCTAGGTCCTGTCGTCAAACTCCCGTCGTCCGCCCGAAGGGCGGGCCGGGCGGTGGTCGGTGCGTGCTCTCGGCGTGCCGGGCGGCGGCCTCTGTACTGGACGTACTGGGGTCGTCGCCCGGTGCGGCGAGAGTGCGTGCCGGGCGCCGGACGGCAGACGGGAGTTTGACGACAGGGCCTAGACCTCCCCCTCGTCATCGTGGTCGCCGCCGGCGCCGTACTGGCCGGCGACTTCCTCGCGCACCGCACCGGGCACCTGCTCGCCGACCGGCTGCGCGTCGGACGCGCGGGCCGTCGGGTGCCGGCCGCGGCCTGGCAGCGCGCCGAGGCGCTGATGCGCCGCGGCGGCGGCCGGGCGATGCTGCTGGCCCGCTTTGTGCCCGTGCTCCGCACGCTGCTGCCGCACCTCGCCGGCGCCACCCGGCTGCCCTACCGCGAACTCGCCCCCTACAGCGCCCTGGCCGCCCCGCTGTGGGCCACCGCCGAGGCCGGCACCGGCTACGCGGCCGGTCCGGTGGTGCGGCGCGTGCTCACCCTCGTCGGACCCGCGCTCGCCACCGTGGCCGTCGCCGTGCTGGTCACGGTGGCGCTCGTGGTGGTCGGGAGGAGGGCCGCCGCGGTGTCGGCGCGGTGCCGGGACGGTCAACGGTGAGGCTGTACGCCCTGGTTTGCCCGGACAAAGGCGATTCGTGCGCTGTTCGCCTTGCTGCATGGCAGTTTGGTGAGCGCCGTGGTGCATGGCCCGGCCGGCACCCGGGGGGCAGTCTTGGGACACCGGAAGGAGCGGACAACGTCGCACATTCCGGGTCCGGTGCCATCCACAGCAGGAGGAGCGAACCGCCATGAAGTCCCCCACAACGCCCCGTACTTCGGCCGCCCTTGCCCTGGCTCTCGCCTCCGTCGGTCTCCTCGGCGCCGTCGCCGCCGGGGCGGCGCACGCCCCCGGGGGCTCGGCACCGGCGGCGGCCTCGACCGCGCGGGTGGTCGTCGCGGACAGCGGCTGGGGCCGGTTCGTCGCCGTCGGCGCACAGGGGCGGGCGCCGGCCCCGGGGGACAGCGGCTGGGGCCGGGCGGGGGCCTGACGTGAGCAAGCCCGCCACCGACGCGCTGGGGCGCCTGAGCGCCCGCGAACGTGAGGTGCTCGGCCATCTCGCCGAGGGCCACACCTACTCCGCCATCGCGCGCCGGATGCACCTCAGCCCGCACACCGTGGACACCTATCTGCGCCGGATCCGGGAGAAGGCGGGGGTCACCAACCGGGCGCAGCTGATGATCCTGGCCCTGCACGCCGCCCGGCGCGTCGAGGTCGGGGTGGGAGTTGGTGTGGGTATCGGCGTCGGGGGCGCGTGAGGGCGGGCGAACTCCGGTTCCCCGCCGGGTGGTTCAGCCCGTGGTCGGCTCCTCCTCGCGGAGCCAGGCCGCCGTGTCCGGTGGTAGGTAGCCGTCGGGGAGCGGGCCGCTGGCCAGGAGGACGCGGCGCCCGGCCGGCAGCGGCAGCCGGCGGGCGGTCAGGTTCACCCAACAGCTCAGGGAGTCGGCCCAGCGGAAGGCGAGCACGCCGTCGGGGGCCGGCAGCCAGGAAAGGCGGCTCGGCGTGTCCCCTGCCGTGGTGAGCGCGGTGCGGCGCAGGCGCAGGGCGGCGCGGTAGAGGGACAACATCGAGGCGGGGTCCGCCCGTTGGGCCGCGACCGTCAGCGGCGCCCAGGTGTCCGGCTGGGGCAGCCACGGGCGGCTGCCGTCGGGGCCGAAGCCGTACGGCGGGGCCGCCCCCGACCAGGGCATCGGGATGCGGCAGCCGTCGCGGCCGGGGTCGGTGCCGCCCGAGCGCAGGTGCATCGGGTCGCGCCGGTGCTCCGACGGCAGGTCCGTCACCTCGGGGAGCCCGAGCTCCTCGCCCTGGTAGAGGTAGACCGAGCCGGGCAGGGCCAGGGTGAGCAGGCAGGCGGCCCGCGCCCGGCGGGTGCCCAGGGCCCGGTCACCGGGGTCGTTGGGTGCCTTGCGGGCGAAGTCGAAGGAGGTGTCGGCGCGGCCGTACCGGGTGGCGGTGCGGGTCACGTCGTGGTTGGCCAGCACCCAGGTCGGCGGCGCGCCCACCGCCGCGTGGCCGGCCAGCGTCGCGTCGATGCAGGCGCGGAGCCGGTCGGCGTCCCAAGGGCTCTGGAGGAATCCGAAGTTGAAGGCGGTGTGCAGCTCGTCGGGGCGCAGGTAGCGGGCGAGCCGGGCGGGGTCGCGCAGCCACATCTCGCCCACCAGGAGGCGGCGTTCGGGGTAGGAGTCGGCGATCCGCCGCCAGGAGCGGTAGAGGGGGTGCAGGTCCTCCCGGTCGGCGTACGGGTGCGGCCCGTCGGCGGTCCGGTCGGGCAGCCGGGGGTCCTTGGTGAGGAGGGTGGCGGAGTCGATCCGCAGGCCCGCCACGCCGCGGTCGAACCAGAAGCGCAGCACCGAGGCGTACTCGGCGCGCACCCGGGCGTCGGCCCAGTTGAGGTCCGGCTGTTCGGGGGCGAAGAGGTGCAGGTACCACTCGCCGGGCGTGCCGTCGGGCTCGACGACCCGGGTCCAGGCCGGGCCGCCGAACTCGGAACCCCAGTTGTTCGGCGGCAGTTCGCCGCCTTGGCCGCGGCCGGGACGGAAGTGGAACAGGGCGCGCTCCGGGCCGCCCGGTCCGGCGGCGAGCGCGGCCCGGAACCACGGGTGGTCCCGGGAGACGTGGTTGGGCACCACGTCCAGGATCGTGCGCAGCCCGCGGCGGCGCGCCTCGGCGATCAGTTCCTCGGCCTCCCGCAGGGTGCCGAACACCGGGTCCACGCCGCGCGGATCGACCACGTCGTAGCCGCCGTCGGCCATGGGGGAGGGGTACCACGGGGTGATCCACAGCGCGTCGACGCCGAGTCGTACCAGGTGATCCAGGCGCCGGCACAGCCCGGCGAGGTCGCCCACGCCGTCCCCGTCGCCGTCGGCGAAGCTGCGCGGATAGACCTGGTAGACGACCGCGGTGCGCCACCACTCCTCGTCGGGCCCGTGGGCCGGTGCCGTCTCCCGGCCGCCCGCCGGGCCTCGTTCGGGGCTCATCGGCGGCGCAGTCGGATCGTGACGGGCCGGTGGTCGGAGGCGAGCGGCCGCCCGTCGCCCGGTGCCGGCCGCGGGTCCAGGGCGCGGTAGCCGGCCAACTGCGGGGCGAGGGCGGCGGACAGCAGGAACAGGTCGATCCGGCGCTCCGCCTCGCCCGGCAGGAACTCCCCGTACGTCGGCGCGCGGTCGCCCAAATGCGCGCCGGCGTCGACCAGCAGCGGGGCCTCGGTGGTACCCAGGAGCCGGCGCAGCGGTGTGCGGTCGGCGCGCTTGCCGTCGGGGAGCAGATAGTCGTCCCGGCGGTGCGGTGCCGAGCGGGTCCAGTCGGGCTCCGGGTCGCCGGGCGGGACGCAGTTGGCGTCCAGCCCGACCACCAGCGGCGGCAGTGCGGGATCCGCATGGTGCCGCAGGTGGTCCGCCTCCACCCGGCGGCCGGTGGGGCTGAACGGATCGAGGTGGGCGACGAGGAACCGCAACGGCATGCGCCACTCCGGCAGTTGGAGGGTGACCAGGCCGTGGCCGTGCCAGTGGGCCAGCTCCGGCGCGATCCGCTGCACGGCCAACCGCTCGACGTCGGGCGCCCAGAACACCGCGAGGTGCGCGCCGGTCTTCGCGGTGAACAACTCCCCGTCCATGCCGAACGCCGCCTTGGCGTCCTCGAAGAGGGCCCGCCCGTCGCGGTGCCAGCCCCAGCCCTCGGTGGTCAGCAGGACCCGGGGTCGCTGGGCGGTCACCATCGCGCACTGCGCCCGCCAGCGCTCGTCGCGGCCGGCGAGGCGCTCGATGCCGGTCTCGTAGAGGTTCCAGAACATCACCAGGTCGGTCGCGTCGAGCGGGTTGGTCGCATCCGGCGCGTCGGCCTCGTGCGCAACGTCCGGCAACGCGGGGCGAGCGGCGCTCACTTGAAGCCGACCAGCATCGACTCGGGGCCGTCCAGGTGCTCCACGCGGGTCTCCCGGAAGCCAACCAGGTGCAGCCACTCGCGGCCCTGAGCGCCGGTGTAGTCGAAGCCGCCCGGCACCTCGGCGTGCATGATCAGGCTGAGGATCAACCCGACGGCGTTGCGGCGGCGTTCGTCGTCGATCAGCGTCTCGTAGACCACCACCGCCCCGCCGGGCGGCAGCGCCGCGTACGCCTTGCGCAGCAGTTGCAGCTTCTCCGGCTCGCTCCAGTTGTGCAGCACGTGCCCGAGCACCACCACATCGGCCGGCGGCAGCTCGTCGCGGAAGAAGTCGCCCGGGTGGAAGGCGGCCCGGTCGGCCACGCCCAACCGCGTCAGATACGCCTCGAAGCCGGGCCCGGCGGGCGGCAGGTCGAAGCCGACCGCGGTCAGGTGCGGATGGCGGCGCAGCACCCAGCCGGGCAGCGCGCCCTGAGCGCAGCCCACGTCGACGAGCGTGCGGTACCGCTCCCAGGGGAACCGCTCGGCGATGGCCCGGGCCGAGCCCATGCTCAGCGCGGTCATGTCCCGTTGGAAGGCGCCGGTGGAGGCCGGCGTGGCGTACCGGTCGGCGTAGAAGTCCCGACCGTCTTGCCCGGCGTCCGGGGCCTTGCCCGTGCGCAGGACGGAGACCAGGTCGTCGCCCAGCCCGGTGCCGCGGGAGAGGAAGCTGTCGCCGAGGTAGCTGGCCGGCTTGCCGGCGTCGAGGAACTCCAGCGCCTCGGGCGTGCCGGCGTAGACCCCGCGGGTGCGCTCCAACAGGCCGAGCGCCACCAGGGCGTCGAGGAAGTCCGCCGCCGGACGCGGGTGCAGGTCGAGGCGTTCGCGCAGCTCCTCGGCGGGCAGCGGGCCCGCGGCGAGCGCGGTGAAGACGCCCAGCTCCACGGCGGCGAGCAGCGTCCTGGTCTTCCAATGGGCCCACATCAGGTCGGTGACGGGCCGGGGCGAGAGCACGGGAAGGGCTCCTTTGGCTCGGGTTTGGCTCGGGTTTGACTCGGGGGAGGGGTCGGCGGCGCGGGGCGCCGGGCCGCTCAGCGGCGGTCGGACAGCGCCGCGGGGGCGAAGCCGGGCGGCGCGAAGGAGGCGGTGCAGGCGTCGGAGAACGGGGCCTGCGCGAACAGACCGACCCGGACCTGTGCTGCGCCGGAGCCGGCGAAGGTGCGGACGAACCGCCAGTCCTGGTCGGGGTGTTCGCGGTGGAGGACGGCGTGCCGCCGTCCCTCCCGGGTGATCAGCAGTTCGGCGCGGGCGGTGGCCAGCGCGGGGCCGGCGGCCTCGTCGGACACCGGGCGGGAGACGACGGTGACGATGCCCCAGCCGCCCGTGCGGCCGCGCTCCACACAGACCTTGAACCAGTCCGCGCCGTCGTGCACCACGAGGCCGCCGGCGTCCCCGAAGGCTCGCCCCTCGACGGCCACCGAGGCCCACAGCGTGTGGTCGCCCGGCACGGTGCGGTGCCAACTCCCGATGCCGGCGCGCTCGTAGTGGCCGGGCATCGAGAACAGGTCGGCGCCGCGCGGGGCGCGCAACCGCAGCTCCCCGGGGTGCGGCAGGGTGGCGGTGCCGGGCCCCTCGAAGCTCCAGGCCGGGTCGTCGAAGCCGAGGACGCGGGCGCCGGGCAGCTCGGTCGGGCGGTCGGCGCGGCCGGTGGAGCTCACGCCGTCATCCCGCCGTCCACGCCGATCGCCTGGCCGGTGACCCGCGGCGCCGACGCCAGGTACCGCACCAGGCCGGCGATGTCCTCGGCGGTCTGGAACTGGCGCTGCGGGATCATGCCGCGCATCCGCTCCCAGCACTCCTCCTCACTCTCCCCGGGCCGGACGAATTCCGAGAGCAGATAGCGCCACATGTTGGAGCGCACGATGCCCGGACAGACCGCGTTGACCCGGATGTTCTCCTTCGCCACCTCCAGCGCGAGCGCCGCGGTGAACCCGATGACGCCGAACTTCGCCGCGCAGTAGTGGGCGACCTTCGGGAAGCCGGCGCGGCCCGACACCGACGAGAAGTTGACGATCGAGCCGCCCCCGCCGGCGCGCAGCAGCGGCAGCGCCGCCCGCGACGACAGGAAGACCCCGTCCAAGTTGCCGGAGACCACGTGCCGGAACTCCGCCAGCTCCATCTGCTCGACCGGGCTGACGTGGGTGACGCCGAAGGCGTTGACGACGGTGTCCAGCCGCCCCGGGCCCGCGGCGATCCCGTCGTAGAGGCGGGCGATCGCCGCCTCGTCGGTGGCGTCCGCCGCGGCCGCGGTCACCGACAGGCCCTCGGCGGCGAGCCGTTCGGCCAGCGCGCCGGCCTCGGCGAAGCCGGTGACGGCGGTGGAGCGGTAGTGGTTGAACGTCGAGGGCAGGTGGTCGGTGTCGGCGATCACGACGCGCGCGCCGCGCCGGGCGAAGCCCTCGGCCACGGTGGCGCCGATCCCCCGGCCGCCGCCGATCACCAGGACCACGCGGTCGGTGAACTCGTCCCCGTCACTCGTCATGCTGTCTCTCCCGTCGTCGTGGCGCCCGTGGGCGCGAGGGTGTAGGTGAGCGGCGGCAGGACCAGCGCGTCCAACAGCCGTGGGAAGGCCCGGTAGTCGGCGAGGTTGCGGTCCGGGGCGGTGACCAGGGCGCGCAGCGTCGCGTCCCCGCGTCCGGTGTCGGCCGCCAGGGCGTCGAGCGCGGTCGTCAGCGGGGCGTCCCGGCGTTCGAAGAAGTCCCGGAAGAGCCGGGTGGCCTCGGCGGCCCGCTCCGCGGGATCGACGCCGGTGCGCGGCGCGACCCGGACCGCGTCCGGCAGGGTGTGGTCGTGCGGGAGGTCCACCGGGTCCGGACAACCGGCGACCGCCCGCCAGAACGCCCCGTCGGTGAACGGCTCGGCATGGCGCACGGCGGCGGGCGCGAAGTCGCGGTCGAGCAACTTCCGCACCAGGGCGTCCTCGTCGACCCGGCCGAGCGGGCCGACCCGGCCCATGTCGAAGGCGCCGGTCGCATCGAGCGTCGTGGGCACCAGGTTGCCGGCCGGCAGCAGTTCCACGGCCGGGCCGACGTCGGCGGCCAGCACCGGCACCCCGTGGGCGAGCGCCTCGATGACGACCCGGCCCAGCGTCTCCCGCGACGCGGTGCTGGGGAACAGCAGCACGTCGACGGCGTCGAAGAACTCCCCGAGGCGCTCCTGCGACCAGATGCCGGCGACCCGCACCGCGTCGCCGGGCACCCCGGCCCGCCCGAGGGACGCGGCCACCGCGCCGGCCTCCCACCGCGGATCGTTGGGCTTGCCCGCGCACAGCAACTCCGCCCGCCCGCCGGACCCTTGATGGCAGCGGGCGAAGACCGACAGCACCTGGTCGAAGTTCTTGGCCAGCGACAGCGCGCCGAGATAACCGATCCGCAGCGGCCGGCCGGCCGGCGGCACGGGCCGGGGCCGACACCGCGGCATCCGGTCCAGCATCGGATAGGCCACCGCCGCGCCGGTCGCCGCGGTGCCGGGGAAGTTCCGCAGGAACAGCCGGCGGGTGTACGCGGTGGGGAACAGCGCCAGGTCCCCGGGCCGCAACAGTGGTGCGCACAGCTCCTCTTGGGCCCAGTAGCCGGACCACAGCGCGGTGTGCACCTCCCGCACGATCCGGAAGTCGCCCCCGGTCCGCTCCCGCCAGTGGTGGTACAGGAACGCGTACGGACCCGACCCGGCGTAGACGGTCTCGCCCGGGCGCACCCGCGCCAGCCAGCCCGGTTCTGCGGTCAGGTCGTGCGGCACCAACGAGCCGTGCCGGCCCAGCAGTTGGGCGACCTCCCGGTGCATCAGCACCGCGCCGTCGACGATGCCGTGCGCGTCCGGCGCCCGATAGTCATGCATGTGCAGGCGCACGCTCCACCTCCCGGCTCTCCAGCAGCAGCGCCAGGCGCTCCCGCAGCATCTCCGGGGCCATGCCGTGCAGCGGCAGCTGGCGGCGGTGCACCTGCTGCGCGATGTCGCGGCGCACACCGTGCACCTCCACCGGCAGCAGGTACCGCGCCCGCAACCCCTCCCCGAAGCCGCCGCGGGCGCCGTTGTACTCCACGCTCAACAGCCGCCGGCAGCCCCGCAGTACGGCCAGGTCGGCGGGGACCAACCGGGGGGTGAACGCCGCGCAGTGCAGATGCGGCAGACCCAGCTCCTGGTTCGCCTCGGCCACCAGGACGCCGGCGTAGCCGAAGGTCACCACCGCGGCGTCGGCGCCGCCCCCGTCGGGCGGGGTGAGCCACACCGCGCCGTCGATGTCCGCCGCGCAGTCCCGCGCCGGCGCCTCGAACGGGGCGTCGACCATGCTGAGGACATGGGCGGTGGCCGGGTCCCGCCCCAGCCGGTCCAGGCAGGCCCCGAACTCCGCCGCGGTGACCGGCTCGTAGACCCTGGTGTGCAGCAACTGGCCCAGCAGATTGGTGGCGTTGTGGGCGCCGCCCCAGGCGCCCCAGCTGCGCCCGGCCAGGACCAGCAGGTTGCGCACGCTGGTGGTCGCCTCGGTGAGCATGGACAGGCTGTCCATGTAGTACATCGCGTCGGTGGCGACCACCTTCAGGGTCTCCTCCGGCAGCGACAGCGTCATGCCGACCGTCAGCGTCTCGGCCAGGCCGGTGTTGGTGTACGGCACCTGCCCGGGCAGCCCGAACCGCGCCGCCAGGTCGGGGGTGAACACGGCCATCTCCCGCCCGGTGCGCGCCTGGTGGCCGGCGAGCAGGTGGCCGGTCGTCGACGCGAACGACGGCCCGGCGGGGGAGCGGGGCGCGCCGCCGGCCGGCTTGTAGCTGTGGGCGCCCTTGCGGGTCCGGCACACCAGCACCGACGGGCCGGGCAGGGCCAACAGCGCCTCCAGGGCGGTCTGCACGGCCCACTCGTCCCGCCCGTCGGCCTCCAACAGCCGGCCCAGATAGGCCGCGAGGTAGTCGGTGTTCACCGGTTTGGCCAGCGGCTCGATGCCCTTGGCGTTGGCGTCGACGACCAGGACGAGGTTGGTCAGGCCCATGTCGTGGGCGAACCGCAGCGCCTCGAAGGTGACCCCCTCGTGCAGCTCGCCGTCCCCGGCCAGGCAGACCACCTTGCGGTCCATGCCGCGCCGGGTCAACTCCCAGGCCAGGCTGACCGCCTGGGCCACCCCGACGCCCAGGCTGTACCGCATGGTGTTGCGGAACCCGAGGTCGCGGTGGACGACGCCGGTGAGCCCGCCCTGGTGGAGCGTGGTCAGCGGGGCGAACGGCAGGGCGCCGCGCACATAGTGCTCGGCGTAGAAGGCGGGGGCGATGTGCCCGCGGCCGACGACGAGTTCGGCCGGTCCGCCCCGCCCGGACCCGTCGACCAGGCCCAGGGCGAAGCAGGCCCGCACCAGTGGCAGCGAGGACAGATTGCTCTGGAGGTTCCCCGAGCCGGCGATCTCGTGCATCCGCAGCAGCACCTCGGCGCTGTCCGCGTAGAGCCGCTCGGGGACCTCGGCGGCGACACCGCGCAGCCGGTCGAAGAGCGGGCCGGTCCGGTCGGCGTGCCCCAGCGCATCCAACTCCCGCTCGACCACGGCGCGTTCGGCCTCGGTGAGGCGGGGCAGTGCCTCCCGCGCCGGCCCGGCGAACCGGTCGACCAGCGCGTTCACCGTCCGTCCCCGCAGACCTCGTCCAGCGCCTCGCCGAGGAGTGCGAGGATCTGGTCGGCCTCGCCGGTGGTGGTGACGAAGGCCGGCGCCAGCACCACCCAGTCGTCCTGACCGCGCAGGATGAGGCCGCGCCGCTGGCAGGCCGCGGCCACTTGGTCCCCGACGCCGTCCCCGCCGGCCAGCTTCACCCCGTACAGCAGGCCGAGGGCGCGCACCGTGCCGCGCCCGCCGACGACGCCCCGCAGCCGCGGTTCGAGATGGCCGGCGAGCGCCCGGATGCGGTCGAGGTAGCCGTCCTGCCGGAACAGGGTGACGGCGGCGAGCCCGGCCGCGGCGGACATCGGGTTGGCGGCGTAGGTGTGCGAGGGCGCGAACGACGGCGGGCCGCCGGCCTCGCGCAGCACCTCCGCGAGGCGGTCGGCCATCAACACCGCGGCCAGCGGGGCGAATCCGCCCGAGATGCCCTTGCCCACGCACAGGATGTCCGGGGTGACGCCGAAGGTCTGGGCCGCGAACGGCTGCCCGGTGCGGCCGAAGCCGGTGACGATCTCGTCGAAGACCAGCAGCACGCCATGCCGGTCGCAGACCTCCCGGACCCGGGCGAGGTAGTCCGCCGGCGGGATCGCCATGCCGCGCAGGTGGATCACGGGCTCCATGACCAGGGCCGCGACCGACTCCGGGCCCTCCGCCTCGATGGTCCGCTCGATCATGGCGGCGGCCAGCGCCCCCGACCGCTCCGGCGACACGTCCCAGAACGTCTCCAGGCAGTCCGGCGGCCACACGTGCACCACCCCCGGCAGGCCCGGCCCGAAGCGTGCCACGTCGGGCCGCCCGGTCAGCGAGAGCGAGCCGAAGGTGGCGCCGTGGTAGCCGTGGTAGTAGCTCAACACCTTCACCCGGTCGGGGTTGCCGTGCGCGCGGTGGTAGAGCCGGGCCAGTCGGACCGCCGCCTCCACGCTCTCGGAGCCGCCGTTGACCAGCTTGGCGGCGGTGATGCCGGGCGGGGCGAGCTCGACCAGTCCCCGGGCCAGCTCCAGGGCGGCCCGATTGGTGCCGTGCAGCGGCGGGTTGAACGGCAGGGTGCGCAGCTGATCGGTCACGGCCTGCATGATCGGCTCGCAGTCGTAGCCGAAGCAGGTGACGAAGACCCCGGACATGGCGTCCAGGAAGCTGCGGCCGGCCGCGTCCGTCAGCCGGATGCCCTTGCCGGACTCGAAGAGCAGGGACCGGTCGGAGTGCGGCACCTCGAAGCAGTAGGCGGACAGGTCAGGTGGCCAGACGGACGCGGGGGGCAGGTCGACGGTGGTCATGGTCAACTCCTCACGGGCGGGGGGATGTTCGGGTGCGGTGGGTGGGCGAGTGGCGCGGGGTCAGGGGCCGCCGGCCTCGACGAGCAGCTCGTGGACGGCGGCCCGGCGGGCCGGCGAGAGCAGCGCGAAGTAGTCGAGCCACTGCGGGGCGAGCAGATCGCGCTCGACGATGTCCTTGGCGATGTCGACGAGCACCGGCAGCGAGTGGGCGAGCAGCAGCGGCATCAGCCGTGCCTCGTCGCCGCGTTGGAGCAGCCCGCGCCGCCGCCCCTCGGCGACGAGGTCGGCGACGGCCCGGCGGGCCCCGTCGCGGTCGTCCCCGCAGGCGTGCACCGCGGTGTCGGCGAGCCAGGCCAGGTCCAGCAGCCGGTCGGCCACGTGCAGATTGTCGAAGTCCAGCACCGCCACGACCCGCGCCGGCCGCCCGGGCCCCAACAGGAAGTGCGCCAGGTGCAGATCACCGTGGACGACCGCCGGGCGGCCCGCGGGGCCCGCCCCGGCGTCGCGCAACAGGGGTGCGGTGGCGGCCAGTTCGCGCAGCACCCCGGTCGCCGCGCGGTACCAGGGCCCGGTGCCGCGCGCCGCCGCCGGCAACAGCCGCCGCTCGGCCTGGGCCAGCGCGGTCGGCCAGTGCTCCTCCGCCACCAGCCGCGGCAGCGGAACGGTGGCCAACGCGTCGGCCACGCCCGGCGGCAGGGCGTCCAGCGCCGCCCGCAGGTCCAGCCCGGTGCGGACGAGGGCGGCGACCTGCCCCGGGGCGCCGGTGGCCACGGCGCCGGCACTCCGGGGGCTCAACTCGCAGGGCAGCCCGTCGACCCGGACGCCGGGCCGCCCGTCCGCGGTCGGCACCAGTGGCAGGGCCGGCACCCCGCGCCGCCGGCAGTGCTCGATGACCCGGCGCTTGAGCGGAACGAAGCGCTCGGCGCGGACCGCCTCGGGGGTGAGCTGCACCTTGAGCACCAGCTCGCCCGCCGGGCCCGACACCTCCCACAGCCCGGCGGTGTGCGTCAGCGGCCGCCGGCCGTCCACGGTGAGCGGCCGCAGCGCACACCCCTCCCACGGGCCGTCCCAGTGCGCGGCCAGGACCCGGCGCACCCACTCCTCGGTGCCGGCGGCTGCGGCGACGGTCATCGGATTCCCCTCCCAGCGCTTGCGTTCCCCCGCCCGCGGTGACGCGGACGGACCCTTCGGCGGCCCCGGCCGGGCGCCTACGCCTGCTCGACCTCGTAGAACTCCGGCCCGTCGAGATAGCGGACGGTGGCCAGGTCGCGCAGCACCACGTCCAGCACCTCGTGGCGCAGCTCGACGAGCAGGGGGTAGCTGAGGTCGTTGACGGTCCGCCGGATCGGACTGCCGGGCTCCACGAACGTCCGCACACCGTGGTAGCTCTCCAACGCCTCCAGCCGCTCCAGCCCCCGGTAGGCCCGCAGGGTGCCCTCGACCGGCGAGATCATCGGCGCGCCGGCGACGAACTGCCGGACCTCGTACCGCTCTTGGTGGCGGGCGAAGAACCGCTCGGGGTCGATGTAGGCGTCCACCGTCCAGTTGAGCTGCGACTCGCCGGTGCCCAGCCGCGCGTAGTGGTCCGTCCACCCGCCGCCCATCCGCGCCCCGACCTCGATCAGACAGGGCCCGGACGGCGTCATCTTGACGTCCAGGTGGGCCGGGCCGTGCTGGATGCCCAGGGCGTCCAGGACCTGCTCGCAGTAGGCGACGACCCGGTCGATCCGCGCGCCCTTGTGCGGCAGCAGGACCAGCCCGTCGCAGAGGTCGAGGACCCCGTTGGCGTTGATGTGGGTGGAGGTCCAGATGTCGCACACATGGTGCTTGCCGTCCCGGCTCACCGTGTTGATCGCGTACTCGGTGCCGACCACGTACTCCTGCGCCAGCACCGCCTCGTTGGGCATGGAGAAGACGTTCTCGGTGCCGACCAGCGAGGTGTGGGCACGCGCCGCCTGCTCGGGGGTGTCGCAGTAGTGGACGCCGTCGCTGCCCGCGCTGCACAGCGGCTTGATCACGATCCGGCCGCCCAACCCCCGGTGCCAGGAACGGAGTTCCTCGGCGTCGGTGACCAGTAGCTGGCGGGCGCCGCGCAGGCCGGCCGCCTTGATCGTCTCGATCATCTCGTACTTGTCCCGCCGGGCCGAGCTGTACTTCGTCCCGTTGGTCAGCAGCCCCATCCGCTCGCTCAGCAGGTCCGCGAACGGCACCCCGAACTCGCTGTCCGGAATGACCGCGACCGGCTCGTGCGGGGCCAACAGAGCGATGGTCCGCTCCAGATCGCCGTCGTGCACGATCTCGGCGACGAAGCCGGTCGGCACCACGGACGCGAACCGCGCCGGCCGCACCTCGGTGCTCTGCACATAGACGCAGTCATAGCCGGCTGCGGTGAACTCGGAGACCAGATTGCCGGTGGGGCCGGCGGGGCCCCCATCGACGATCGCGACGCGACCCTTGCTCATGTCCGTACGTCCTTCGTGGGTTTCGGGCGCGCGGATGCTTCCGGCGCGCTCTGGTGCGGCTCCCGGACCCGGCCCGCGCGCGGTGGCGCGGCGGCGGCCGACTCCGGGCCGATCAGCAGCCGCCGGACGGCGAAGAGGTCCGGCACCACATGGTCGGCGTGGGGGTAGCGGAGCTGACGCAGGAGTGCGGTGCGGACCGCGAGGACGGTGCAGCCCGCCGCGGCGGCGGCCGCGGTCCCGGTGGGGGAGTCCTCCACGGCGACGCACCAAGACGGCGGTACCCCCAGCCGGGCGGTCGCCGCGCGGTAGACCGCCGGGTCCGGCTTCCGGCGGGCCACCTCGTCCCCGGCGACGGTCGCCGCGAAGTGCCCCGCCAGTCCGAAGTGCCCCAGCCAGCGGTCCACCCACTCCCGGTCCGACGACGACGCGAGGCCCAACGGGACGCCGCACGCCCGCAGTTCGTCGAGCAGCGCGCCCGCGCCGGGCAGCAGACCGACGTGCTCGGGCGTGAAGAACCGCGCCCACTGCGCGGCCAGCCGCTCGCGCAACGCGGCATCGGTGAGGTCGACCGCCGCCCGCTCCCGCAGGACGGCGAAGAGCGCCGGATACCCTCCGGTGTTCCCGCACACCCGCTCCGCCCAGAAGTCCGGCACGAACGCGGCACCGCACTCCTCGAAGAGCGCCGTGCAGGCCAGGAAGTCCGCCCGCACCGAATCGATGAGGGTGCCGTCCAGGTCGAACACCACCGCGGCGCGGCCAACGGAGCCGGGCCCCGGCCTCATGGCCGCGCCCCGGACGCGTCGGGGAGCGCGGACCCGCCCGCTTCCCCCCGCGCTCCGCCCTGCTCCACCGACCGCACCACGCGCGCGGGATTCCCCACGGCGACGACCCCGGCCGGCAGGTCCTTGGTGACGACGCTGCCGGCCCCGACGACCGTGTCGGCGCCGATGGTGACCCCGGGCAGGACGATCACCCCGCCGCCGAGCCAGGCACCGTCCCCGACCCGGATCGGTCGCGCGCTCTCCCAGGCACCGTGCCGCAGTGCGGCGCGGTCCGAGTGGTTGGCGGTGTAGAGCTGGCAGCGCGGGCCCATGCGGACGTCCGCACCGATGGTGATCGGAGCGCAGTCGAGCAGGATCGCGTCGAAGTTGATCCGGGACCGCGCCCCGAGCTCGATGAAGAACCCGAATTCGCACAGGAACCGGGGCACCACCCGGACGCCGGGACCGACCGCCCCCAGCAGTTGCCCCAGAAGCGCCGTCCGGCCCTCCTGGTCGCCCAGGAGCGTGGCGTTGAAGCGGTCCAGCAGCGTCTCGCACCGCTTGCGGTACGGGCGGAGCGCCGGGTCGTTGGCCAGGTACGGCTCCCCGCTCCCCAACCGCCTTTTGATCTCGTCGAGTTCCACCGCGACCTCCGGGACGCGCAGCACGCCGGTGAAGTGGCCGGGGGCCGGCGCGAACCGGCCCCCGGCTGGCCTTCACAAGCGCGTCAGCGCTGGTAGTGGATCTTGATGGTGCGGGCGGCAACGGTCTTCGGGGCGAGCTCGATCTTCTTCATGGCGTGTTCCTCTCGGTTGGTGAGCCCGGTTGGCTCGCCACCAAGTAGAGCCGCCGGCACCCCCCACCGGCATCGGTCGCCCAACTGGTCCTGCCCGCACGGACCTACTGACGCCCGGCGACGCCCTACCGGCATCCCGGCCCCGGCCGTTGCACCCACCGCCGCCCCACGGCCCCGCCCCCCACGCCGGCCGCGCGGCGCCGACCACCGCCCCCGCACCCCGCGCCCAACACCGGGCGACGGCACGCGTCCGACGCCCGCCCCCGCACCGCGGGTACGTCACCCGACCGATGACCACCCGCCTCGTCGCCCCCACACCTACCACCCCACCGACGCCGAAGCTGCGCCCCGTAAGTAACACCCCACCAGGTCAGACCAGTTGGGCCACCGATACCGCCCGCCCCGCCGCCCGGCTCTACTTGAGAGCGAGCCAACCGGGCTCACCCAACGAAGGGACACACCATGAAGAAGATCGAGCTCGCTCCCAAGACCGTCGCCGCCCGCACCATCAAGATCCACTACCAGCGCTGACGCTTGTGAAGGCCAGCCGGGGGCCGGTGCACGCCGGCCCCCGGCCACTTTCTAGGAGAACCCCATGCAGCTCCGGCGCGCCCACAACCTCGTCTGTTACTGGCTCGACGGCTCGTTCGTCATCCAGAACTACCTCAGTGGCACCCAACTCGCGCTCGCCCCGGGCGCCGCCGAGATCCTCGCCGCCTTCACCGACTGGACGTCCGAGGACGACGCGGTGGCGGCGTTCCCGGACTACGATCCGGAATCCTGCCGGACCGCGGTGCGGCAACTGCACGACTTCGGCTTCCTCGTCGCCGAAGACGAGGGCGACCGGGACGGCCGGCTCGCCGAGCACTGGGGGACCTGGTCACCCGAGGCGGCCGCCCTGCACTTCTCCAGCAAGCACGCGGAGTACACCGAATCGGCGGAGATCAACGACGAGTTCCGGGCCGGCAAGCGCTCGGCCCTGTTCAAGAACTACCCCGCCGCCGACCGGATCCTGCTGCCCCGCGTCCCGCCCGACCTGGACGCCCCCTTCGTGCGCACCCTCTACGGGCGCCGCACCCACCGCAGCTTCCACCCGGCCGCCGTGCCGCTCCAGCAGTTCGCCCAGTTGCTCGCCATGGTCTTCGGACCCAGCGAATTCCTGAACGGCCAGGACTTCGGGGCCCTGATGAAGCGGACCAGCGCGGCCGGCGGCTCGCGCCACGAACTGGAGGCGTACCTCGGCGTCTTCGCCGTCGAGGGCATCGCCCCCGGGCTGTACCACTACAACGTCCTGGAACACTCCCTGGAACTCCTGGACCCGCACTTCACCCGCGAACGGGCGACGCACCTGTGCTGCGACCAGTCGGCGGTCGGCGACGCCGCGGTCTCGGTGTTCCTCACCGGCGTCGTCGAGCGGATGAGCAGCAAGTACCGGGCGCCGCGCGCCTATCGGGTGATGCTCACCAACGTCGGGCACCTCGGCCAGACCTTCGCCCTCACCGCCACCGCCCTCGGCCTGGGGCCGTTCCAGACGCTCGCCTTCCGCGACGCCGAACTGGAGGACGCCCTCGGCGTGGACGGCATCACCGAGACCGCCCTCTACGTCCTCGCCGCGGGCCTCCCCGACACCAGCCAGCAGTCCGACTACGCCGCCGAACTGGACGCCTTCCAACGGGCGTTGCTCTACCCCACGTCCGACCGGGCCGACGACCCGGAGGGCGATCGGGACGGTTGAGCCGCACCCGGGGCCGCCCCGCCCGCCCCCATCCGGCCGCGGTCAGACCCGGCCGGACGGCGCGGTCGTCGGCATCTCCAGCCGCATCGCGCGCAGTTGGTGCCGCGAGGTGATGCCCAGCTTGGGGAACACCTTGTAGAGGTGGTGCCCCACGGTCCGCGGGCTGAGGTACAGCTGCGCCGCGATGTCGCTGTTGGTCTTGCCCTCCGCGGCGAGATGGACGATCTCCATCTCCCGGGGCGTCAGGGTGGCCCGCAGGTCCCCGTACCCGCGGTCCAGCCGCCCCACCTGCTCGCCGGCCGCCCGCAGTTCGGCCCGGGCCATGGCCGCCCAGGGCGCGGCCCCCACGACCTGGAAGAGGTGGAGCGCCTGGTGGAGGTGGTCCCTGGCGGCCTTGATGCGGCGCGCCCGACGCAGCCACTCCCCGTACAGCAGATGGCCGCGGCCGGCCTCGAAGGGCGAGGCGGCGTCGGCGTCGAGCGCCGCGGTGAAGGCGGCATCGGCCTCCTCGTGGTCGGCGAGCAGCGCCCGGCACCGCTGCCAGGCGGCGCGCAGCGCGGGCACCCCGGCGGGCGCGGCGCACCGCTCGAACTGCTCCAGGGCCGCCCGCGCGGCCTCGGCCTCCCCGGCCCGGGCATACGCCTCGACGAGGTCGGGCAGGACGAGGTGGCCCACCGCGAAGTGCTCCGCGGGCGCGCCCGGCGTGGTGACCTCCCGCAGCAGCCGGGCCGCGCCCGCCGCCCGGCCCTCGACCAGCTCCGTCAGCCCGAGCGCCCAGTAGGCGAGCGACAGGGCGGCCGCCAGCTCCCGGGGGATGGCCACGGACAGTGCCTCGTCGGCCAGTTCGCGACAGAGCTCGCCCTCGCCGCGCACCGCCGCGGCCCAGGCGAGCGCCGCCCGCAGCTCCGCGGCCGCGGCCCACTGCCCACTCTCCTCGGCCTCCGCCAGCGCCTCCCGGGCCAGCTCCGCCGCGGCCGTCCACTGCCCGGTGAGGAGCTGCAGCGACACCAACGGCGCGGCGATCAGCGGCAGCGCCCCCGTGGCGCCACACGTGCGCAGGGCCCGAACCGCCCGCTGCAAGGCATCCACCGCGGGCCCGGACTCGCCCGTGACACACGGCAGGAACGCCGGCGGCCACCACCGCCACGGCCCAAAGCCGTCGCCCCCGTACCAGGGCGGAACCGCCCCACCGGCGTCCTCGCCCGCCCGCTCGGGCAGGGCGGCGCGGGGCGCCGCGTCACACGACAGCCCGGCCAGATACCGCAGTTGGGCCAGGAAGCCCGCCGGCACCCGGCGCTCGCCCGGATCGATCCGCTCCAGCAGCGCGGCGACCTCGGCCAACTCCCGCGGCCGATTGGCCGCCCACGCCGACCGCGCCGCCACCACCAGCAGCTCCGCGGCCCGCCCGGCATCGCCGTCCAGGGCGAGCCGGGCGCCCTCCAGCAGCGCCCGGCAGGCGCCGGCGGGCTCGCCCTCGGCGACGGCCATGGTGCCGCGCAGCTGCACCGCGCGGGCCCGCACGGCCGGCTCGGTGGACAGCCCCTCGGCCTCGTCGAGCAGCGCCCGGGCGTGCGCGGGCTCGGCGGTCTCCCAGGCACAGGCGGCGGCGTCGAGCAGCCAAGTCGCCCGCGCCCGGGGCGAGCTGGCGAACCCCGCCGCCCGGCGCATCGCCCGGCCCGCGGTGCCGATCCGGCCCGCCCGCCGCGCGCGGTCCCCGTACCCGGCCAGCAGTTCGGCCACCGCGTCGTCCTGCCCCATGGTGGACGCCGCCAGATGCCACACCCGGCGCTCATCGCCCTCGTCCAGGGTCCGCGCCAGCGCGCGGTGCGCGGCATGGCGCTCGGCCAGCGGGGCCGCCTGGTACAGCGCGGAACGGACCAACGGATCACGGAACCGCACCCGCTGCTCGTCCCACTCGATCAACCCGGCCGAGGCGGCGGCACACAGCGCCGACGTCGCCGCGTCCCGGTCCTCGCAGGCCCCGAGGATGACGGTCAGGTCCCCGTCGTCCTGGAGCGCCGCCAACAGCAGCACCCGGCCGTGCGGCTCGGACAGCCCACCGGCCCGCTCCCCATGGACCCGCCGCAGCCGCTCGTCCAGCGGCAGATGGTCGGGCAACGGCGAACTACCCCTGAGCTGCGCCGAGTTGAGCGCCGCCGGCAGCCCGTGCAGCGCCAGCGGATTCCCACCGGCCACCCGCAGGATCCGCTGCCGCACCGCCCGGACGGCCTCCGGCGCGACCCGCCCCAACAGCCGCTCCGCAGCCCCCGCCGACAACGGCCCCACCACCAACTCGGGCAGGTCCGGCGCCTCGAAGGACCGGGAACCGTCCCGCGCGGCGAAGACCATGGCCAGGCCCTCCGCCGCCAACCGCCGCGCGACGAACACCAACACATCCGCCGAGGCCGGGTCCAACCACTGCGCATCGTCCACCAGCAGCGCCACCGGCCCCTGCACACAGGCATCCGACAGCAGGGCCAGCCCCGCCAGCGAGAGCAGGAACGGATCGGCCCGGTCCCCTCCGAGCCCGAACGCCGCCCGCAACGCCGCGGCCTGCGGCTCCGGAATGCGCTCCAGCCCCGGCAGCAGCGGCCGCAACACCTGGTGCAGCCCCGCCCACGGCAGCTCGGCCTCGCTCTCCACCCCCGTGGTCCGCAACACCCGTACCCCGGACGGGACTCCACGCGCCAGATCGTCCAACAGGGCGCTCCGGCCGCAGCCTCCGGCCCCGCGCACCACCAGTGCCCCGCTGCGCCCCGCGCACGCGTCGCGCACCAGCTCCGCCAGGCGCTCCCGTTCCCGCTCCCGCCCCACGAGCACGGTGTCCCTCCCGCTCGTCGAGAAAATCTCCGCGGGCTGCATGTCTTTCCTCCCGTCACCGACGAACCCCCCGGCGCGCACCACAGGCACCCGGCCCGGCGCCAACCCACCGCGCCCGCCGGCCGCATCCCACGGCGCCTCGCCCCTCGATGATTTCCGCCGCCGACCGGACGCTCAAGTCACGGGATGCCGTGATGCGCGCCGTCGGGGGAGGCGGTACGGGGGTGACAGGGACCGCACGACGGCCCCTCAGCCACCGCGCCACTCCCCGACCCGACTCAGCCGCGCCGCCAGGCGGTCCTGGTCGAGCACGTCCTCGCCGTACAGCGCCCGGACCCAACTCGTCTGGTAGACGGTGTCCAGATAGCGCTCGCCGAGGTCGGGGGAGATCGCCACTGCGGTGAGGCCCGGGTCGGACTGCCTGGCCAGCCACTCCTGGGCGCCGCTGACCACGGTGCCGGTCGAGCCGCCGAAGAGGAACCCGCGCCGGGCCAGGCGGTGACAGGTCCGGATGGTGTCCTCCTCCCGGACGTGGATCACATCGTCGACGAACGACTCGTCCAGCAGCGCGGGGCGGACGCTGGTGCCCAGGCCGGGGATCATCCGGCGGGCCGGCTCGCCGCCGAAGGTCACCGAGCCGACGCTGTCCACCGCCACGATCCTCACCTGCCGGTGCAGCTTCCGGAAGTAACGGGCGCACCCCATCAACGTGCCGGTCGTGCCCGTCCCGATGAACAGCACGTTCAGGCGCGGGAAGTGGCGCGCGATGGCCGGCGCGGTGGTCCGGTAGTGGGCCTTCCAGTTGTTCGCGTTGGAGTACTGGTTGAGCCAGACATACCGGTCGTCGGAGGCGCACAACCGCTGCACATGCGCCAGGCGCGCGCCGAGCAGACCGCCGTGCGACGCCGGCTCGGAGATGATGTCGACCTGGCCGCCCATGGCCTCCATGAACCGCTGCGCCGAGAGGTTGCAGCGCGCGTCGGTCACGCAGACGAAGCCGTATCCCTTGCTGGCGGCGATGACGCTCAGGGCCACGCCCAAGTTGCCGGAGGACGATTCGATGATGATGGACCCCGCCCGCAGGGTCCCGCTCTCCTCGGCGGCCTCCACCATTTCGGTCGCCGCCTTGAGCTTGATCGAGCCGGCGAAGTTGAATCCCTCGCACTTGAGGAACAGGTCGTGCCCCACGATCGGCCGCAGGTCGACGTAGAGGTCCTCGGCGTTGAAGTCCGTAGGGGTGGAGATGACCGTCATGACGCCTCCTTCCGCACGTGTGGCGCTGTCGGCCGGTTAGCCATAGCGGCGCAGTTCGTGAAAGAAGTCGTCGACGACGTGGAGTCCGCCGGAGCGGGCCACCTCGTCGTAGACGTACTTGCC
>NZ_JBHVJX010000019.1:0-185774 GCF_042798755.1 Streptomyces sp. NPDC057743
TACCCGCATGCTCAATCGCCTCCCACGACGCCTCCAACAACAACCGCTGCTGAGGATCCATCGCCACCGCCTCACGCGGCGAAATACCAAAGAACGCCGGGTCGAAGTCGGCCGCCTCATGCAGGAAGCCGCCCTCCCGCGCATACGACGTGCCTGGCTTCCCCGAGTCGACGTCGAACAGCGCCTCCAGATCCCAACCACGGTCGGTGGGGAAGCCCGAGATGCCGTCCCCGCCGGAGGCCACCAGGTCCCACAACTGGTCCGGGGTACTCACGCCGCCCGGGTAGCGGCAGGCCATGCCGACGATGGCGATCGGCTCGTTCGCGGAAGTAGTCACCACCGCCGTCGGGTTGGCACTTCCGGCCGACTGCTGCCCGCGCCCCGTGACCTCGCCCCGGACGAATTCCGCCAGGACGGCCGGAGTCGGATAGTCGAAAACCAATGTCGCCGGCAGCCGCAACCCCGTCGCCGCATTCAGGCGATTCCGCAGCTCAACGGCAGTCAGCGAGTCGAAGCCCAAGTCCTTGAACGGACGGGTCGGTTCGACCTCCGACGCCGACGCATGACCCAACACCTGGGCAATGTGCCGAAGCGCCATCTCCAACACGTCCCGCAACTGCTCCGCCGCATCCAGCCGCGCCAACCGGGCCGCAAACTCGGAGACCTCCACCTCCCTCCCACCCACCGCACGCCGCACCGGAACCCGCACCAGATCACGCAACACTGGCGCGACGCCCTTCGAGACCGCATCGGCCCGAAGCGCAGCGAAGTCAAACGACACCGGGGCAATTACGGCGCGATCGGCGGCAAGGGCGGAATCAAAAAGCTCAAGCCCCCGCTCCGAACTCAGTACGCCAATACCGGTACGGCTGATCCGGCCCTTGTCCCCGTCGTCGAGGTGGCCGGTCATTCCACTGGCCTGCTCCCACAAACCCCACGCCATCGACACCGCCGGCAGGCCCTGGGCCCGTCGATGCTGCGCCAACGCATCCAGATACGTATTCGCCGCCGCGTAATTCCCCTGCCCCGAAGCCCCCAACACCCCAGCAGCAGAAGAGAACAACACAAACGCCGAAAGACCCACACCACGCGTCAACTCATGCACATTCCACGCCACATCAACCTTCGAACGCCACACCACCCCCAACCGCTCACCCGTCAACGACTCCACCACACCGTCATCCAACACACCCGCGGTATGAACCACGCCACGCAACGGCCGGTCCTCGGGGATCTCGGCCAGGACACCCGCCAACGCCTCACGATCGGCGGCATCACAGGCCGCCACACGCACCTGAGCGCCCAATTCCGCCAACTCCGCGGCCAGTTCACCAGCTCCCGGAGCATCCACACCCCGACGGCTGAGCAGCAACAGATGCCGCACCCCGTGCCGAACCACGAGATGCCGGGCCACCAAACCACCCAACGTCCCCGTACCACCGGTAATCAACACCGTTCCCTCAGGACCCCACACCTCCCCAGACACCTCGCCCTGAGGCTCGGGCACGCGACGCAGCCTCGGCACAAACACCTCACCACCCCGCACCGCCACCTGAGGCTCATCACCACTCAACTCACCGACAGAAGAGCTGACTTCGCCGCCGTCCTCGATGTCCAGCAGCACGAACCGGCCCGGATGCTCCGACTGCGCAGAACGCACCAACCCCCACGCACCAGCCTGCGCCAACCCCCCGACACCATCCCCCGCACGAACACCCACCGCACCCCGCGTAACGACGACCAAACGTGACTGTGCCAACCGCTCCTCACCAAGCCACCCCTGCACCAACCCCAACACCCCAACAACATCAGGGCTCTCCACCGCAACGACCTCCGGAACGGCCACGCCACCGTCCAACGCCGCTACCAGCGACGCCACATCGGCATACGCCCCACCAGGACCAGTCAACCCACCCAGGCCAACCCAATCCCCCCAAGTGACACCGGAACGCGACTGCGACTGTTGCTGCCACTCCACCTCAAACAACGACCCCGAACCCGCACCACCAACCGCCAACCGCTCCGCAGCCACCTCACGAAAAGCCAACGACTCCGCCGTCACCACAGGCGCACCCGACTCATCCACCACACACACCGACACCGCATCACCACCCAACCGCTGCAAGCGCACCCGCACCCGCATCGCACCCACCGCATGCACCCGCACCCCCGACCACACAAACGGCAACCGCGGCCCCGAACCAGAACCCGCCCCCAACAACCCACCCACGCCTACCGCATGCAACGCCGCATCCAACAGCGCCGGATGCACCCCAAACCCCTCAACACCCTCCACGCCCTCAGGCAAAACCACCTCACCCCACACCACATCACCCTCGCGCCACACCCCACACAACCCCTGAAACACCGGCCCATACCCATACCCCGCACCCTCAAGACCCTCATACGCACCCACCACATCCACCGCCACCCCACCCACCGGCGGCCACACCCCAAACCCACCAACATCAACCGAACCCACAGCTGCCCGGGACAACACACCCGAGGCATGCCGCACCCACGGCCCCTCAACATCCTCATCCGGCCGCGAGAACACACTCACCACACGCCGACCCGACTCATCCGCACCCTCGACGCTGACCTGAACCGCAACACCACCCGACTCCGGAAGCACCAACGGCGCCTCCAACGTCAGCTCTTCAACCAGGTCACAACCCACCTGATCACCCGCACGCACCGCCAACTCCACAAACGCCGTCCCCGGCAACACCACCGACCCCAACACCGCATGATCCGCCAACCACGGATGCGACGACAACGCCAACCGTCCCGTCAAGAGCACCCGATCCGAATCCGCCAATGTCACCGCGGCACCCAACAACGGGTGGCCTGCGGCACCAAGTCCCAGCCCCCGCGCATCGCCAGACACCCGCACCGACGACTTCGGCCAGTACCGCTCCCGCTGGAAGGCATACGTCGGCAGTTCCACGCGCCGAGGGTGGTGCGCAGCGAAGCTCTTCTCCCAAGCGACGGGCAGCCCGAGGACGTGGGCCTGCCCGAACGCCGCTAGGAGCTGCGCCAGGTCACCCTGATCGCGACGTAGGGTGCCGAAGGACGCGCCGATCGCGTTCACCGCGTCGAGAGTCTGCTCCACGCCAACGGTCAGAACGGGGTGCGCAGAAGCCTCGATGAAGACCGTGTGACCAGCGGAAACCGCAGCCCGGACCGCGTCCTCGAAACGGACGGTCTGGCGCAGGTTGCGATACCAGTAGTCAGCGTCGAGTTCAGCGGCATCTATCGCCTCACCGGTCAGCGTCGAGAAGAAACCAACGGACGACGAAACCGGAGCGATCGGCGCGAGGTCGGCGAGGATGCGGTCCCGGATGGCCTCAACATGCGGGGAGTGCGAGGCGTAATCCACCGGCACCCGACGAACACGGACACCCTCCGCCTCCCAAGCCGCCTGCACCGCATCCAAAGCCGCCGCATCACCCGAAACCACCGTCACCCGCGGCCCATTGACCGCCGCAACCCCCAAACCGTCATAGCCAGCAGCCAGGACAGACTCCACCTCAGCAACCGGCAACGGAACCGACAACATGCCGCCCGCACCCGACAGAGCCGTGATCGCCCGCGAGCGAAGGGCGACAACCCGCGCGCCGTCCTCCACCGACAACGCACCCGCGACAACAGCAGCCGCAATCTCACCCTGACTGTGACCGATCACCGCAGCCGGCTCCACACCAGCCGCCCGCCACACCTCCGCCAAACACACCATCACCGCCCACAACAACGGCTGGACGACGTCAACCCGCTCAAGCAGCGCCGGATCGGCAGACCGCGCCACCTCCGTCAACGACCAGTCCACAAAAGGCGCCAACGCCCGCTCACACTCAACCCAACGCGACGCAAACGCCTCCGACGAACCCAACAAGTCCGCCGCCATACCAACCCACTGCGAACCCTGACCCGGGAACACCAACACCGCACCGGTTCCGGAGCCCGCGCGGACTCCAACACCAGTGATCGCACCCGCAGTTGGCTCGCCGGACGCCACCGAAGCTACGCCAGTCAGCAGCTCGTCCCGGTCGGCGCCAACCACCACCGCCCGGTGATCGAACAGCGCCCGGGACGACGCCAGCGAGAACGCCACGTCACCAGGGGCCAACTCCGGGCGTTCGGCCACGAAGTCACGCAGTCGCTCGGCCTGCGCCCGCAGCCCCGCCTCGGACTTCCCCGACAGTACCCACGCCACCGGACCCGCAGCCGAACGCTTGGCCTCGGGCTCGGCCTCCGCAGGCTCCAGCTCCGGTGCCTGCTCCAGGATCACGTGGGCGTTGGTGCCGCTCATGCCGAAGGAGGAGATGCCGGCCCGGCGTACCCGACCCGTTTCCGTCTCCGAACCCGAACCCGAACCCGAATCCGGCCACGGGCGGTTCTCGGTCAGCAGCTCCACCCCGCCGGACGACCAATCCACGTGCGAGGACGGGGAGTCCACGTGCAGGGTCTTCGGCAGCACCCCGTGCCGCATCGCCTGGACCATCTTGATCACGCCGGCCACGCCCGCAGCGGCCTGCGTGTGGCCCACGTTGGACTTGATGGAGCCGAGCAGCAGCGGGCGGTCCGCGTCCCGGCCCTGGCCGTAGGTGGCCAGGAGTGCCTGTGCCTCGATGGGGTCGCCGAGCTTCGTGCCCGTGCCGTGGGCCTCCACCGCGTCGACGTCTGCCGCGGTCAGGCGGGCGTCGGAGAGTGCCTGGAGGATGACGCGTTGCTGGGCGAGACCGTTGGGGGCGGTGAGGCCGGTGCTGGCTCCGTCCTGGTTGACGGCGGAGCCGCGGAGGACGGCGAGGACCTGGTGGCCGTTGCGCTGGGCGTCGGAGAGGCGTTCCAGGAGGAGCATGCCGACGCCCTCGCCCCAGGCGGTGCCGTCGGCGGCCTCGGCGAACGCCTTGACCCGACCGTCCGCGGCCAGGCCGTTCTGGCGGGTGAACTCGGCGAAGCCGATGGGGGTGGACATCACCGTCACGCCGCCGGCCAGGGCGAGCGCGCACTCGCGCTTCTGGAGTGACTGGGCGGCCAGGTGGAGGGAGACCAGCGACGACGAGCAGGCGGTGTCGACGGTGAGGGCGGGGCCTTCGAAGCCGAGGGTGTAGGCGATGCGGCCGGAGAAGACGCTGGCCGAGATGCCGGTGGCGACCAGGCCGCCGAGGTCGTGGTCGGAGCGGTTGAGGGTGCCGACGTAGTCACGGGTGTTGGAGCCGACGAAGACGCCGGTGCGGCTGCCGTGGAGGGTGCCCGGGTCGATGCCGGCGGCTTCCAGGACCTCCCAGGAGGTCTCCAGGAGGAGGCGCTGCTGGGGGTCCATGGCCAGCGCCTCGCGGGGGGAGATCCCGAAGAACGCGGGGTCGAAGTCGCCGGCGTCGTGCAGGAATCCGCCCTGGTCGGTGGCGAAACCGGCGTCGGTGCCGTCCTCGGACGCACCGTCCGGGGTCTGCCAGCCGCGGTCGACCGGGAACGCCGACATGGCGTCCCGGCCGTCCAGGACCAGTCGCCACAGGTCGTCGGGGTTGTTGACGCCGCCGGGGTACCGGCAGCTCATCGCCACGATGGCGATGTCCTCCCGGGCTTCCCCTTCGGTGGTCTCCAGTTCCGCCAGACGGTTCTTTGCCTGTCGGAGCTCGGCCGTCACCCACTTGAGGTGGTCCAGAAGCTTCTGCTCACGCGCCACAGCGATACCCCCATGTTCCAGCTGCCGACCACCCGGGTCCGGCCTGGTCAAGACTTTCCGAATTCCTCGTGGATGAGGTCGAACAGCTCATCGGCGGTGGCCGATGCCAAGTCGCGGTGCGCGTCGGCGCCGTCCGCGGGTGCTTCAGGTTGCTTCCATTTCGCCATCAGCCCCTGGAGCCGCAGGTTGATGCGGGTCCGGGCCAGTTCGTCGTCGGGTAGGTCGGCCAGCCCGGACTCCAGTCGGTCCAGGTCGGCGAGGAGTTGGTCCACCGCGGCGGTGCCGTCGGTGAGTTCGGCGCACAGGTGGTGGGCCAGACTGGTCGGCGTGGGGTGGTCGAAGGTGACCGTCGCGGTCAGTGCGACGTCGGTGAGTTCGCCCAGCCGGTTGCGGAGTTGGAGCGAGCCGAGGGAGTCCATGCCCATGTCCAGGAAGCCGCGTCGGACGTCGATCTCGTCGGCGGCGGAGTGGCCCAGGACGGCGGCGGTCTCGGTGCGGACGAGGTCCAGGACGAGGCGTTCCCGTTCGCCGTCCGGGGCGCCGGTGAGGCGTTGGCGGAATGCGGCGGCGGGGGACGGTTCGTCGGCGTCGTGACCGGCCGGGTGTCCTGTGGTGGGCGTGCCGGTGGACGTGATGGTGGGGTTCGGGTCGGCTTCCTGGGCGAGCAGCTCGGTGAGGAGCGGAGCGGGGCGGGCCAGGGTGAACAGCGGGCCGAATACCTGCCAGTTGACGTCGGCGACGGTGGTCACGGCCGCGCCCTCGGCGACTGCCTGGACAAGGGCCTGCACGGCCGGCTCGGGGTCGAGGGTGACCAGTCCGCGCTTGCGCAGTGCCGCCTCGGCGGCCGGGTCGGCGACCATGCCGCCGTCCGCCCAGGGGCCCCAGGCCACGGCGGTGGCGGCCAGTCCCCGGGCCCGGCGCTGTTCGGCCAGGGCGTCGAGGTAGGCGTTGGCGGCGGCGTAGGCGCTCTGGCCGCCGCTGCCCCAGACGCCGGCGACGGAGGAGAAGAGGACGAAGGCGTCCAGGGGCCGGTCGCCGAGCAGTTCGTGCAGGTGGCGGGCGCCGGCCGCCTTGCCTGCAACGACGTCGGCGAATGCGGTGGGGTCGGTGGCGGTGAGGGCGGTGGTCTGGCTGATGCCGGCGGCGTGCACCACGGCGGTGAGCGGGTGCTCCGTCGGGACGGCGTCGAGCAGGGCGCGGACGGCCTCCCGGTCGGCGATGTCGCAGGCGACGAGGGTGACCTCGGCGCCCAACTCGACCAGTTCGGCGCGGAGTTCGGCGGCTCCGGGGCTGTCCTCGCCGCGGCGGCTGGTGAGCACCAGGTGTGCGGCGCCGTTGGCTGCCGCCCAGCGGGCGATGTGCGCGCCCAGTGCGCCCAGTCCGCCGGTGATCAGCACGGTGCCATGGGGCCGCCAGGGCTCGGCGGACGGGTCGGGTGCCTGGGGTGCGCGGTGGAGTCGGCGGGCGTAGGTGCCGTGCGGGCGCAGGGCGAGCTGGTCCTCGTCGGTGTCGCCGGTGAGGAGTCGGGCCAGGCCCTGCGCGGTGTGCGCGTCGAGGGTCTGTGGCAGGTCGATCAGACCGCCCCAGAGGCCGGGGTGTTCGAGGGCGACGACGCGGCCCAGGCCCCAGATCATGGCCTGTTCGGGGTGGGTGACCGCGTCGGGTGCCTGGCCGTCGTCGGTGACCGCCACCGCACCGCGGGTCAGGCACCACAGAGGTGTGGTGCTGCCGGCCCGGTCGAGGGCGCGGACGAGTGCGGCGGTCAGTGCGGTGCCGTTGGGCAGGTGGGGGTGGGCGGGGTGGGGCGCGTCGTCCAGGGCGAGCAGGGAGAGCACGCCGCGCAGGGGGGATTCCGCGCTGCCGGCCGTGGCGGCTCGCAGTCGGTCGGCGAGGAGGGTGTCGTCGAGGTCTGCCGGGTCGAGGTGGAGGGTGGTGGCGGTGGCGCCGTTGCGGGCGAGCAGTGCGCTCAACTCCTCGGATAGGAGCTGCTGTTGACCCTCGTTCGACGTCACCACCAGCCAGCTTCCGTTCAGGGCGGGCGCAGGGGTGTCCTGCGGGGTGCCGGTGAGCGGTGTCCAGTGAGTGCGGTAGCGCCAGCGGTCGACGGTCGATCGGGTGCGGTGGTTGCGGCGCCAGGGGGTGAGGGTGTCGAGGAGGGGGCGGAGTGCCTGGTCGTCGTCGACCCGCAGGGTGCGGGCGAGGTCCTCCAGGTTCTCGTTCTCGACGGCATCCCAGAAGCGGGACTCGACCGCGTCGGGCGCCAGGGCCGCGCTCTCCGCCTGGGGCGTGGTGGCGGCCTCCAGCCAGTAGCGGCGGCGCTGGAAGGCGTAGGTGGGCAGTTCCACCCGGCGGGGTCGATAGGGGGCGTACAGGGGGCCCCAGTTGAGGGGGGTGCCGGCGGTGTGCAGGGTTGCCAGGGCGGTGACGAGGGTCCGGTCACCGCGGCGTCCGGCGCGTTGGGTGGCCACGACCGTGGCCGGTGTGGCGTGGTCGGCCAGTACGGTGCCGGCCTGGGCCGCGAGGATCCCGTCGGGGCCGGCCTCGATGAACTGGGTGACGCCCTGTGCGGCGGCGGTGCGGACCGCGTCGGCGAACCGCACGGTCTCGCGGACCTGGCGCACCCAGTACGCGGGCGAGCACAGCTCCTCGGGGTCGGTGGCCCGGCCGGTGCGGGTGGAGATGACCGGGATGCTCGGCTCCCGGTACGTCAACTTGTCGGCCACGGCGGCGAATGCGTCGAGCATGCCGTCCATGTGCGGGGAGTGGAAGGCGTGCGAGACGCGCAGCCGGTTGGTCTTGCGGCCGTGTGCCTGGGCCCAGTCCCGTACGGTCTCGACGGCGTCGGCGTCGCCGGAGACCACGACCGCTTCGGGTCCGTTGACGGCCGCCAGTGTCACCGACTCTCCCAGCAGTGGTGTGATCTCTTCTTCGCGTGCCTGGACGGCGAGCATCGCGCCGCCCTGGGGCAGGGCCTGCATCAGCCGGCCGCGGGCGGCGACCAGCGTGCAGGCGTCCGACAGCGAGAGCACGCCGGCCACGTGGGCTGCCGCCAGCTCGCCCACGGAGTGGCCGATGAGCACGTCCGGGGCGATCCCGAACGACTCCAGCAGGCGGAACAGCGCCACCTCGACCGCGAACAGCCCGGCCTGGGCGTGGACGGTCTGGTTCAGCTCGTCCTCGTCCCGGCCCCACACCACCTGGCGCAGCGAGCCCGGCAGGCTCTGGTCCAGGCGGTCGCAGACCGCGTCGAACGCCTCCGCGAACGCCGGGAAGTGTTCCCACAGTTCGCGGCCCATGCCTGAATACTGCGAGCCCTGGCCGGAGAACAACACCCCTAGCCTGCCCCTATCACCGACCGCGACGCCGTGGACGAGGGCGGGCGAGGGCTGGCCGGCGGCGAGGGCCGCGACGGCGCGCAGCAGCTCGTCCCGGTCGGCGCCGATCGCCGCGGCCCGGTGGTCGAGTGCGGCACGGGTGGTGGCCAGGGAGTGGCCGATGTCCGCGGGGGACGAGTCGGGGTGGTGGGTGAGGTGGTCGTGGAGCCGTTGTGCCTGGGACCGGAGTGCGGTCTCGGAGGCCGCGGACAGTAGCCAGGGGAGGGCGGTTCGGGGGCCGGCGGTGTCCGGCTCGTTGGTGGCTGGCTGGTGGGTGGGTTGTGCGTCCGGTGCGGTCCGGTCCCCCGCCGGCGGCTCCTCCAGGACGACGTGGGCGTTGGTGCCGCTGATGCCGAAGGAGGAGACGCCGGCGCGGCGGGGCCGGCCGGTCGTGGGCCACGGGCGGGCCTCGGTGAGGAGTTCGACCGCCCCGGCCGCCCAATCCACGTGCGAGGACGCCTCGTTGACGTGCAGGGTCCTCGGCAGTGTGGCGTACCGCATGGCCTGCACCATCTTGATCACGCCGGCGACGCCGGCGGCGGCCTGGGTGTGGCCGATGTTGGACTTGATGGAGCCCAGCAGCAACGGCCGGTCGTCGGGCCGTTCCTGCCCGTAGGTGGCGAGCAGTGCCTGGGCCTCGATGGGGTCGCCCAGTCGGGTTCCGGTGCCGTGCGCCTCCACCGCGTCCACGTCGGCGGTCGACAGTCGGGCGTTCGCCAATGCCTGGCGGATCACCCGCTGTTGGGACGGGCCGTTCGGCGCGGTCAGGCCGTTGGAGGCACCGTCCTGGTTGACCGCCGAGCCCCGCAGCACGGCGAGGATCTGGTGTCCGTTGCGCTGCGCGTCGGAGAGCCGTTCCAGCAGCAGGACGCCGACGCCCTCGCCCCAGCCGGTGCCGTCCGCGGTGTCGGCGAACGCCTTGCAGCGGCCGTCGGGCGCCAGCCCGTTCTGCCGGGAGAACTCGACGAACACCTCGGGGCTGGCCAGCACGGTGACGCCGCCGGCGA
Organism: Streptomyces sp. NPDC057743; assembly: GCF_042798755.1. NCBI lineage: Bacteria > Bacillati > Actinomycetota > Actinomycetes > Kitasatosporales > Streptomycetaceae > Streptomyces > Streptomyces sp. NPDC057743. Next base: position 10,071 of record NZ_JBHVJX010000019.1, read on the forward strand.
GGGCCAGCGAGCACTCGCCGGCGCGCAGTGCCTGGGCCGCCAGGTGCAGCGCGACCAGCGACGACGAGCAGGCGGTGTCCACGGTGACCGCCGGGCCCTCGAAGCCGAAGGTGTAGGCGATGCGGCCGGAGACGATGCTGCCGGAGTTGCCGGTGCCGACGTAGCCGCCGACCTCGTCGGGGACGGCCTTCAGTCGGGACGCGTAGTCGTGGTACATCAGGCCGGCGAACACGCCGGTGCGGCTGCCGCGCAGGGACGCCGGGTCGATCCCGGCGCGTTCCAGGGCCTCCCAGGAGGTCTGGAGCAGCAGGCGCTGCTGCGGGTCCATCGCGGTGGCCTCGCGCGGCGAGACGCCGAAGAACGCGGCGTCGAACTCGGCGGCGTCGTAGACGAATCCGCCCTCGCGGGTGTTGCTGCGGCCGGGGTTGTCGGGGCCGGTGCCGAAGAGCCTGGCCAGGTCCCAGTCACGGTCGGTGGGGAAGGTGGAGATGGCGTCGCCGTCGCTGGCGACCAGGTCCCAGAGCTGTTCGGGGCTGGTGACGCCGCCGGGGTAGCGGCAGGCCATGGCCACGATGGCGATCGGTTCGGGCGCATCGCCCGCCGTCGGGTGGGGCGTCGCCGCCGTCACCGGCTCGGCGGCGTCGTCCGCGGCGTCGCCGAGGACCTCGCCGCGCAGGTACGTGGCGAGTGCGGCCGGCGTCGGGTAGTCGAAGATCAGCGTCGCGGGGAGTCGCAACCCGCCGGTGGCGGCGCCGAGTTGGTTGCGCAGTTCGATGGCGGTCAGCGAGTCGAAGCCGAGCTCGCTGAAGAGCCGGCCGGAGCCGACCGCGTCCGCCGAGCCGTGCCCGAGCAGGGTGGCCACGTGGGAGCGGACCAGGTCCAGGACGATGCGCTGCTGCTCGGCCTTGCTGCGGCCGGCCAGGCGGCGCCGCAGCTCGGGCGCCCGGTCCCCACCGGTCCGTGCGGTGCGCCGGACCGGCGTGCTGACCAGCCCGCGCAGCATCGGCGGCAGTCCGGCGGGCGCCGCGGCCCGCTGGCGCAGGCCCGCGAAGTCGAACCGGACGGGCACCTGGAGCGGCGCGGGCCGGGTGAGCGCGACGTCGAACAGGTCGAGCCCGTCCTGGGCGGACAGGGCGCGGATGGCGGCCCGGGACTTGCGGGCCGTTGCCGCCTGGGCGAGTTGTGCGGTCATGCCGTCGGACTGTTCCCACAGCCCCCAGGCGAGGGAGGTCGCGGGCAGTCCCTGGGCGTGCCGGTGCGCGGCGAGCGCGTCCAGGCAGGCGTTGGCCGCCGCGTAGTTGCCCTGTCCGGAGGCGCCGAGCACGCCGGCGGCCGAGGAGAACAGGACGAACGCGTCGAGTTCCAGGCCCAGTTCGCGGGTGATCTCGTGCAGGTGCCAGGCGGCGTCGACCTTCGGGCGCAGCACGGTGCGGACCCGTTCCGGGGTCAGCGACTCGACGATGCCGTCGTCCAGCACGCCGGCCGCGTGGATCACGGCGGTGAGCGGGTGCTCGGCCGGTACCGTCGCCAGCACCTCGGCCAGCGCCGCGCGGTCCGCAACGTCGCACGCGGCGATCCGCGCCTCGGCGCCGTGCCCGGCCAACTCCGCGACCAGCTCGTCCGTTTGGGGGGCGCGGGTCCCGCTGCGGCTGATCAGCAGCAGGTGCCGCACCCCGTGCCGGGCCGCCAGGTGCCTGGCGAGCAGCCCGCCGAGGGACCCGGTGCCACCGGTGATCAGCACGGTGCCGTCGGGGTTCCAGGCGGTGCGGGCGGGCGTGGTGGCTGGGGACGCGTCGGCGGCCGCCCCGGCGGTGACGGTGGCGGCACGGCGCAGCCGCGGTACGTAGGCCGCCCCGCCGCGCAACGCGACCTGGGATTCGTCGCCGGCGAGAACTCCCGCCAGCACGGCTGCCGTTGGAGCCTTTCCAGGTTCCCGGTCCACCAGCACGAACCGGCCCGGGTGCTCGGCCTGCGCGGAGCGCAGCAGTCCCCAGACGCCGGCCTGCGCTGGCGCGTCCATCGCGTCGTGTGACGTCCCGACGGCCACGGCACCGCCGGTGAGCAGCACCATCCGCGACCCGGCGAGGCGCTCGTCGGCCAACCATGCCTGGACCGTGTCGAGCACCGAGACCAGGACCTCCTCGGTCCCGTCGCCCACCACGTCGACGAGGACCGCGTCGGGCGCCGGAGCACCCGCGGCGAGGGCGGCGCCGAGCGCAGCCACGTCCGCGTACCAGTCGCCTACCCCCAACGTGTCCCGGTCCCGACCGGCGCCGACCCCGACCCAGTGACCGGCAGTCGACGTCCGTCCCAACTCGACGGTCTCCCACTGCACTTCGAACAGCGCACCGGACTCCCGGGCCGCGCGGAGCTGTTCCGGGGCGACGGCGCGCACCGCGAGGCTCTCAACGGTGGCCACCGGTGCGCCGGTCTCGTCGGCGATCTCCACGGACATGGTGTCGCGCCCCAGCGCGGCCAGGCGAACCCGCACCCGGGTCACCCCCACCGCATGCACCCGCACGCCCGACCAGGCGAACGGCAGTCGCGGCCCCTCGGCCGGCCCGGGCTCCAACAACCCGCCCACGCGCGCCGCGTGCAGGGCCGCATCCAGCAGCGCGGGATGCACGCCGAAGCCGGTCACCCCGTCAACGCCCTCCGGCAGCGCCGCCTCCGCCCACAATGCGCCACCGTCCCGCCACACCGCACGCAACCCGCGGAACACCGGCCCGTACCCGTAACCCGCGCTCGCCAGCGCCTCATACGCATCCGCCGTCTCCACGACCTCCGCGGCCGCTGGCGGCCAGACCTCGAAGCCCGCGGACGGTTCGGACTCCGCGGCGACGGCGCCCTTGCGGGACGCGCCGGCCAGCACGCCCGTGGCATGCCGGGTCCACGGCGCCTCGGGGTCCTCGTCCGGCCGCGAGTACACGCTCACCGACCGCCGGCCGGCCGCGTCCTCGGCCTCCACCACGACCTGCAACGCCACGCCACCCGACTCCGGGAGCACCAGCGGCGCCTCCAGGGCCAGTTCCTCCACCAGATCGCAACCGACCTGGTCCCCCGCGCGCACCGCCAGCTCGACAAAGGCCGTCCCAGGCAGCACCACGGACCCGAGCACCGCGTGATCCGCCAACCACGGCTGCGACGACAGCGACAACCGGCCGGTGAGCACCACCTGCCCGGAGTCCGCCAGCGTCACGGCCGCCCCCAGGAGCGGATGCCCGACCGTGCCGAGCCCCACCGACGGCAGGTCCCCGGCGCGCAGCGGCGAGGTCTGCACCCAGTACCGCCGCCGCTGGAACGCGTACGTCGGCAGCTCCACCGTGCGTCCACCCACCACCGCGGGGCCGAAGTCGACCGACACACCGACGGTGTGGAGTTGGGCGAGGGCGGTGACGAGGGTGTGCTCGGCGTCGCGGTCGGCGCGCTGCGTCGCCACGCAGGTGGCGCGCCCGGTCTCCGTCTCCGCATCTATGCCTGTACCTGTGCCTGTGCCTGTATCCGCATCGGCGAGCGTGCCGGCGGCCAGGGCGGTGAGCACACCGTCCGGGCCGACCTCCACGAACCGGGTCACGCCGGCGTCGGCTGCCGTACGCACCGCGGCAGCGAAGCGGACCGCCTCGCGCACCTGCCGCACCCAGTACGCGGGCGAGCACAGCTCGTCCGCGGACGCGACCTCGCCGGTAAGCGTCGAAACCACCGGGATCCGCGGCGCCCGGTACGTCAACTTGCCAGCAACGGCGGCGAATGCGTCGAGCATGGCGTCCATGCGGTGCGAGTGGAAGGCGTGCGAGACGCGCAGCCGGGTGGTCTTCCGGCCGTTCGCCTGGGCCCACTCGCGCACAACCTCGACGGCGTCGGCATCACCGGAGACCACGACCGCGCCCGGGCCGTTGACCGCGGCGAGCGACACCAACTCGCCCAGATGATCGGCGATGTCGCCCTCGCTGGCCTGGACGGCGAGCATCGCGCCACCCTCAGGCAACGCCTGCATCAGCCGGCCGCGGCCGGCGACCAACGCGCACGCGTCCTCCAGCGACAACACACCAGACACATGCGCCGCCGCCAACTCACCGATGGAATGGCCGATCAGCACGTCCGGGACGACCCCGAAGGACTCCAGAAGCCTGAACAGCGCCACCTCGAAGGCGAACAACCCGGTCTGGGCGTGCACGGTCTGGTGGAGACGGGACTCGTCCTCGCCCCAGACCACCTCACGCAGCGGCGAGCCCAACGCCCGCTCCAGCCCCTCGACGCACGCGTCGAAGGCATCGGCGAACACCGGGAAGCGGGCGTGCAACCCCCGCCCCATGTCCAGCCGTTGGGCACCCTGGCCCGAGAACAGGAACCCGGTCCGTCCGGCGACGGACGCGGCGACGCCGCGCACCACATCGGCCGAGGGGGCCGCCTCGGCCAGCGCTTCGAGGCCGTTCAGGAGCCGTTCGCGGTCGGCGGCCACGACGGCCGCGCGGTGTTCCAAGTCAGCCCGGGTGGTAGCCAGGGAGTGGCCGATGTCGGCCGGAGACAGCTCCGGACGCTCGGCCAGGAAGGCATGCAACCGCTCGGCCTGGGCGCGGATGCCGGCCTCCGAAGTCGCCGACACCGTCCACGGCACCACCCCGCCGGCCACGGGCTGTACCCCGGCGGCCTGGGTGGGCGCGACGGGCGCCTGCTCGACGATGACGTGGGCGTTGGTGCCGCTGATGCCGAACGACGAAACGCCGGCACGACGCACCCGACCGTCCCCACCCTCCCAAGGCCGGTTCTCGGTGAGCAGCTCCACCGCCCCCGCCGACCAATCCACCTGCGACGACGGCGCATCCACATGCAGCGTCTTCGGCAACACACGGTGCCGCATCGCCTGCACCATCTTGATCACACCGGCAACTCCCGCGGCGGCCTGCGTGTGCCCGATGTTCGACTTGATCGAACCCAGCAGCAGGGGCCGGTCGGCATCACGCTCCTGCCCATACGTCGCCAGCAGCGCCTGGGCCTCGATGGGGTCACCGAGGCGGGTGCCGGTGCCGTGCGCCTCGACGGCATCCACCTCAGCCGCCGACAACCCCGCACTGGCCAACGCCTGCCGAATCACCCGCTGTTGAGAAGGCCCATTCGGCGCCGTCAAACCATTCGACGCACCATCCTGGTTAACGGCCGTGCCACGCACCACCGCCAACACCTCATGCCCATTCCGACGCGCATCCGACAACCGCTCCAGGACGAGAACGCCAACGCCCTCGCCCCAACCCGTGCCATCCGCCGCCTCAGCAAACGCCTTCACCCGCCCATCAGCAGCCAACCCACTCTGCCGCGAGAACCCCACAAACGCACCCGGCGTCGACATCACCGTCACACCACCGGCCAACGCCAACGAACACTCACCACCACGCAACGCCTGCGCAGCCCAATGCAACGCCACCAACGACGACGAACACGCCGTATCGACGGAGACGGCCGGGCCCTCCAGGCCGAGGACGTAGGACACTCGGCCCGACAACACACTGGCCGCCCCGCCGGTGCCGCGTTGGCTCTCGACGTCCTCGGTCGCGTGCAGCAACAGCGTGCTGTAGTCCTGGCCGTTGGTGCCGGCGAAGACGCCGACCCGGTCCCCGCGGAGCGAGACCGGGTCGATACCGGCCCGCTCGATCGCCTCCCAGGAGGCTTCCAGGAGCAGTCGCTGCTGCGGGTCCATCGCCAGCGCCTCGCGCGGCGAGATCCCGAACAGCTCGGCGTCGAAGTCGGCCGCGTCGCGGACGAATGCGCCTTCGCCGACGTAGCTGGTGCCCGGCCGGCTGCGCTCCGGGTCGATCAGCGAGTCGAGCTGCCAGCCGCGGTCCTCGGGGAACGGCCCCATGGTGTCGACGCCCGTGACCAGCAGCCGCCACAGGTCCTCGGGGGAGTTGGCGCCGCCCGGGAAGCGGCAGGACATGCCCACGATGGCGATCGGATCGTCGGTGCCCGGCAGCGCCGCGGCGGTCGTCCGCGCCTCGTCGTCGGGTCGTGCGTCGTCGCCGAGTGCCTGGGCCGTGATGTGGCGGGCAAGCGCGGTCGGGGTGGGGTAGTCGAAGATCAGGGTGGCGGGGAGCGGGAGTTCGGTGGCCGACGTGAGGCGGTTGCGGAACTCGACGGCGGTGAGGGAGTCGAAGCCGAGCTCCCGGAAGGCCCGGTCCGGGGCGACGGCGTCCCGCGTCCGGTGGCCGAGTACAGCGGCTGCCTGGGCGCATACCAGGTCCAACACAGTCCGCTCGCGCTCGGCGGGCGGCAGCCCTGTCAGTCGGGCCGCCAGCGCGCCCTCCTCACCCGCCGTACCGGCCGGGTCCGCGCCCTCCAACGCGCCTCGGGCCTCGGGCACTCCGCCGAGCAGCGGACTGGGCCGGGCCGCGGTGAACGCGGGAGCGTAACGCTCCCAGTCGATGTCGGCGATCAGCGGGCAGACCTCGGCCCCCAACGCCCGTTCCAACGCGCGCAGCGCCAGCTCCGGCGCCATGGTGCCGACACCACCGCGAGCGAGCCGGTCGGCCACGGCGTTGTTGGTGGCCATGCCCGCCTGGTCCCAGGCACCCCACGCCACCGACGTGGCCGGCAGCCCCTCACGCACCCGCGACTCCGCCAGCGCATCGAGACACGCATTCGCCGCCGCGTAATTCCCTTGCCCCGCACCGCCGATGGCCCCGGCCATGGAGGAGAAGAGGACGAAGGTGGTGAGGGGGTGGTCGCGGGTGAGCTCGTCCAGGTGGCGAGCCGCATCGGCCTTGGGAGCGAAGACCCGAGCGAAGCGGTCGGGCGTCAGCCCGTCCACCACACCGTCGTCCAACACACCGGCAGTGTGGAAGACCGCGGAGACCTCCTCGTCGGCCAACACCCCAGCCAACGCCGCACGATCGGCCACGTCGCAGGCAGCGATGCGCACCTCCGCACCGGCCGCCGTCAGCTCCTCCCGCAACTCCAGCGCGCCAGGGGCCTCTTCACCTCGCCGACTCAGCAGAACGACGCGACGCGCGCCCCGTTGGACAACCCAACGGGCCACCTGCGCACCCAACGCACCCGTACCGCCGGTGACCAGCACCGTGCCACCGGCAGCCGACCACTCCTCCCCCGCCACACGGCCCGAACGCACCAACCGCCGGCCGAAGACGCCGGAGGGACGTACGGCCACCTGGTCCTCAACGCCCTGCGACAGAACGGCAGCCAGCCGGCGCCCCGCCCGGTCGTCCAGCACGGCCGGCACGTCAACCAGACCGCCCCAACGATTCGGCGACTCCAACGCCACCACACGACCCAAACCCCACACCATCGCGGCGTTCGGATCGATGACCTCATCGGAGGGAGTAGCCGACACCGCACCCCTCGTCAGCCCCCAGACAGTTGCGGAGACCTCGACGTCGGACAGCGCCTGTACCGCGCTCGCCGTCCGCACCGCATCCAGCGCCAACAGCACCCCGGACACCGCCGCCGATCCCACGCTGGAGCGGAGCAGCTCAGCAAGCCCGGCACGATCCACCACGGACGGCACACTCAGCCGGCTGACCTCCGCCCCACGTGCCGCCAACTGCCGTGCGACATCGGCGTATTCCTCATCACTCTCGCCGGTCAGCAGCAGCCACCGGCCCGAGAGCCGATTCTCCTCGGACTCGCTCAGGGCCGCCCACGAGATCCGGTAGCGCCAGTCATCCACCGCCGACCGGTCGCCGCGCTTCGCCATCCCCACCGCCTCGGCGGAGAGCCCGAGCACATCGGCCGGACCGGCCTCCATCCAGTACCGCTGCCGTTGGAAGGCATACGTGGGCAGTTCGACCGCCCGACCGCCGGCGAGCAGTCGCGCCACGTCGAACTGTGCGCCGTGAAGGTGGAGTTGGGTCAGAGCGGAGACCAGAGCGTGTTCGGCGGGGCGGTCCGCGCGCTGCGTCGCCACGCAGAGGGAGTCGACCGCGCCCTCGGCAAGGACGGCTCCCGCCAGGGCGGTGAGGACACCGTCCGGGCCGACCTCAACGAACCGGGTCACGCCGACACCGGCCGCGCCGCGCACCGCATCCGCGAACCGCACGGCCTCCCGCACCTGCCGCACCCAGTACGCCGCCGAACACACCTCGTCCCCGGAAGCGACCTCACCCGTCAGCGTCGAAATCACCGGAATCCGCTGCGCCGCGTATGTCAACTGCTCTGCCACGGCGGTGAATTCGTCCAGCATGCCGTCCATGCGGTGGGAGTGGAACGCATGCGAGACGCGCAGCCGGCTCGACTTACGGCCGTTCGCCTGCGCCCAGTCTCGTACGGTCTCAACCCCGTCGGCATCGCCGGAGACCACCACGGAATCCGGCCCATTGACCGCAGCCAACGACACCGACTCACCCAGCAAGCCAGCGCCGACGATCTCGTCCTCGCGGGCCTGGACGGCGAGCATCGCCCCACCCTCCGGCAACGCCTGCATCAACCGACCACGGGCAGCAACCAACACACACGCATCCTCCAGCGACAGCACCCCCGCCACATGCGCCGCCGCCAACTCACCAATCGAATGACCGATCAACACGTCCGGGACGACGCCGAAGGACTCCAGCAGGCGGAACAGCGCCACCTCAACCGCAAACAACCCCGTCTGAGCGTGAACAGTCCGATTCAGCTCGGCCTCGTCCTCACCCCACAGCACCCCACGCACAGGCGAGCCCAACGCACGCTCAAGCTCACCCACCACCGCGTCGAAAGCCTCAGAAAACACCGGGAAGCGGGCATACAACTCCCGACCCATGCCCAGGCGTTGCGTGCCCTGGCCCGAGAAGAGGAAGGCCACTCGGCCGGCGGCGGGGTGGGCCCGGCCGCGGAGGACGCCGGGGTCCGGCTGGTCCTCGGCCAGTGCCGCCAGGCCGGTCAGCAGGGCGTCGCGGTCGGCAGCCACGACCGCCGCGCGGTGGGGGAACGCGGAGCGCGTCGTTGCCAGGGAGAAGCCCACGTCGAGCGGGGACAGTTCGGGGTGGTCCAGCAGATGGGCGCCCAGGCGGCGGGCCTGTGCGCGCAGGGCGGGCTCGGACCTGGCGGACAGTGTCCACGGGATCACTGCGTTCGCCGGGCCGTCGGACTCCGACGACGCGCCCGGCGCTTCGGCCAACTCCTCGTCGTGCGGTGCCTGTTCGAGGATGACGTGGGCGTTGGTGCCGCTGATGCCGAAGGAGGAGACGGCCGCGCGGCGTGCCCGGTCCGTTTCGGGCCAGGGGGTTGCCTCGGTGAGGAGGCGCAGTTGGCCGGCGTTCCAGTCGATTTCGGGGGTGGGGTGGTCGGCGTGCAGGGTGGGCGGCAGTACCCCGTGTCGGATGGCCTCGACCATCTTGATCACGCCGGCCACGCCCGCGGCCGCCTGGGTGTGGCCGATGTTGGACTTGAGCGCGCCGAGCAGCAGCGGGCGGCCGTCCGGGCGGTCCTGGCCGTAGGTGGCCAACAGGGCCTGGGCCTCGATGAGATCGCCGAGCGGGGTGCCGGTGCCGTGGGCCTCGACGGCGTCCACGTCGGCGGTGGTCAGGCCGGCGCTGCGGAGGGCCTGCTCGATGACGCGTTGTTGGGAGGGGCCGTTGGGGGCGGTCAGGCCGTTGGAGGCGCCGTCCTGGTTGACCGCGGAGCCGCGGATCACTGCCAGGACGCGGTGGCCGTTGCGTCGGGCGTCCGAGAGGCGTTCCAGGAGGAGCATGCCGACGCCTTCGGCGAAGGCGGTGCCGTCGGCGTCGGCCGCGAAGGACTTGGCCCGGCCGTTGGGCGCGAGGCCGCGCTGTCGGCTGAAGCTGAGCAGCGCGCGGGGGCTGGCCATGAGGGTGACGCCGCCGGCGAGGGCGAGCGAGCACTCCTCGTTCCGTAGTGCCTGGGCGGCCAGGTGCAGGCCCACCAGGGACGCGGAGCACGCCGTGTCGACGGTCACCGCCGGGCCCTCGAAGCCGAGGGTGTAGGCGACCCGGCCGGAGGCGACGCTCGCGGCGCTGCCGTTGCCGACGTAGCCCTCCAGGCCCTCGGGCACCGCGCTCAACCGGGACGCGTAGTCCTGGTACATGGTGCCGGCGAAGACGCCGGTGCGGCTGCCGTGGAGTGTGGTGGGGTCGATGCCGGCGCGTTCGATGGCTTCCCAGGCGGTCTCCAGCAGCAGGCGTTGCTGCGGGTCGATGGCGAGTGCCTCGCGCGGTGAGATGTCGAAGAACTCGGGGTCGAAGTCGGCTGCCTGGTAGAGGAATCCGCCCTGCCGGGTGTAGGTGGTGCCTGGCCGGTCGGGGTCCGGGGAGTACAGCCGGTCGAGGTCCCAGCCGCGGTCGGCGGGGAAGTCACCTATGGCGTCCTCGCCGTTGCTGACCAGTTGCCACAGGCCGTCGGGCGAGGTCACGCCGCCGGGGTAGCGACAGGCCATGCCGATGATGGCGATCGGCTCGCGTTCGGATGCTTCCAGGCTGCGGATGCGCTGGCGGGCCTGGTGCAGGTCCGCCGTGACGCGCTTGAGGTAGTCCCGCAGCTTGTCCTGGTTCACCATCTAGTGCCACTTTCTCGCGCAACGCGCGCCGGGTCTGGATCGGGGTCAGGACCCGAGCTCGGTGTCAATGAACGCAAAGATCTCTTCGTCGGTGGCGGCGTCGAGCCGGTCGGTGACGTCGTCCGGGTCGTCGTCCGGGCCCGTTGCGGCGATGTCCTGCCACTTGGCCAGCATCGCTTCCAGCCTGGCGACGATCCGCTGACGTCCGTCGTCGGCGTCTTCCATGGCGGCCAACGCGGCCTCCAGGCGGTCGAGTTCGCCGTCGACCGACGTCGCTGCGGTGCCTGGTGCGGCGGCCGGTTCGGTGACCAGTTCGCATTGGAGCAGCTTGGCGATCGCGAAGGGGGTCGGGTAGTCGAAGACCAGGGTGGAGGGGAGGCGCAGGGCGGTCGCGGCGTTGAGCCGGTTGCGCAGTTCCACGGCCATCAGGGAGTCGAAGCCCAGGTCCTTCAGGGGGCGGTTGGGCTGCACGGCGTCCGGCGTGGCGTAGCCGACGACGGTGGCGACGTGTCCGCAGATCAGGTCCAGCAGCAGCCGGTCGATTTCCTCGGCCGGCAGTCCGGCCAGGCGCTCGGCCAACGAGGTGCCGGTGGTGCCTGGGGCGCCGGCCGGGCCGCCGGTGCCTGGCGTGCCGCGGCCGCGCGAGACGGCGGGGCGGACCAGGCCGCGGGCGAGGGCGCCGAGCACCTCGGGCACGGAACCGTCGGTGGCGTGGGCGCGCAGCGCGTTGAGGTCCAGGCGGACCGGTAGGGCGAGCGCTCCGGTGGTGCTCCGGGTCAGGGCGGCGTCGAGGAAGGCGAGGGCGCCCTCGGTGCTGATCGGCAGGGCGCCGCGACGCGCCATCCGCTGACCGTCGGTGTCGGCGAGGTGCCCGGTCATGCCGCTGGCCTCGGCCCACAGTCCCCAGGCCAGCGAGGTGCCGGGCAGGCCCCGGGCCCTGCGGTGTTGGGCCAGCGCGTCCAGGAAGGCGTTGCCGGCCGCGTAACTGGCCTGGCCCGCATTGCCGAACACCCCGGCCGCGGACGAGAACAGCACGAACGCCGTCAGGTCGTGGTGTTGGGTCAGCTCGTGCAGGTTGAGTGCCGCATCGGCCTTGGGGCGGAGCACCGTCTCCAGTCGCTCGGGGGTGAGCGCCTCGATGACGCCGTCGTCCAGCACGCCCGCGGCGTGCAGGACGGCCCGCAGCGGCCGGTTCTCGGGGACCCCGGCCAACGCCTCGGCCAGGGCGTCCCGGTCCGCGGCGTCACAGGCCCGGATCTCGGCGCACGCCCCCAACTCGGCGAGTTCCGCGGCCAGTTCCTGGGCGCCCGGGGCCGCCGGGCCCCGACGGCTGGTCAGCAGCAGGTGCCGCACGCCGTGCTGCACCACCAGGTGCCTGGCTATCAGCCGGCCGAGGGTGCCTGTGCCGCCGGTGATGAGGACGGTGCCGTCCGGCGCGAACGGGCTGAGGGGCGCCTCGGCAGCGGCAACGGCTGTGGTCTGCGCGGGTACGGCTACGGGCTGCGCCGGTGTCGCGTCCCGTGCCAACCGCGGTACGAGCGGTATGCCGTCGCGCACCGCGACCTGCGGCTCGCCCGCCGCCACGACCGCCAGGGCCGCGGGCAGCGACTCGCTGAAGGCCGCCGGGACGTCCAACTCGTCGGGCTCGTCCAGGTCCACGAGCGCGAACCGCCCGGGGTGTTCCGAACGGGCGGACCGCAACAGGCCCCAGGCACCGGCCTGGGCCAGTCCGTCGACCCGGTCCCCCGCGGTGGCACCCACGGCGCCCCGCGTCACCACGACCAGCTGGGACGCGGCGGACCATGCGCCGGCAAGCCAGGCCCGCACCAGTTCCCACACGGCGTGCACATGGGCCCGCGGGGTCGCGTCGGTGGCACAGACATCCGCCAGTTCGACGACCACGGCGTCCGGGACCGGTGCCCCCGCGTCCACGGCGGCACCGAGCGCCACCAGGTCCGCGTGACAACCGCCGGGGCCCTGGAGCTTGCCCAGCCCCACCCAGTTGGGTATCCCAGTCCCGTCCCCGCGCTGGGTCGCCACGGGCACCCACTCGACCGCCAGCAGGCCGTCCCCCGCGCCCGCCTCCCCTATCTGACCTGCGGACACCGCCTTGGACACCAACGCATCGACGGTGGCCAGCGGCGCCCCCGTGGCATCGGCCAGCGTGAGCGTCACGGCCTCGGGGGACTCGGCGGGCGCGATGCGCACCCGCATCGTCGCGGCACCCGCGGCATGGAGGCTGACACCGCTCCACGAGAACGGCATCCGCACCTGCCCGGGAGCGGGCTGCTCCGCGAAGGACGCCAGGCGCAGGCTCTGCAACGCCGAGTCGAGCAGCGCCGGATGCAGGCCGAACTCCCCCGCCAACGAGCGCACTTCCTCCGGCAGTTGGACCTCGACAAACAACTCCTGGTCGCGCTCCCAGGCGGCCCGGACCCCACGGAAGGCCGGCCCGTATTCGTACCCCATCCCGAGCAGGCGCTCGTAGAACCCGTCGGTCTCGACGGCCCGCGCGCCCGACGGTGGCCAGATGTCCAGGCCGGTCGGCGACGGAGCGGCCGACGCCGCCGCGAGGACACCCGTCGCATGTCGGGTCCAGACGCCGCCGGTCTCCGCCTCGCGCCGCGAGTGAATCGCCAACGCCCGCCTACCGCCCTCGTCGGGCGCCTGCACGCTGACCTGCACCTGCACCCCACCGGACTCGGTGAGCCGCAGCGGCTTCTCCAGGATCAGCTCCTCCACCGAACCGTGCCCGACCTGTTCACCGGCGCTGACCGCCAACTCCAGGAAGGCCGCCCCAGGCAGCACGACGGTCCCCATGACGGCGTGATCGGCCAGCCACGGGTGCGTGGAGAGCGCCAACCGGCCCGTCAGCACCACCTGTTCGGAGTCCGCCAACGTCACCGCCGCACCCAACAACGGGTGTCCCGCCGAACCCAACCCCAGACCCTGCGCATCGCCAGACACCCGCACCACGGACTTGGGCCAGTAACGCTGACGCTGGAAGGCGTAGGTGGGCAGATCGACCCGCTGGGGGTGGTGCGGGGCCAGGACCTTCTCCCAGGCAACGGGCAGACCGTACAGATGCGCCTGGCCGAGGGAGGTGAGGAGTTGGGCCGTGTCGCCGTGGTCGCGACGCAGGGTGCCGAAGGCGGCACCGATCGCGCTCACCGCGTCGAGAGTCTGCTCGACGCCAACGGTCAGCACGGGGTGCGCAGATGCCTCGATGAAGACCGTGTGGCCAGCGGAAACCGCAGCCCGGATCGCTTCCTCGAAACGGACGGTCTGGCGCAGGTTGCGGTACCAGTAACCGGCGTCGAGGCCGGCGGTGTCGGTCGCCTCGCCGGTGAGTGTGGAGAAGAAGCCCACGGGCGACGAAGCCGGGACGATCGGGGCGAGGTCGGAGAGGATGCGGTCGCGAATGGCCTCGACGTGCGGGGAGTGCGAGGCGTAATCCACCGGGATGCGGCGGACGCGGATGTCCTTCGCTTCCCAGGCTGCCTGCACGGCATCCAAAGCCGCCGCGTCGCCCGAAACCACCGTCACGGACGGGCCGTTGACCGCCGCGACGCCCAGGCCCTCGTAGCCGGCCAGGACCGACTCCACCTCGGTGACGGGCAGCGGAACGGACAGCATGCCGCCGGCACCCGACAGCGCGGTGATCGCCTGCGAGCGCAACGCCACCACCCGCGCGCCGTCTTCCACCGACAGCGCACCGGCGACAACAGCAGCCGCGATCTCACCCTGACTGTGACCGATCACGGCCGCCGGCTCCACACCAGCCGCCTGCCACGTCGCCGCCAGACACACCATCACCGCCCACAGCAACGGCTGGACCACATCAACGCGTTCCAGTACGGCCGGGTCGGTCGAGCGCGCCACCTCCGTCAACGACCAGTCCACAAACGGCGCCAACGCCCGCTCACACTCGGCCCAACGCGACGCGAACGCCTCGGAAGAGTCGAGGAGTTCGGCGGCCATGCCAACCCACTGCGAGCCCTGGCCCGGGAACACCAACACCGCACCCGAACCAACATCCAAGCCGGCCCCCGTCACCACACCCGCAGCAGGATCACCGGCCGCCACCGACCGCACACCCGCCAGCAACGCCTCCCGATCCGCACCAACCACCACCGCCCGGTGCTCCAACACCGCACGCGACGACGCCAACGAAAACGCCACATCAGCCGGCACCAACTCCGGCCGATCGGAGACGAATTCACCCAACCGATCCGCCTGCGCCCGCAACCCCGCCTCGGACCTGCCCGACAGCACCCACGCCACCGGACCCGCCCCGTCCGACGGCCGCGGCTCGCCCTCCGCAACATCCAACTCCGGCGCCTGCTCCAGGATCACATGGGCGTTGGTGCCACTGATGCCGAAGGACGACACGCCCGCGCGGCGCACCTGGCCGGAGTCCGGCCAGGACTGGTTCTCCGTGGCCAACTCCACCGCGCCCGTTGACCAGTCCACGTGTGGTGAGGGCGCGTCGACGTGCAGGGTCTTCGGTACGAGGCCGTGGCGCATGGCCTCGACCATCTTGATCACGCCGGCCACGCCCGCGGCCGCCTGCGTGTGGCCGATGTTGGACTTCACCGAGCCCAGCAGCAGCGGACGGTCCGCGGCCCGGTCCTGGCCGTAGGTCGCCAGCAGTGCCTGGGCCTCGATGGGGTCGCCCAGCTTGGTGCCGGTGCCGTGCGCCTCGACCACGTCCACGTCGGCGGCCGAGAGGCGGGCGTTCGTCAACGCCTGGCGGATCACCCGCTGTTGGGACGGACCGTTCGGCGCGGTCAGGCCGTTCGACGCGCCGTCCTGGTTGACGGCCGAACCGCGCATCACCGCCAGCACCCGGTGCCCGTTGCGGCGCGCGTCCGACAGGCGCTCCACCAGGAGCATGCCGACGCCCTCGGCGAAGCCGGTACCGTCGGCGCCGTCGGCGAAGGCGCGGCAGCGGCCGTCGCCGGAGAGGGCGCCCTGGCGGGACAGTTCCACAAAGCGGCGCGGGGTCGCCATGATGGTCGCGCCGCCGGTGAGCGCCAGCGTGCACTCGCCGGCGCGCAGTGCCTGGGCCGCCGAGTGCAGGGCGACCAGGGACGCCGAGCAGGCCGTGTCGACCGAGACCGCGGCGCCCTCCAGTCCGAGGGTGTAGGCGACGCGGCCGGACATCACGCTGAAGGCGGTGCCGGTGCCGCGGAAGCTCTCCAGGTCGTCGCCGGCGTCGAGGAGCAGTTCGGCGTAGTCGTGGGTGTTGATGCCCACGTACACGCCGGTGCGGCTGCCGCGCAGGGACGTGGGGTCGATGCCGGCGCGTTCGATGGCCTCCCAGGAGGTCTCCAGCAGCAGCCGCTGCTGGGGGTCCATCGCGGTGGCCTCGCGGGGGGAGATGCCGAAGAACGCGGGGTCGAAGTCGGCGGCGTCGTGCAGGAATCCGCCGGTGCGGACGGAGGACTTGCCGGGGGCGTTGGGGTCCGGGTCGTAGAGGGCGTCGGCGTCCCAGCCGCGGTCGGTGGGGAAGTCGTCGATGGCGTCCCGGCCCTCGGTGAGGAACGTCCAGAACTCCTCGGTGGTCCGGATGCCGCCGGGGAAGCGGCAGGCCATGCCGATGATGGCCACCGGTTCGTCGGCGGCGGGGGTGCCGTCGGTGGTGGGGGCGGCGGCGTCCGGTGTTTGGGTGCCGGGGAAGAGCGTGGCGGCGAGGTGTTCGGCGAGGGCGCGCGGGGTGGGGTAGTCGAAGACCGCGGTGGCCGGCAGGCGGATTCCGGTGGCCGCGCCGAGGGCGTTGGCCAGCTCGACGGCGGTCAGGGAGTCGCAACCCAGGTCCTTGAAGGGCCGGTTGGCGGACACCGCGTCGCGGTCGGCGTGGCCGAGGACCGAGGCGGCGTGGGTGCGGACGGTCTCGGTGAGGGCGTGCCGCCGTTCCGCGGCGGGCAGGCCGGCCAGGCGGTTGGCCGGGGAGTCGGCGTCCGGGGTGGTCTGGGTGGTGCCTGTGGTGTTCCGGGCCGCCTCGGGCAGGGCGCTCAGCAGGGGGCTGGGGCGGGCGGCGGTGAACGCGGCGGTGAAGCGCTCCCACTGGATGTCGGCGATGGTCAGCAGGGTCTCGTCGTCGTCCAGCGCCTGGAACAGGGCGTCGAGGGCGAGTTGGGGCGCCATGGCGCCCAGTCCGCGCAGCCGCAGCCGGTCCTGGGCGGCGCCGCGGGCGGCCATGCCGTGGGCGCCCCAGGGGCCCCAGGCAATTGAGGTGGCCGGGAGTCCGTGGGCGCGGCGGTGTTGGGCGAGGGCGTCGAGACCGGCGTTGGCGGCGGCGTAGTTGGCCTGGCCGGCGCTGCCGAGGGTGCCGGTGTCGGAGGAGAAGAGGACGAAGGCGTCGAGGTCGAGGTGGCGGGTGAGGTCGTGGAGGTGGTGGGCGGCGGCGGTCTTCGCGTCGAGGACCGCCGCGAAGCGCTCGGGGGTCAGGGTCTGGAGGGTGCCGTCGGCGAGCGTGCCGGCGGCGTGGACGACGGTGCGCAGCGGGCGGTCCGCGGGCACGGTGTCGAGCAGCGCGGCCAGGGCGGTGCGGTCCGCGGCGTCGCAGGCGACGACGGTGACGTCCGCGCCGAGCGCGGTCAGTTCGGCCCGGAGTTCGGGGGCGCCGGGGGCGTTGGGGCCGCGGCGGCTGGTGAGGAGGAGGTGGGCGGCGCCCTCCCGGGCCAGCCGGCGGGCGACGTCGGCGCCCAGCGCTCCGGTGCCGCCGGTGATGAGGGTGGTGCCGGACAGGTCCCGGCGGGCGGGGTGGGGCTGGGTTGCGGCGTCCCGGGGGGTGCGTACCAGGCGGCGGGCGAGGAGGCCCATGTCCCGGATGGCGACCTGGTCTTCGCCGGTGTGTCCGGAGAGGACGGTGCACAGTCGCTCGGCCGCGCGCGCGTCCAGTACGGGCGGGAGGTCGATGGTGCCGCCCCATTGCCGCGGGTGTTCCAGCGCCGCGACGGTGCCCAGTCCCCAGGCCAGTGCCTGGGCGGGGGCGTCGAGGCGGTCGGCGGAGGTGGCGTGCACGGCGCCTTGGGTGAGGGACCACAGGGGCGCGTCGATGTCCAGGTCGGTGAGGGCCTGGAGCAGGGCGGTGAGGCCGGCGGTGCCCAACGGCAGGGACGGGTGGTCGGGGTGTGGCCGGAGGTCGGTGGCGAGGGTGGTCACCACCGCCGTCGGCTCGTCGGCGCCGTCGAGGGCGGCGGTGAGGAGGCGGACGAACTCGGCGCGGTCGCGGGCGCCGTCGACGGGCATCCGGACGACGCGGGCGCCGGCGGCGGTGAGGGCGTCGGCGACGGCGTCGGCGGGCCCGTCGGTGGACGGCTGGACCAGCAGCCAAGTCCCGTTGAGAGGGGCGCTGTTGGCGCCGGTGAGGGGCGCCCACCGGATGCGGTAGCGCCACCGGTCGAGGGTGGCTCGGGTGTCCTGGGCCTGGCGCCAGGCGGTGAGCGCGGCGCGGGCGGCCGACAGCGAGGTGGCGTCGTCCAGGCCGAGGGCGGCGCGGAGGGTGTCCCAGTCCTCGCCGGTCACCGCGTCCCAGAAGTGGTGGTCGGCGGGGTCGGCGGGGGCCGTTGCGGGCGACGGGGTCGGGGCGTCGAGCCAGTAGCGCTGGCGTTGGAAGGCGTAGGTGGGCAGTGTGACCGTGCGGGCGCCGGGGAACAGCGGGGCCCAGGTGAGGTCCGTGCCGTGGGTGTGGAGCCGTGCCAGGGCGGTGAGCAGGGCGAGTTCGGGGTCGCGGTCGGCGCGTTGGGCGGCGGTGCACAGCGCGGCCGGGTCGCTGCCGGCGAGGGTGGTGTCGGCCAGGGCGGTGAGCACGCTGTCCGGGCCGACCTCGATGAAGCGGGTGACGCCCTGTGCGGCGGCGGTGCGGACCGCGTCGGCGAACCGCACGGCCTCGCGGACCTGGCGCACCCAGTACGCGGGCGAGCACAGCTCCCGCTCGCCGGCCGGCTCGCCGGTCAGCGTCGAGATCACCGGAATCCGTGGGGCGTGGTACGTCAACTGCTCGGCTACGTCGGCGAATTGGTCGAGCATGCCGGCCATGCGGTGGGAGTGGAAGGCGTGCGAGACGTGCAGCCGATTGGTCTTGCGGCCGTGTGCCTGGGCCCATTCCCGTATGGTCTCGACGGCGTCGGCGTCGCCGGAGACCACCACCGACTCCGGGCCGTTGACCGCGGCCAACGACACCGCTGCGCCGAGCAGTTCGGCGATCTCGTCCTCGCGTGCCTGGACGGCGAGCATCGCGCCGCCCTGGGGCAGCGCCTGCATCAGCCGGCCGCGGGCGGCGACCAGCGTGCAGGCGTCCTCCAGCGACAGCACCCCGGCCACGTGCGCGGCCGCCAACTCGCCGATCGAATGGCCGATCAGCGCGTCCGGGGCGACCCCGTACGACTCCAGCAGGCGGAACAGGGCAACCTCGACGGCGAAGAGGCCGGCCTGGGCGTGCACGGTCTGGTTCAGCAGGTCCTGATCGGCGCCCCACAGCACAGGGCGCAGCGGTGCGCCCAGGGCCCGTTCGAGGAGGTCGCAGGCCCGGTCGAAGGCGTCGGCGAAGACCGGGAAGCGGGCGTGCAGGGCGCGTCCCATGTGCAGGCGTTGGGCGCCCTGGCCGGTGAAGAGCACGCCGAGTCGACCGCGGCCGGCGGGGGCCGACGGCGCGCGGACCACGCCCGCGGCGGGTTCGTCGCGGGCGAGCGCGGCCAGGCCGGCCAGGAGGGCGTCCCGGTCGGCGCCGACGACGGCCGCCCGGTGGCCGAGTTGGGCGCGGGTGGTGGCCAGGGACAACCCGACGTCTGCGGGGTCGAGTTGGGGGTGCGCGGCGAGGTGTTCGTGGAGCCGTCGGGCCTGGTCCCGCAGCCCCGCCGGGGTGGCGGCGGACACCAGCCAGGGCAGGGTGGCGGGGGCAGTAGCCACCGGGGCCGCAGGGGACGAGGAGCCGTCAGCCGCAGGCCGGTCCTCCTCCGGCGCCTGCTCCAGCACGACATGCGCATTGGTGCCGCTCACCCCGAACGAGGAGATCGCGGCGCGTCGGCTGCGCCCGGTCTCGGGCCAGGGCCGGGCCTCGGCCAGCAGTTCGACGGCGCCGGCCGCCCAGTCGACGTGCGAGGTCGGCCGGTCGAGGTGCAGGGTGCCCGGCAGCAGGCCGTGGTGCATGGCCAGCACCATTTTGATCACGCCGGCGACGCCGGCGGCGGCCTGGGTGTGGCCGAGGTTGGACTTCAACGAGCCCAGCCACAGCGGGCGTTCGGCCGGCCGGTCCTGGCCGTAGGTGGCCAGCAGTGCCTGGGCCTCGATCGGGTCGCCGAGGCGGGTGCCGGTGCCGTGTGCCTCGACGGTGTCGACGTCGGCGGTGGTCAGCCGGGCGTTGGCCAACGCGGCTCGGATCACGCGCTGTTGGGCGGGGCCGTTGGGGGCGGTGAGGCCGTTGGAGGCGCCGTCCTGGTTGATCGCCGAGCCGCGGACGACGGCCAGGACCGGGTGTCCGCGGCGGCGCGCGTCGGCCAGTCGCTCCACCAGCAGGACGCCGGCGCCCTCGCTCCAGCCGGTGCCGTCGGCGGCCTCGGCGAACGACTTGCAGCGGCCGTCGGCGGCCAGCCCGCGCTGGCGGGAGAAGATGACGAACTTCGCGGGGGTGGCCATCACCGTGACGCCGCCGACCAGTGCCATCGAGCAGTCGCCGGCGCGCAGTGACTGGGCGGCCAGATGGAGCGCGACCAGGGAGGAGGAGCAGGCGGTGTCGACGGTCACCGCGGGGCCTTCGAGGCCGAAGGTGTAGGCGAGGCGGCCGGAGACCACGCTCGCGGCGCTGCCGGTGCCGCGGTAGCCCTCCAGGTCGTCGGGGGCGCCGAGCAGCAGGGTGCCGTAGTCCTGGCCGTTGGTGCCGGCGAAGACGCCGGTGCGGCTGCCGCGCAGGGAGGTCGGGTCGATGCCGGCGCGTTCGAGGGCTTCCCAGCTCAGCTCCAGCAGCAGGCGCTGCTGGGGGTCCATGGCGAGGGCCTCGCGGGGGGAGATGCCGAAGAGGCCGGGGTCGAACTCGGCGGCGTCGTGCAGGAATCCGCCGTGCCGGGTGTGGGAGGTGCCGGGGCGCTCGGGGTCGGGGTGGAACAGCCGGGTGGTGTCCCAGCCGCGGTCCTCGGGGAAGCCGGTGATGGCGTCGCCGCCGGTGCGGACCAGTTCCCACAGGTCTTCGGGGGTGTGGATGCCGCCGGGCAGTCGGCAGCTCATCGCGACGATGGCGAGGGGTTCGTCCGGGTCGCCGGCGGTGTCGTCGGTCGGGTCGTGGTCGGCCTGCGGGTCGGTGACGCCGAGGAGTTGGCGGTGGAGATGGTGGGCGAGGGCGCGCGGGGTGGGGTGGTCGAAGAGCAGGGTGCTGGGCAGGGGGGTGCCGGTGGCGGCGGTGAGCGCGTCGCGGATCTCCACGGCGGTCAGCGAGCCGACGCCGAGGTCGGTGAACGGGCCGTCGTCGGCGATCTGCCCGGCCGGCACGGTGTCGAGGGCGCGGGCCACTTCGGTGCGGACGAGGTCGAGGAGGGCCCGGTGTTGTTCGGGTGCGGTGAGGGGGGCTAGGTGCCGGGCGTCGGTGCGGGGCGCGGTGGTGGGGGGCGTGGCGTCGTGTGGCCGGCGGCAGCGGGCCAGGGCGGCGTCGAGGGTGGTCGCCTCGTCGCGGTCGCGGCGCAGGGCGGGGACGACGGTGGCCGGGGCGTCGTCGGGGAGGCAGTCGCGGACGAGGGGGGTGAGCGTGGCGTCCGGGCCGAGTTCGAGGAAGGTGCGGGCGCCGGCGGCGTGCAGGGTGCGGATGCCGTCGAGGAAGCGGACGGGGCGGCGGACGTGGTGGACCCAGTAGTCGGGGGTGGTGAGGTCCTCGGGGCGGGCGAGGTCGCCGGTGACGTTGGAGACGACGGGGATGCCGGGCGGGTGGAAGGTGAGGGCCTCGGCGACGCGGCGGAAGTCCGCCAGCATCGGGTCCATGTGCGGGGAGTGGAAGGCGTGGCTGACCCGCAGTCGGCTGGTCTTGCGGCCGGCCCGGGACCAGTGTGCGGCGAGGTCCTGGACGGGTTGCGCGTCGCCGGAGAGGACCACGGAGGAGGGGCCGTTGACGGCGGCGATGTCGACGGTGCCGTCCGCGCCGTCGACGGCGGCGAGTTGGGCGCGGACCTCGTCCTCGGTGGCCTGGACGGCGACCATCGCGCCGCCCTCGGGCAGGGCCTGCATGAGCCGGCCGCGGGCCGACACCAGGGCGCAGGCGTCCGGGAGCGAGAGCACGCCGGCGACGTGCGCGGCGGCCAACTCGCCGATGGAGTGGCCGATCAGGTGGTCGGGGCGCAGTCCGCGGCTCTCGACGAGCCGGTAGAGGGCGACTTCGAGGGCGAAGAGGGCGGCCTGGGTGTGGTCGGTGCGGTGCAGCAGCGGGTGGGCGCGGTCGGCATGGCCGGCGTTGTCGGCGTGGCCGGCGTTGTCGGCGTGGCCGGCGTTGTCGGCGTGGCCGGCGTTGTCGGCGTGGCCGGCGAAGAGCAGGGTGGCGAGCGGGGTTTCGAGGCCGGGGTCGAGGTGGCTGCACGCCTCGTCGAACGCCTCCCGGAACGCCGGCTGGGTGCGGTGGAGTTGGCGCCCCATGGCGTGGCGTTGGCTGCCCTGGCCGGAGAAGAGGAACGCGGTGCCGTGGGGGGTGGTGGGCCGGGCCGCCCCGGAGCGCGGGAGGGGGGCGTCGGGTTCGTGGGACCGGTGGGGCTGCACTGCGACCGTGACCTCGTTCTCGCCGTCCTGGGTGCCGCGGCCGCCGTCTCGGGCCGCGGGGGGCCTGCCGTGCCCGCCGCGCTCCAGCCGTCGGACGGCCTCGGCGAGCGCCGCCACTTCGGGCACGGGCGTGCCGTCCGTCGGGGACGCCTCGGCGTGGTGGGTGTCCGTGGGCTCGGGGAGCGCGCCGTCCTGCAGGACGCACAGGATGGGGTCGCCGTCGGCGCGGGCGCGGGCCTCGGTCTTGAGGACGAGGACGGCGCAGGTGTCCGCGTCGGTGCGGCCCCGAGTGCCGAATTCGCCTGGTCCGTCCGGATGTTGGGGTGGCCAGATTCCGCCGATGACGGCGCGCGTTGCGGTACCGGTGAGGAGCGTGGTGCAGGCGTGGCGTATGGCGCGGTCGAGGGCGGGGCCCCCGTCCTCCGCGGCTGGGCGTGGGGCGGGATTCCCGAGGAGCGGCGCCAGGAGGTGGCCCTGGCGGGGGGCGTCGCCGCAGAGGAACACCGCGGCGCCGTCGGCGACCTGGTGCACGAGGGGACCGAGCGCCTCCCTGGTCAGCGCGACCAGTGCGGGTTCGCCCGGCTCGCCGGCCTCCTTGACGGTACCGGCATCCGGTTCTTTCGCCGCTGGAAATCGGTGGGCCAACCCGACGACGGCCACACCGTTGCCCGGCACGTCATGCCTGTCAGACATCCAAAGCCCCCGTTACCCCCGTGTGTTCACGCACTCACCGAACGGCAACGAATGCCGGCGTGCGCACGAATCGCCCGTGGCCGGCTCCGGCGACTTACTCGCCGGGCGACCGGACGCCTACACCGCGCCTTTTCCTCGCAATGTGACGCGGAAATTCCGACATCTTGAATCGACGACGAACGGAATCCGGCCGATTCATATCTTCGTTCGGAGGCTACGCTGCGGCCGCGCCGGGCTACCACCCCTAGCGACCCCTAACAGGCGTCTTCGCGGTGCCCCCTAAGGGCCGCTACCGAGTCAGTGGGGAAGAAGGTTCAGACCTCCCACCTCCGGCGTGCCGGCGCGGAAAGACGCGTGGGGCGCTCCCAGTTGTGAACAGCCCTTCACATCCCCGGACGGCCGTGGGCCAGTGGGTAGACTGCGAGTCGCCGATGCGCCCGTCGTAGTGAGTTCTGCCCTTGGAGCCGCAATGCGAGTCGTCCTCGCGGAGGACCTCTTCCTACTGAGAGACGGGATCAGCAACCTCCTCAGTTCCCACGGGTTCGAGATCATCGCCTCGGTCGGCAGCGGCCCGGAGTTGGAGGAGGCGCTGCGGCAGCACGTCCCCGACATCGTCGTGGTCGATGTGCGGCTGCCGCCGTCCCACACCGACGAGGGGCTGCGCATCGCGCTGTCCGCCCGGCGGGAGAACCGCGGCCTGCCGGTGCTGGTGCTCTCCCAGCACGTGGAGCAGCTCTACGCCCGGGAGTTGCTCTCGGACTCGGCCGGCGGGGTCGGCTATCTGCTCAAGGACCGGGTGCTGAACGAGTCTCAGTTCATCGAGGCGGTCCACCGGGTCGCCGCGGGCGGCACCGCCCTGGACCCGGAAGTCATCAGCAAGTTGCTGACCAGCAACGCCGGCACCACGTCGCTCGCGGCGCTGACCGCCCGGGAGATCGAGGTCCTCCAGCTCATGGCCGAGGGGAGGTCCAACGCGGCCATCGCGGCCCGGCTTTACGTCAGCGAGGGCGCGGTCAGCAAGCACACCACGAGGGTCTTCAACAAGCTGGGCCTGGCCGCCTCCGACGACGACAACCGCCGGGTGCTGGCGGTGCTGGCGTACCTCAATCGCACCCCGGGGACGTGACCGGGATCTCATGGGCATCCGCGACATGTGACCCGTGTCTCAATTGCCCGCGATGCGGCGTCTCTTGACCAAGACCCGGTCGCAAACCCCGAGCTCCGATGGCAAGATTTCGACGGGAATCGCGCGCATAGCAGCGGACCCGGAGCGGATGCCGGCGCCCGGATACCAGATCGGCCGCCAAATTGCCGAACCCAACCGCCGGGCATATGCGATAGATTTACCACTCACGGAATTGGCCAGCTCCTTGACGTCGCCTCAGAAAACCCCTCGTTAACAAGTATTGACTGAAACTTTGCGGCGACGGATGGGAGTTTGGAAGGGGGACAGTGCATGCTATTCGCCGAACGCGACTTCGAGATGGCTCTACTGAGAAACCTGTACTCCAAGTCGGAACAGGGCAAAGCTCAGACGGTCCTGGTCGAAGCGCCCGTCGCCTGCGGCAAGACCGCATTGCTCCACAGGTTCGCCGAGCAGGCCGAGGAAACCGG
Organism: Streptomyces sp. NPDC057743; assembly: GCF_042798755.1. NCBI lineage: Bacteria > Bacillati > Actinomycetota > Actinomycetes > Kitasatosporales > Streptomycetaceae > Streptomyces > Streptomyces sp. NPDC057743. The sequence continues at coordinate 34,612 of NZ_JBHVJX010000019.1, forward strand.
CGCCGTCGTTCTCACCGCGACCGGATCCCGCGCCGAACAGACCCATCCGTTCGGCCTCATCAGCCAAGTGCTCCACCACCAGGAACTCCAACCGGCGCTCGGCGGGGACGCCCACGCGCTGCTCGCCCAGGCCCCGGCCCCCGCCGAGGGACCTGATCCGGTCACCATGCAGCAGACCACTGCGCAGCTCGCCCGGACCCTGTGCAGCGCCCTGTTGGAACTCACCACCCAGCGGCACGTGGTGCTCTCCATCGATGACATCCAGCATGCCGACGAGTCGTCGTTACAGATCCTGCTGTTCCTGCTGCGCCGTCTGCGGAGCGAACGGCTGCTGGTGCTCCTCAGCGAGTGCCAGGTCTCGCCCCCGGCCCACCCCACCTTCCGTGCCGAGCTGCTCCGCCAGCCCAACTCCCACCGCATCCAGCTCCTTCCGCTCACCGTCGCCGGGATCACCGAGGTGCTCGCCGAACACGTCGACGAGGTCACCGCGGCCCGACTGGCCCCCGCCTACAGCGAGGTGAGCGGCGGGAACCCGCTGCTGCTGAGCGGGTTGATCGAGGACGCGATGGTCCAACAGCCGGGCGGCGGACGGACGTTGTCGGCGCGGCCGATCGCCAAGGAGTCCTTCCAACAGGCCGTGTTCGCCTGTCTGTACCGCTGGGACGAGAGCACCATCGAGGTCGCCCGCGGCCTGGCCCTGCTCGGCGACCACGCCAGCCCCTCCCTCATCGGGCAGGTGACCGGCATGAAGAGCGCACAGGTCGAGCAGATCATGGGCGTGCTGACCCACTCCCGCTTCCAACGGGACGGTCAACTGCGGCACCCGGCCGTCAACGCCGCCGTGCTCAACACCCTCCCGCTCGACGACAGCGGCCGGATGCACCTGCACGCCGCGCGGCTGCTGCACGACTGCGGCGCCGATCCGCTCAGCATCGCCGAGCACCTGATCGCCGCGGGGAACGCCCCGGATGCCTGGGCCGTTCCGGTCCTCCAGGACGCCTGTGCGCAGGCCCTGGCCGAGGAGCGGGTGGACCTCGCCGTGGAGTGCCTGGAACTGGCCCGGTGCAGTTGCGACGACGACCCGCAACAGGCCGCGCTGATCACGCTGTCGCTGGCGCGGCTGAAGTGGCGCCGCGACCCGTCCGCCGCCGCCTGCCACCTCACCCCGCTCAAGGAGGCCCTGGTGGCGGGGCTCCTCCAGGACCGGGACGCGATCACGGTGGCCCGGTACCTGCTCTGGCACAGCCGGGTGGAGAACGCCCAAGAGCTGTTGGCGCGGCTGGAGTCCGTGGTCGACACCTCCGATCCCTCGACCGCGGCCGACCTGGGCAGCCTGGAGGACCTCCAGCACTGGCTCCGGCTGGACCGCGCCCCGACGGACCGCGACGGGGCCCAGACGCCGGCCGCCATCAGCCTCTTCATCGCGCAACCGGCGGAGCTGACCACGTCGTCGGTGCTGGCGTCGGCGCTCCGCGACGGTCCGGACGGGGCGGCGGTGCACTGGGCCGAGTCCGTGCTGAGCAGCATCTCGTTGGGCGACACCACCATCGGCACGGTGCAGTTCGGGCTGTCGCTGCTGCTGCACGCCGGCCGCCTGGACCGGGCCGCCACGGCCTGCCGGGGCTTCCTGGCGGAGGCCCGGGCGAGCCGGGCCAACACCTGGCAGGCGCTGCTCACCGCGATCCACGCCGAAATCGCCCTGCGCCAAGGGGATCTGCCCGCCGCGGAGGAGCGGGCGGTCCAGGCGCTGGGGCTGATCTCCGCGCACGGCTGGGGGGTGGCCATCGGCTATCCGCTGGCGGTGCAGTTGCTGGCGCAGACCGCCATGAGCAAGCACGAGGACGCCTCCCGGGTGGTCCGCCGGGCCGTGCCGAAGGCGATGTTCCAGGGTCTGTACGGGCTGAAGTACCTGCACGCGCGGGGCCATCACTACCTGGCCACCAACCGGCTCCAGGCCGCCCTCTCCGACTTCCGGCGGTGCGGCGACCTGGCCCGGGACTGGACGCTGGACCTGCCCGCGCTCGTACCGTGGCGCAGCGATCTGGCGCAGGTACAGCTCGGCATGGACCGGCCCGAGGCCGCCCACGGGATGGTCGTCGAGCAGTTGTCGCTGCCGGGCGCCGACTCGCCCCGGACGCGGGGGATTTCGCTGCGGGTGCTGGCGGCGACGGAGTGCCTGAAGCAGCGCCCCGGGCTGCTGCGCGAGGCCATCGGGCTGCTCCAGGAGTCCGGCGACCGCTGCGAGCTGGTGCTGACCCGGGCGCAGCTGAGCCGCGCCCACCACGAGCTCGGGGAGTTCAACCGGGCGCGGATGATGGGGCAGTTGGCGATGCAGGTCGCCGAGGACTGCGGCATGGAGACGCTGTGCCGGCAGGTGCTCTACCCGTCCGACGGCGCCCACCGCCCGGCCGGCTCGCCCACCGACGCCGTGGACACCCTCAGCGACGCGGAGCGGCGGGTCGCCGCGCTGGCCGCGACCGAGCACACCAACCGGGAGATCGCGCGCAAGCTCTACATCACGACGAGCACCGTCGAGCAGCATCTGACGCGGGTGTACCGCAAGCTCAACGTGAAGCGCCGGTCGGACCTCCCGCTGCGCCTCAAGGACGGTGAACCGTTAGTGACCGACAACGCTGTCGGGCGCAGCAAGGGCGCGCTGCCGCCCGAGTCGGTCGCCTCGTAAGGGGACGTTGCGTGGGCGGGAGCCGCTGCCGCAGGAGGTGGCGGCTCCCGCCCCGTTCCCGGTGATGACTGGGGTGCGATAGGGGTTGCTCCCGGTGGTCCGGCGCGTCTTGTATGGGGCCGGCTCGGCCCGCTCCCCCGTATCTCACGTGCGGCCGCCGCACTCCGCCACCACAGACCCGGCGGCGGGCGACAGGGGCGAAGCTCCACCGGCCGGTACCGGTACTCAAGAGGAACGACTGGGGGAACCCTCGATGTCAGATCTGCACGGTGGGCCGCTGCTGTTTGTCAGCAGCTCGGAGTCCGGCCGGATCAATCCGCTGCTGGCCATCGCCGCCGAGCTCGGCCGGCGCGGCGGCGTCGAGTCGGTCTTCGCCACGACCGAGGACTGTCGCGGCGACATCGAGGCGCTGCCCGGCACGCCCCCCGTGCGGTTCGCGTCCCTGGGCGAGCCCAACCCGGCACACCTGCCGAAGACTTGGGACAACGAGACGTTCGAGGCGTTCACCGTCGCCTCCCGCGCCCAGGCGGTCTCCGCGTATCTGGAGCGGGTCACCGACGCCGACTTCCTCCAGACCGTCTACGACCGGCTGCTGACCGTCGTGGACGAGGTGCGGCCCGCGCTGATCATCGCCGACCAGGACGTGCCCTACGCCTTCGACGCGGCGCAGGCCCGGGACATCCCGTACGTGATGACCGTGCCGATCCCGATGGGCGCGGTCTACGGCCACCGGGTGCCCGAGGAGTACCCGAAGACCTTCACCGGCCTGCCGCTGAAGATGACCCCCGAACAGCTCGCGGCCAACGAGGAGTTCACCCGCGAGGTCGGCGAGTGGGCCGCGAACTCGGCCGGCATCAGGAAGTTCGTGGAGCAGCGGGTGGCCGCCGGCTTCGCCAACCCGGCCTGCGTCTCGTCCCAGTACGCGGACGGCGCCCGGGCGGTGCTGGGGCTCACCGTCTTCGGCGTCGACTACGAGTTCCCCGACCTGCCGGAGAACCTCACCATGGTCGGCGCGCTGGTCCCGCCGGTGCCGGCGGAGACCGAGCGGACCGCGCTGAGCGACTGGCTCGACGCGCACGAGTCGATCGTCTACATCGGCTTCGGCACCATCATGCGCCCCTCCGCCGGACAGATCGGCGCACTGGTCGAGGCCATCCGCCAACTGCCCCCCGAGCACCATGTGTTGTGGCGCCTCCCGGAGTCCCAGCAGCACCTGCTGCCGCCGCGCGAGGAGCTGCCGGCCAACCTGCGCATCGAGTCGTGGCTGCCGTCCCAGACCGAGGTGCTGGCCCATCCGCACGTGCGGGTGTTCTTCAACCACGGCGGCGGCAACGCGGTCAGCGAGGGCTGCTACTTCGGCAAGCCGCTGCTGGTGATGCCGTTCTGGATGGACTGCTACGACTGGGCGGCGCGCGTCGTGGACGCCGGCTTCGGCCTGACCGTCACGTACGCGGCCGAGCCCGACGCGGCGTGGATCGCCCGGCAGTTGACCGCGCTGCTGGAGCAGGAGAGCTTCACCGAGCGGGCGCGGTACTGGAGCGCGCGCCAGCGGGAGGCGGGCGGCCTCACCCGGGCCGCGGACCTCGTCCTCGCGCACGCCGCCGCCGAGCCGTCCCCCCGGGCCTGACCCGTACCGCTGGAACAGGAGCCTGATCCCCGTGCGCGTCCTCGCCACCGTCAACGCCTCGCCCTCGCACGCCCGCAAGTTCGTCCCGCTGGTCCGGGCCCTGACCGACGCCGGACACGAGGTGCACTTCATCACCTCCGCACCCGTCGTGAAGGAGCTGGCCCGGGAGAAGGTCGGAATCTCCACCCTGATGCCCAACGCCTACGACGGGCTGAAGGCGATGCTCCAGGGCATGGCCGCGGCCGAGGCCGCCGGGGTGGAGACCAGTACCGACGCCACCGACCACACCGAGGGCTTCAACGCGCTGTTCGCCTTCGACTTCTGGCGGGAGCTGCTGCCGCCGGTGACCGAGGCGGCCCGGGAGTTCAAGCCGGACCTGCTGCTGCGCGACGACTTCGACCTGCTGGGCTATCTGGCGGCCGAGCAGTTGGGCGTTCCGCACGTCACGATGTCGGGCGGCTCGACGATCCTGCTGGACCCGGCGCGGCTGGCCGACCCGCTCGACGCGCACGGCGCCGCGCTGGGCGTCACGGGCTCGGGCCGGGGCCTGTACGGCTTCGGGCGGGTGGACTACGTCCCGGCCGAGCTGTCCTTCACCGCCCACCCGTGGCCGGTCGAACTGCGCTACAGGCAGCCGGTGTTGGCCCGGCACGGCGAGTCGCTGCCGCCCTGGATCGCCGAACTGCCCGCGGACAAGCCGCTGGTGTACGCCGCGCTGGGCACCTCCCTGCCGATGCAGGCCGAACTCCAGCAGCAGGGGGTGACCCTGCCGTCGTCGATCCGGCCGGAGCACGAGGCGCGGCTCATCGTGGAGGCGCTGTCCGAGGTGGACTGCGTGGCGCTGGTGGCCAGCGGGGGGATCGGCGCGGATCTGCCGCGGGCCCCGCATGTGCACCTCGTGGACTCGGTGCCGCAGCCGCTGGTGCTGGAGGTCGCCGACCTGTTCCTCAACCACGGTGGCTACAACGGCATCCGGGAGGCGCTGCGGTCCGGGGTGCCGATGGTGGTGTGCCCACAGGGCGCGGACCAGCCGCACAACGCGCGGCGGATCGCCGAGCTGGGGCTGGGACTTCAGGCGGCCGACGCGACGGCGGAGGCGGTGGCGCGGGCGTGCGGGGCGGTCCTCGGCGACGGTGCGTTCGCCCACCGGGCCGCGGAGGCGAAGCGGAAGGTACTGGCCATGCCGGGCGTGGAGACCGCCCCCGCGCAGCTGGAGCGGATCGCATCCGACCACGCGTGACCGGCACCCGAATCAGGCAAGGTCGACGTGGAGGAGCGAAAAGTTCATGGGTTACGAGTACCCGGTGTCCCAGCCATGGCTCGAAGGGCGTGAGCTGGAGTATGTGACGGAGGCGGTCGGCAGCGGCTGGATCTCCTCCCAGGGGCCGGCGGTCAAACGGTTCGAGGAGGCGTTCGCGGGCTACAACGACGTGGCGCACGGCGTCGCGTGTTCCTCGGGGACGACGGCGCTGACGCTGGCGCTGCGGGCGCTGGGCGTGGGGCCGGGCGACGAGGTCATCGTGCCGGAGTTCACGATGATCGCCACGGCCTGGGCGGTCGAATACGTCGGCGGCACGCCGGTGTTCGTCGACTGCGGCGACGACCTCACCATCGATGCCGCCCGCATCGAGGAGAAGATCACCCCGCGCACCAAGGTCATCATGCCGGTGCACGTCTACGGGCGCCGCTGCGACATGGACGCGATCATGGACATCGCGTTCCAGTACGGCCTGCGGGTGGTGGAGGACTCCGCCGAGGCGCACGGGGTGCGGCCGGTGGCCGACATCGCGTGCTTCTCGCTCTTCGCCAACAAGATCATCACGTCCGGTGAGGGCGGCATCTGCCTGACCGACGACCCGTGGCTGGCGGGCCAGATGGCCCATCTGCGCGGGATGGCCTTCTCCTCGGAACACAACTTCCTGCACAAGAAGTTGGCCTACAACTTCCGCATGACCAACATGCAGGCCGCGGTCGCGCTGGCGCAGGTGGAACGGCTCGACGAGATCCTCGCCCGCCGCCGCGACATCGAGAAGCGGTACGACGAGGGCCTGCGGGACATCCCCGGGATCACACTGATGCCGCCGCGCGAGGTGCTGTGGATGTACGACCTGCGCGCCGAACGCCGGGAGGAGCTGCGCCGCTTCCTCGCCGAGGCGGGCATCGAGACCCGGCTGTTCTTCAAGCCGATGAGCCAGCAACCCGGCTACCTCGATCCGATCTGGCCGACCCTCAACGCCCACCGCTTCGCGGAGGACGGCCTGTACCTGCCGACCTACACCCAGCTCACGGCGGCCGACCAGGAGCGCATCGTGGGCGCGGTCCGCGAGTTCTACGGCGCCGGCTGAGTCGGCTGAGTCGGGGCGGACGCCGAAACGGCGGGCGGGCCACGGGAGTTGATTCCCGTGGCCCGCCCGCCTTTTGTCCTCCGACGCACGGTGTAACGCAACTGCCGCACGACACAAAGGTCCGGCGTGCGTGCGGAGAACTGGTCTCCGCACGCACGCCGGTGGGCAACGCCGGGCCGCGGGGGTCAGCCGGCGGCGTCGGCCCTGGGGGTGGTGGTCTGTTGGGGCCCGCCGGCCCCGCCGAGGACGCCCTCGATCGCGTCGGCGGCCCGCGGGGCGCCGCCGGCGTCCCGCGCATGGCCGGCGAACTCCCGCACCCGCCGGGCGATGTCGGGATCGCCGAGGACCTGCGCCACGGCGTCCCGGATCCGCTCCCCCGACAGCTCCTCGTGCGGCACCTTCACGCCGAGGCCGGTCTCCACCAACCGGTCGGCGACCGCGGCCTGTTCGGGCATCATCGGCACCGCGACCTGAGCCGCCCCGAAGTACATCGCCTCCGTGGTGCCGCCCATGCCGCCGTGGCTGACGAAGGCGGCGGCGTGCCGCAGCACGGCGGTCTGCGGCAGCCAGGCGTGCGCCTCGACGTGCGACGGTAGCGGGCCGAGCTCCTCGGGCGGCAGGTGATGCCCGGTGGAGAGCACGACGTGCCAGGGCGCGTCGGCGAACGCGGTGACGCAGTCCCGCAGGAACTGCTCGCCGCCGTCGTAGCGGTGGGACCCCAGAGAGAGCACGACGATCGGGCGGTCGGTGGCGGGTGGGGTCCAACTCCGGTCGTCGGCGCGGGAGCCGAGGCAGGGGCCCACGAACACCGGGTCGCCGTCCTCGAACCGCTCGGCGGCGTACTGGAAGGGCTTGGGGAGCACGGCCAGGGAGAGCGCCTCGGACTTGGCGTGGAAGCGGTCCACCGTCATGTCGAGCCCGTGGACGGCGAGGAACTCGGCCAGCATGTCGACGATCATCCGCGAGACGCCCGTCTCGGCCAGCATCTTGCTGGTCTCGGGCAGCTTCTCGTAGAGGTTGAACCTGGCGTTGGCGGCGAAGGTGGGGAACACCTGGACCGCGGGGCAGCCGGCCTTGAGGGCGATCAGCCGGCCGACGGCGAGCACGGTGGTGTCGTAGAGCACCAGGTCGGGGGCGTCCGCGGCGAAGCGGGCCGCCGCGACGTCGGCGGCGTCGACGGTCTGCCGGAACTGTGCCGCCGACAGCTCCGCCGCGTTCTCGGCGGTGACGGCGGCGGCCCCGCCGGCGAAGACCGGCCGCGACGCCGGGTGGATCAGCGCCGTGGCGCCGGTGGCCTCGACCCGCTCGGCGAACTCCTCGGTCGTCGGCCAGGTCACCCGGTGCCCCCGGTCCACCAGTTCCTCGACGATCCCGAGGAGCGGGGTGACGTGGCCGCCTGCGGCGTAGCTGAAGACGGCGATGTGGGCGCGCGGCATGGGGGCTCCTGTGGGGGGCGGGGCGCGCCCGGGGTGCCGGCCGGGCGCGCGTCGGTGTGCGGGGAACGGGATGGCCCTAGGGACGGGCCCTAGAGGCGTTCCACCGTGGTGCCGTTGAGCCGCAGCCCGCGGCGGCGCATGTAGAGCCGGCCGTAGCGCTTGCTGACGAGTTGGAACAGCACGATGCTCACCACGAACATCACGGTGGTGACGGTGGGCACCGCGTCGATGTCGAGCCGATAGGCCAGGAACATCCGGATGATGCCGTCGAGGAAGAAGCCGACGCCCCAAATGACGTTGGTGACCCGCATGATGTGGCGGATCTCCGCGTAGTCCTGCCAGAGCGCCTCCCACTTCGCGGTCGACTCGGCCGACGTCTGGAGGCTGATCAGGCCCTGGAAGATCGCCGGGCGCTTGTGGGTGGTGAGCAGCAGCGCGATGCCGAGCACGACGGTGAGCACACCGCTCTTGGCGAGGATCCAGCGGGGGCTGCCGGTGATCAGGGAGGTGAGGCCGCCGATGATCAGCAGGCTCAGGGTGAACAGGGAGACCGGGTCGGCCTTGCGCTCCTTGATGATCGTGTAGAGCGCCTTCAGGAACGGCGGCACACAGCCGATGAGCAGCGCGTTCAGCGGGGAGACGCCGTACTCGCGCAGCCCGTAGTACAGCCCGAGCGGCAGGATCAGGCTGATGAACAGGGACTTGAGCAGACCGCGGCGGGCGGCGGCGATCTGCTTCTTCTCCTCCTCGGTGAACCGCGCGTTCCCCTGGGACGCGGAACCGTACGGCTCCTGATACGGCGCGGCACCGTAGTGCGGCTGCTGGCCCTGGCTCATCTCAATGCTCTCCCGTGTTCGCTTCCCGAACGGCGCCCGGACGCGAGTCCCGACGGTCGTTTTCGACGATAGGGCCGGAGCCGGACGCGAGGAATCCGTATAGGCCCCGAAGTGGGGTCTAGATAGACCCACCCCTTGCCCGGACCCAGCCCTACCCCTACGAGGGGTTCGTCGCACCCCTATAGGCGTCCGAACGGGCCCCTACCAGCGGGAGGTTGAGGGTGATGGTGGTCGGTCCGCCGAGCGGGCTGACGATGGAAAGCGTCCCGTCGAACGGGGTGAGGCGGCGGGCGATGCCGCTGAGCCCGCTGCCCGGGCCGGGGGCCGCGCCGCCCCGCCCGTCGTCGGTGACCGTCACGGTCAGCGCCCCGTCCCTGGTCACCAGGTCGATCGCCACCCGGCTGGCGCTGGCGTGCTTGGTGACGTTGCTGAGCAGCTCCGACACCGCCAGGTAGACGGCGGTCTCCAACGGCTGCTGGATCGGCTCGGTCAGCTCCAGGTGCACGGCGACGTCCAGCGGGCTGTCCATGGCCAGGGCGCGGACCGCGTCGCCGAGTCCCCGCTCGGCCAGCACCGGCGGGTGGATGCCGCGCACCAGGTCGCGCAGCTCGGCCAGGGCCTGGGCGGCGGCCTCCTGGATTTCCCCGACGACCTGCTTGGCCGCGGCGGGGTCGGAGTCGACGAGGTTCTTGACGGTGTTCAGCTTCAGGCCGATGGCCAACAGCCGGGCCTGCGAGCCGTCGTGCAGGTCCCGTTCGATGCGGCGGAGTTCGGCCGCCTGGGCGTGGGTGGCGATGGTCCGGGTCTCGGTGAGCTCCTCGACCCGTTGGGCCAGCAGCCGGCCGCCGGTCGGGGCGAGCAACAGTTGCGCCCAGCGGGTGTGCAGCCGCAGCAGCGGTTCGGCGAGGACGCCGCTGAGGGCGATCAGCGGCAGCGCCAGCAGCACGCCGAAGGCCGGGTGGGACAGCGCCGCCGCCCCGTCGCCGGGCAGCAGCCTCAGCAGCGCGTGCCAGGGTGCCGCGGGGTCGTAGGGCAGGAACGGCCCCGCCAACGGCCACCACAGCCAGGGCCACAGCAGGGCGAAGACGCCGATCAGCGCGGGCAGCGTCAGCGGCAGCACCACCGCGGCCACCAGCAGCGGGTCGGTGGCCAGCCAGACCAGGTCGCGCCAGGTGGCCACGTCGTTCCTGATCCACCGCACGCGCTCGCGCTGGGCGGACTGCCGCTGGCTGGTGTAGAGGCGCTTGCCGGAGCGGTAGAGGCCGTCGGCGCGCTGGCGCGGGGGCGGCGGCTCGGGGAGGTAGGGCGCGGGGAGGGTGCGACCGGTGCGGTCGCGGACCAGTCGGCGGCCGAACTCGACCAGCCGGCGGGCCGGTGCGGCGACCAGCTCCCACCACAGCACGGCCAGGCCCAGCACGTGCAGCACGACGAACGCCACGGCCAGGAACGCGAACATCGCCAACTCCGCGACCGCGACGCCGATCAGCACCGTCAGCCGGTGCAGCGCCACCCCCGAGCGCATCACCGCGCGCACCGCCGCACCGAAGCGGGAGCGTCGGCACGGGGCGAGCAACAGCCGGGCGGCCGCGGCGTGGCAGCGCAGCAGCGCCGGGCCGACGGCGAACCCGACCGCGGCCAGCAGCGCCCCGGCGGGCACCAGCCACACCCCGGCCGGATCGATGGACCGCAGCGGGGCGACGAGGTCACCGAGGTGCAGCGCGCCCGCGCCCGCCGCGGCGACCACCGCGCCCGCCCCGATCAGCGCGGCCGGCAGCGCCGCCAACGGCCCACAGCTCAACGGGGCCAGCAGCAGCCACCCCACGTCCCGCCAGGACGCGTCGTCGTTGACGATCCAGCGCACCAGCAGCTTGTGGTGGGGCATCCAGGCCGAGCGGTAGAGCTTGTTCTGGTACCGGTGCAGCCCGTCGGCGTCCGCCCGCGGCGGGGCGGGGCGGGGGTGGTACGGCGCCGGGACGGGCACCGCCGACCAGATGCCGGCCAGTCGCCGGGTCAGGTTGGTGAGCGCGCGGCCGCGTTCGACGACGGTGACATGGGCGTAGGGGATGCCGAGGAGGTAGGTGGCCTGCGCGGTGATCAGGGTCGCGGCCAGCAGCACCAAGCCGGCGGCGTCGATCGCCCACAGCGCCACCCCGCGCACCGGCGCCAGCACCACCGGCCGTAGCCGGGTGCCCGGGGGCCGTTCGGGGGCGTGCCGCCCCGCGGCCGCCCGACTGCCTTCCGTCCGCACGCCGGCTCCACCCCGCCTTCCGCGACGACCTGTTGAGGACTGGCGCCCGTCCGGTGGATCGGGCACGGACCGGCCCCAGGGCGACCAGTCTCGCAGAGCCGCCCGCCGCCGCCCGTTCCCCGGGCCGGGGCGCCCACGACAACCGCGGGGCGGACCGGCAGCGCTGTCGCCGCCGGTCCGCCCCGGATGATCCGTGCCGGCGGTTACGCCTCGACCCAGCCGTGCCGGGTGGCGACCTCGGTCAGCCGGCGGCGGATCTGGAGGATCTGTTCCCCGGTCGCACCGGGCGCCGCGAGCAGCAGCGTCTCGGTGATTTCCCGGGTGAATTCCTTAACGGTCAGCACGTCGCACATGCCGTCCTCGATGCCGTCCCGCGACACCGGGTGCCCCACCGAGAACGAGGCGGCGGGCACGGCCGGGGCGCCCGAAATGACCCGCACGTCGGCCGCCTTGAGGCCCCGGTCGCCCTCCTCGATGTCGAACTCGACCGTGACGCCGGGAGCGATCAGGGACTTGTCCACCAGGAGGTCGTTGACGTGCAGAAAGACGTCTCCCCCACCATTTTCGGGAGACACGAACCCATAGCCGCGAACCGCGTCGAAACGAATTACTTGTCCAGTAGCCACAATTAACCCCACCGCTCACACGAAAATACCCAGGGCGCGGAAAACACTCACGCCGGCCTGGATGGTATTCGGTGCACCACGAGAATTTCCAGTCCGGGCGAATAACGAGAGCATCAACGCGGCGCCCGCGCCGAACTACCGGGCGTCGAGCAGCCCGGAAATCGTTTTCGCCACCGTCGAAATGACCGACGGCGCCTGCGCGTTGAGGTAGAAGTGGCCGCCGGGGTAGGTGTGCAGGTCGAAGGAGCCCTCGGTGTGCAGCTCCCAGTCCCGCACCTCGTCCAGGCTCGCCCGGGGGTCGTCGAGGCCGGTGTGCGCCTGGATGGGGGCGGCGAGCTTCGGGCCGGGGGTGTAGCGGTAGGTCTCGACGGCCCGGTAGTCGCCGCGGATGGCGGGCAGGACGAGGCGCAGCAGCTCCTCGTCGCCGAACACCTCCGCGTCCGTGCCGTTCAGCGCCCGCAGTTCGGCGATCATCCCGTCGTCGTCCCGCAGGTGGACGCTCTCGTCGCGGTGCCTGGACGGCGCCCGCCGGCCGGAGGCGAACAGCACCAGCGGCACCGTGCCCCGGCTCTCCAGGCGGCGCGCCACCTCGAAGCCGAGGGTGGCGCCCATGCTGTGCCCGAACACCGCCAACGGCCGGTCGGCCCACGGCAGTACCTCCTCCACCAGCGCGTCGGCGAGCGCGGGCAGCGAGTCGATGCACGGCTCGTGACGGCGGTCCTGCCGTCCCGGGTACTGCACGGCGAGCACGTCGACGTCGGGCGAGAGCGCCCTGGAGACGGGGAAGTAGAACGGCGCGGAGCCGCCGGCGTGCGGCAGGCACAACAGCCTGGCCCGCGCGCCGTCAGCAGGGTGGAACCGGCGGATCCACGGGCTGGTGTCGGTGGGGTTCGCGCTCACCTGGCGTCGTCCTTTCGTGCCCGCTCGCGTGGGGCGGCTCCCCCATGGGAACGAGCGGTCCGTCAGGAGCCTGCCGGTGCCGGGCGGGCGCACACAACCCCTAACTTTTCCGGGCATCGGAGGGGCACAGTCAGGGGGCGGTCAACGCCCGTACTCTCAGGCGGGGTTGCCGGGTGCGGGGCTAGGGTCTGTCTGATGGGTCATGGTCGGTCGCCCGGCCGCCCGAACCGCGTGCTGACCGGCCCGCTCCCGGTGTCGGCGCCTGGACACCCCGAGAGGACGCCGTGATAGCCGTGATATCCGAGTTGCTGCCCCCGCCGATCGAGACCGCCGAGGCGTTCGGCGACGCCGATCCGCCGCCCCGACTGTTCCCGCAGGAGGCCGCCCTGGTCGAGCGGGCGGTCGCCGGGCGCCGCGCGGAGTTCGCCACCGTGCGGGCCTGCGCGCGCGAGGCACTGGCCCGGCTCGGCCACGACCCGGTGCCGATCCTGCCCGGCCAACGCGGCGCCCCGCGCTGGCCGGACGGGCTGGTGGGCAGCATGACGCACTGCCGGGGATACCGGGCGGCCGCGCTGGCCCGCGCCACCGAGCTGGCCACCGTCGGCCTGGACGCCGAGCCGAACGGCCCGCTGCCCGGCAACGGCGTCGCAGAGACCGTGCTCCGCCCCGCCGAACGGACCCATGTCGCCCAACTCGCCGCGATGCGCCCGGAGATCCACTGGGACCGGCTGGTCTTCAGCGCCAAGGAGAGCGTCTACAAGGCGTGGTTCCCGCTGACCCACCGGTGGCTGGACTTCGAGGAGGCCGAGGTCACCGTCGATCCGGCGGCCGGCACCTTCCGAGCCCGGCTGCTGGTGCCCGGGCCCGAGGTGAACGGCGCCCGGCTGCCGGGGTTCGACGGGCGGTGGCTGGCGCGGGCCGGGCTCCTGGTGACGGCCATCGCCGTCCCCCGGCTCCGCACCGCCACCCCCGGGCCGCGGTCCGCGGCTCAGCCGTTCACGGCCGGGATGACCTCCCGCGCATAGGCGTCGATCACCGTCTCCTTCGCGTCGTGCATCGCGTAGAGCGCGAACTGGTCGACGCCCAACTCCCGCAGCCGGTTCAGCTTTTCGACGTGCGCGGCGGGCGGGCCGATCAGGCAGAAACGGTCCACGATCCCGTCGGGGACGAAGGCGGTGTCGGGGTTGTCGGTGCGGCCGTGGTGGGCGTAGTCGTAGCCGTCGCGGGCCTTGATGTAGTCCGTCAGCTCGTGCGGGACCAGGCCCGAGTCGGCGCCGTAGGTGGAGACCAGGTCGGCGACGTGGTTGCCGACCATGCCACCGAACCAACGGCACTGCTGGCGGGCGTGGTCGAGCGCCTCGGGCGAGTCGTCGGCGGTGACGTAGGCGGGGGCGGAGACGCAGATCTTGACGTCGGACGGGTCGCGGCCGGCCACCACGGCGGCGTCCCGGACCGCCTTGATCATCCACTCGGTGAGGAACGGGTCGGCGAGCTGGAGGATGAAGCCGTCGGCCTCCTCCCCGGTCATCTTCAGCGCCTTGGGGCCGTACGCGGCCATCCAGACGGGCAGTTGGGCGCCCTCGCGCACCCAGGGGAAGCGGACGACGGTGCCGCCGCCGATGTCCGCCTCGTCGCCGCGCCCCAGCGCCCGGATGATCCTGATGGCCGCGCTGATCCTGGCGAGGGTGTTGGGCTTGCGGCCCGCCACCCGCATCGCGGAGTCGCCCCGGCCGATGCCGCACACGGTGCGGTTGCCGTACATGTCGTTGAGGGTGGCGAAGGTGGAGGCGGTCACCTCCCAGGCGCGGGTGCTGGGGTTCGTCACCATCGGGCCGACGGTGAGACGGCTGGTCTCGGCGAGGATGCGGCTGTAGATGACGAACGGCTCCTGCCACAGGACGCACGAGTCGAACGTCCAGCCATAGGTGAAGCCCCCCGCCTCCGCGCGCTGCATGAGGCGGACGACCTCGGAGGCGGGCGGGTCGGTCTGCAGGACGAGTCCGAAATCCATGGTGATGCCCCTTGGTTCCTCAGTTCAGGTATTGACAGGTGCCGCGCGGGACGTACACGCCGTGCCCGGCACGGCCCGTGAACTCCCTTCGGTCGATGACGAGTTCGCCGCGCGAGAGGACCGTCTCCACTCCCCCGGTCAGGCGCTTGCCCTCGTAGGCCGAGTAGTCGACGTTCATGTGGTGGGTGGCGGCCGAGAGGGTGTGCTCGGCGCGCGGGTCGTAGATGACGACATCGGCGTCGGCGCCCGGCGCGAGGGTGCCCTTGCGCGGGTAGAGGCCGAACATCCGGGCCGGCGCCGCGCAGGCGATCTCGATCCAGCGGCGGCGCGAGAGGTGCCCGTCGACGACGGCCTGGTGGAGCAGGTCCATCCGGTGCTCGACGCCCGGCATCCCGTTGGGGATCTTGGAGAAGTCGCCGCGGCCGAGCTCCTTCTGGCCCACGAAGCAGAACGGGCAGTGGTCGGTGGAGACCACCTGGAGGTCGTCGGTGCGCAGGCCGCGCCAGAGCGCCGCCTGGTGCTCCTTGGGGCGCAGCGGCGTGCTGCACACGTACTTGGCGCCCTCGAAGTCGGGCTCGGCGAGGTTGTCCGTCGACAGGAAGAGGTACTGCGGGCAGGTCTCGCCGAAGACCGGCAGCTCCTCGGCGCGGGCCCGGGCCAGTTCGGCGACGGCCTCCTGCGCCGACACGTGCACGACGTACAGCGGCGCACCGGCGACCTGGGCCAGCCGGATCGCCCGGTGGGTGGCCTCGGACTCCAACAGCGCCTTGCGGACCTCGCCGTGGTATCGAGGGTCTCTCTCGCCGCGCTGGAGCGCCTGCTCGACCAGGACGTCGATGGCGATGCCGTTCTCGGCGTGCATCATGACCAACCCGCCGTTGCCGGCGGCCCGTTGCATGGCACGCAGGATCTGCCCGTCGTCGGAGTAGAAGACCCCGGGGTACGCCATGAACAGCTTGAACGAGGTCACCCCCTCGCCGACGAGCCCGTCCATCTCCGCCAGCGTCGAGGCGTTGACGTCGGAGACGATCATGTGGAAGCCGTAGTCGATGGCGCACTGGCCGTCGGCCTTGGCGTGCCAGGCGTCCAGGCCGGCCCGCAGTGCCGCGCCCTTGGACTGCACCGCGAAGTCGATGATGGTGGTCGTCCCGCCCCAGGCCGCCGCCCGGGTGCCGGACTCGAAGGTGTCGGACGCGAAGGTGCCGCCGAACGGCATCTCCATGTGGGTGTGGGCGTCGATCCCGCCCGGGATGACGTACTTGTGCGAGGCGTCCAGGACGCGGTCGGCGGTCCACCGCTGACTGCCCGGCGTCGCCACCGCCTCGATCCGTCCGTTCTCGATCAGCACGTCCGCGTGCAGTTCCTCGGCGGCGGTGATCACCAGGCCGCCGGTGATGAGGGTGCGAGTCATACCCGAGCAGTCCCCTTCCATCTTGACTGACGCCATGTCACAAGCTGGTCTACACCCGTAGATTCCGGACGGGAAGCAGACACCGTAGAAGCATGTCACCCGTCACGGCAAGGGCCTGATGGAAGATCAGCCTCCGGCTTGGTTTCGTCGCGGCGGTCGGCCGGGTGGCCGAACGGGCTGCGCCGGGGGCCGGACCGGGTGGAGGCTGGGGAGGGGTTCCGGGGCTGCCGGATGGGCAGGTAACAGTCCCCGGACCCACCACATCGAAAGTCAACGCAGGACCGCACCTTCACATTTGGCACCCAAGGCGTCAGGGAGCGCGGATGGCGCCGGAAAGGCGATGCGTCATGGAGCAGAGCACACCGTGGGAGTTCTCCGACGACCGCGGGCGCCTGGTGGTGGCCGGAGAACGGCCAGAACGGATCGTGGCCTACATACAGGCGGGGGCCACGCTGTGGGATCACGGCATCCGGCCGGTCGGCCTGTTCGGGTCGATGCACGACGGGGCGTCGGCCGACCCGGCCAAGGCAGGTGAGCTGCCGCTGGCCGAGGTCCGCTACCTCGGCTCGGGCGCCGCGCTGCACCCGGACGCCCTGCTGGAGGACCGCCCGGACCTGGTGGTCGCGGTGACCTACGACGGCGAGAGCCTGTACGGACTGGCCGCGAAGACCGCGCAGGAGCTGGAGGAGCAGGTCCCGGTGGCCACCGTCGCGGTCGGCCCGGGGCGCAGCCTGCCCGAGGTGCGCGAGCGCTTCGCCGCGCTGGCCGGATCCCTCGGCCACGGCGAACCGCTCGCCCTGGCACGGGAGTTGGACGCCGCGGAGGACGAACTGCGGCGGGCCACCGCCGGCCCGGCGCAACCCCGGGTGGTGGCGCTGTCCCCGGCCGGCCCGGACAAGGTCCACCTGGCCCGCCCGGGCACCTGGCCCGACCTGCGGGCGCTGGCCGAGCACGGCGTGAGGCTGCCGGAGCCGGTGGCCGGCGCGGGGACGAACTGGTCGACGGTCGGCTGGGCGGAGGCCGCCGCGCTCGCCCCGGACGTCGTCCTGATCGACGCGCGGGTCAACGCCGCCCGCATCGGGGCGCTGCGGGCGGACGAGAACTGGCGGGCCATCGAGGCGCGCGCCCGGCTGTTGCCGTGGAACCCGGAGGCCCCGGTGAGCCGGCGCGCCCACTCCCGCTTCTTCACCGAGGTCGCCGGCGCGGTGCGCGCGGCCGCCGCCCGGAAGTAGCGCCGGGGCCCGCGATGCGCCGCGCACCGGCCACCCGCTACCCCCCCCTTGACGCCGACTGGCAACAAACCTAACTTTCAACTCCCGTCCCATCCCCCCACGTCGGGAGTACACCCATGGAGCGCCCCCTAACCCACCGCATACGGTGGGGAGTTGCCCTCGTCGCCGGTATCGCGCTGACCGGTGCCTGTTCCGCGGCCGCCCAACAGGCCCCGTCCGCGGCCCGGCCCGGCGGCGCGCACCCGGCCGCCGACCACCACGCGGCCCCCCTGTGGCGCGCCGACCCGGCCAAGGGCACCGCCGCCTTCGAGGGCGTGGAGACCAAGCCGGGCTCGGTCAAGGTCGTCGACGACCCGACCGGGAAGCACGGGAAGTCCTACCAACTCCACACCTCCGGCGACAAGATCGACGGCCCCACCCGGGTCCGGGTGGAGACCCGCGGCCACCGCACCGCCAACGGGCCGCTGCGCTTCTCCAAGGAGGGCGACGTCTACTACATCGGCTGGCGCTCGATGTGGGGCCCGCTGCCGACGCAGAAGGGCGGTTGGGTGGTCCTGTGGCAGCTCAAGGACTACGGCTCGGGCGCCGCCACCCCGCCGCTGTCGCTGCGCGCCCGCGGGGACGGCTTGGTCGATCTGGAGTACGCCGACCCGAAGTTGAAGACCACCCGGCTCTGGCACACCCCGCTCGCCCTCAACACCTGGCACGACTTCGTCATCGGCATCAAGGTCTCCAAGGACCCCGCCAAGGGCTGGGTGCGGCTGTGGCACGACGGCGCCGCCCAGAAGCTGCCCGGCGGCGTGGAGCAGTACCCCGCGGCGACGCTGCGCGCCGACTGGGTCACCGACAAGTGGGGCGTCTACCGCTCCGACACCGTCAAGGGCCAGGCCACCGCCTGGCTCAACGGCCCCGCGGTGGGCCGCAGTTACGGGGATGTCGCACCGACCGGCTGACGGTCAAAAACGCACCGCGCACGACGGGGCCGCACCGGACGGCGATCCGCTGCGGCCCCGACCACGACCCATCGGACAGGCCCTAGCCCACCAACCGCCCCTGCACCCACCGCAGGGCGTCCGCGAGGAGTTCCGCGCCCTCCTCGGCCTCGGCCACGGTGAGGGTGAGTGGCGGGCCGATGCGGAGCGAGTTGCCGCCCTGGCCGCCCTTGCCGACCAGCAACCCGCGCTCCCGGGCCGCCTCCAGGGCCAGCGAGGCGGCCTCGGGCGAGCGCTCGTCGGTGCCCGGCCGGACCAGCTCGACCCCGATCATCAGGCCCCGCCCGCGCACCTCCCGCACCACGTCCAGGCCGGCCGCCACCGCCCGCAGCCGCTCGATGAGCAGCCCGCCGACCCGTCGGGCGTTGCCCTGGAGGTCGTGCTCCAGGACGTAGGTGAGGTTGGCCAGGCCCGCGGACATGGTGATCGGGCTGCCGCCGAAGGTCGAAATGGAGTTGGCTGGCAGGCAGTTCATCACCTCGGCGCGGGCCACCACTCCGCCGATGGACATGCCGTTGCCGATGCCCTTGGCGAAGGTCAGCAGGTCCGGCGGACCGTTGTCGGCGTGCGCCTGCCAGCCCCAGAAGTGGTCACCGGTGCGGCCCCAGCCGGTCTGCACCTCGTCGCTGATCCACAGGATGCCCTCCCGGGCCAGCACCTCCCGAAACGCCGCGTACAGCCCGTCGGGCGGGGCGGTGAACCCGCCGACGCCCTGCACCGGTTCGGCGATCAGTGCGGCGACGCCGCCGGCGGTCTGCTGGAGCATGTCCTCCAGGTCCGCGACGCAGGCCGCGATGTACTCCGCGTCACCGAGGTCGGCGTAGGGGCCCCGGGAGCGCACCCCGCCGTGGACGTAGAGGGTCTGCAACGGCGAGAGGCTGGTGGGCGACCAGCTCTGGTTGCCGGTGATGCCGACGGTGGAGAACGACCGGCCGTGGTAGCTGTTGCGCATCGCCAGGACCTGGTTCGACCGGCGGTAGGTGGTGGCCAGCAGCAGCGCGGCGTCGTTGGCCTCGGTGCCGGAGGTGGTGAAGAAGACCCGGGCGTCGGGGATGCCGGAGAGCGCGGCGATCCGCTCCGCCAACTCGACCATCGGGCGGGAGAGATAGAGCGTGGAGGAGTGCACGATCCGGCCGGCCTGCTCGGCGATGGCCTTGGTCACCTCGGGCAGGGCGTGCGCCGTCATGGTGGTGAGGATGCCGCCGAAGAAGTCGAGATAGCGGTTGCCCTCGACGTCCCAGACGTGCCGGCCCTCGCCGTGCGTGAGCTCCAGCGGGCGTTCGTAGTAGAGGCTCAGCCAGGACGGCAGCACCGCCTGGTGGCGCGCGTGCAGCTCGTCGGCGTCCCGCGTCACGGGTGCATCAGCCCCTCGTAGGCGTCCGGCCGGCGGTCGCGGTAGAAGGCCCACTGCTGGCGGACCTCGTCGATCAGCCCGAAGTCCAGGTCGCGGACGACCAGTTCCTCCTTGCTGTCGCTGGCCGGATCGCCGACGAACTGGCCGCGCGGGTCGACGAAGTAGCTGGAGCCGTAGAACTCGTTGTCGCCGTACTCCTCGACGCCGACGCGGTTGATCGCGGCGACGAAGTACTCGTTGGCGACCGCCGCCGCGGGCTGCTCCAGCTTCCACAGGTACCCGGACAGGCCGCGCGAGGTGGCCGACGGGTTGTAGACGAGCTGGGCGCCGTTGAGGCCCAACTGCCGCCAGCCCTCGGGGAAGTGGCGGTCGTAGCAGATGTAGACGCCGACCCGGCCGACGGCGGTGTCGAAGACCGGCCAGCCGGCGTTGCCCGGGCGGAAGTAGTACTTCTCCCAGAAGCCCTTGACCTGCGGGATATGGTGCTTGCGGTACTTGCCGAGGACGGTGCCGTCGGCGTCGATGACGGCGGCGGTGTTGTAGTAGAAGCCGGACTGCTCGACCTCGAAGACGGGGACCACGATCACCATCCCGGTCTCCCGGGCGAGCGCCTGCATCCGCCGCACGGTCGGCCCGTCGGGCACCGGCTCGGCCCAGCGGTAGTGCTCGGGCTCCTGGACCTGGCAGAAGTACGGGGCGTTGAAGACCTCTTGGAATCCGATCACCTTCGCGCCCTGCGCGGCCGCCGCCCTGGCGTGCTCCTCGTGTTTCGCGATCATGGATTCGGTGTCGCCGGTCCAGGTCGCCTGGACCAGTGCGGCACGCACAACATCGGACATCGGCTGCTCCTTTGTCGGTGCGTCGACCTGCAAACACGCGGATCTACGCGTGTGGAGGCGACCGTAAGCCCCGTATGTGACCCTGGCAAGACCATCTCCCGGCCGGGCGCGGCGACCGCGCCACCCGCGGCCCGCGTAGCGCTCCACCATTCCGACAGGGAAACTTGCAAGCCTTACTTGCAAGTTTCCCTGTCATTCTCCTAGCCTGGTGCCATGCCAGACAAGGACCAGAAACGGATCGCCACCGACCTCGGCGCGACCGTGTCCCTGCTGATGCGCCGGCTGCGCGCGGCCTCGCCACAGGGCGAGTTGACCCCGACGCAGCGCGCGGTGCTCGCCCGGATCGACGCCGACGGACCGTCCACCATCGCGGCGCTGGCCCGCGCCGAGCTGGTGCGTCCGCAGTCGATGCGGGTGACCGTCGGCGCGCTGGAGGAGCACGGGATCCTCGCCCGCAGCCCGCATCCGACCGACGGCCGTCAGGTGGTCTTCTCGCTCACCGAGGGGGGCCACCGGGTCCTCGCGGACGTCCGGGCCGCCAAGAACGACTGGCTCGCGGTGGCCATCGCCGAGCAGTTGACCGCCGACGAGCAGCGGACGCTGGCCGAGGCGACCGCGCTGATACGGCGGCTGATCGGGGAATGAGCAGCCCCGACGCCCCGGACCGCTCCGCCGCCCCGACCACCGAACCGTCCCAACTCCCCACCGGCGAGAACGGTTTCGGCGCCCGTCTGATGACCCCGCTACTGCTGGGGTCGCTCCTCAACCCCATCAACTCCACGATGATCGCCACCGCGTTGGTGGCCATCGGCCGGGACTTCCGCGTCGGCCCCGCCGACACCGCCTGGTTGATCTCGGCGATGTATCTCGCCAGCGCCGTGGGGCAGCCCTCGCTGGGCCGGGTCGCGGACCGGTTCGGGCCGCGCCGGGTCTTCGTCGCCGGCACCGTGGCGGTCTGCGCGGCGGGCCTGCTCGGCGCGCTGGCCCCGACGTTCGCGCTGCTGATCGTCTCCCGGATCGTCCTCGGCGTGGGCACCGCGGCCGCGTACCCGGCGGCGATGGCGATGCTGCGCGCCGAGTCGCGCCGGGTGGGACGGCCCACGCCGCGCGCCGTGCTCGGGCGGAT
This sequence comes from Streptomyces sp. NPDC057743, assembly GCF_042798755.1. Taxonomy (NCBI): domain Bacteria; kingdom Bacillati; phylum Actinomycetota; class Actinomycetes; order Kitasatosporales; family Streptomycetaceae; genus Streptomyces; species Streptomyces sp. NPDC057743. The sequence continues at coordinate 56,278 of NZ_JBHVJX010000019.1, forward strand.
CTCGCTGGCCGCGCTGGCCAGTGCGGCGGTCGGCCCCACCCTCGGCGGGCTGCTCGCCGCGACCGCCGGCTGGCGGGCGGTCTTCGCGGTCAACGTTCCGCTGGCGCTGCTGGCCCTGGCCGGCGCGCTGCTCTGGCTCCCGGCCGACCGGGACACCCTGGCGGCGACCGCCGCCGACGGCCCCGACGCCGCGCCCCAAGGCTCCCTCGACCCGTTCGGCATCGCGCTCTTCGCCTCCGCACTGACCTGCGCGATGTTCTTCCTGCTCCGGCTCGACGCCCCGCAGTGGCCGTTGCTCGCGCCGACCGCGGCGCTGACCGCCGTCCTGGTGTGGTGGCAGCTGCGCCACCCCCAACCCTTCATCGACCTGCGGATGTTGGCCCGCAATCGCGCGCTGGTGCTGACCTACCTCCGACACGGCCTGACCTACCTGGTCATCTACTGCGTGCTGTACGGCTTCAGCCAGTGGCTGGAACAGGCGCACGGCTTCTCGTCCTTCCACGCCGGGCTGGTGATGCTGCCGATGTCCGGTGCGGCCGCGCTCTGCTCGCTCGCCGGCGCCCGGACCCGGGGCATCCGCGCCCCGCTGACCGTCGCCGCGCTCTGCCTGACCGCCGGCAGCGCGCTCTTTCTGCTGCTGCGCGACACCAGCCCGCTGCCGCTCCTGCTCGTCGCGGGCGCGCTGTTCGGCATCCCGCAGGGGCTGGCCTCCACCGGCAACCAGGCCGCGGTCTACGCCCAGGCGCCGGCCGACGGCGTGGGCGCGGCCGCCGGCCTCCAGCGCACCGCCCAGTACCTCGGCGCGATCACCGCCTCCAGCCTCATCGGCCTGCTCTACGGCCAGCGCGCCACCGACCCGGGCCTGCACGCCATCGCGCTGCCCGGCGCGGCGCTCGGCGTACTGCTGCTGGTGCTCACCCTCGCCGACCGGACGCTCGGCACCACGGGCGCCCGCACCCTCGGCTGAACCAACCCTCAACCCCCTTACCCCACCGAGGAGTTACCGTGCCCGCAACCACCCTGGACGCCACCACCGCACTGGTCCTGATCGACCTCCAGAAGGGCATCACCGCGCTGCCCACCATCCACCCGGCCGCCGAGATCGTGGCCCGCGGCGCCCAACTCGCCGCGGCCTTCCGCGCCCACGGGCTGCCGGTCGTCCTGGTGAACGTCACCGGGGGCGCCCCGGGCCGCACCGAGGCCGGCGGCCGCGGCGGCACCCCGCCGGCCGACTGGGCCGAGCTGGTCCCCGAACTGGGCGCGCAGCCCGGCGACCTCCGCGTCACCAAGCGGCGGTGGGGGGCGTTCCACGACACCGACCTGGACGCGGAGTTGCGGCGCCGCGGGGTCACCCAGGTCGTCTTCGCCGGGATCGCCACCAGCATCGGCGTGGAGTCCAGTGCCCGCGCCGCGCACGAGCACGGCTACCACGTCACCGTCGCCGTGGACGCGGTGACCGACCTGGACGCGGACGCGCACCACAACAGCGTGCGGCGGATCTTCCCGCGGCTCGGCGAGACCGACACCACGGAGGCGCTCATCGGCCTTCTGGGCTGACGCCGTCGGCCGGGGACAGGTGCCCGTCGGGGCGCCGCCGGTGCCACTGCAACGCGTCCTGGAGCTGGGCGGCCAACGAGATCAGCCGCGGCTCGCCGTGTGCCGGGCCCAGGAGTTGGGCACCCAGCGGCAGCCCGGCCGCGCTGAAGCCGGCCGGGACGCTGATGCCGGGCCAGCCGAGCACGTTCCACGGCCAGGCGTAGGGGCAGGCCGCGATCATGGCCTTGTCGGTCTCCCAGCCGCTGAGCCCGGCGAGGGCGCCGATGCGCAGCGGCGGGGTCGCGGTGGTCGGCGTCAGCAGCACGTCGTAGCGGCCGAACAGCGCCCCGATGCGCTGGCGTTGGCCCCGCTCGGCGGCCCGGGCGCGGCGCAGTGGCGGCCCGCCGAGCAGCCGTCCCATCCGCGCCGCCCCCTGGGTGCGGCGGTCCAGCAGCCGGGGGTCGGGGACCCGGGCGGCCCACTCGCCGACCCCGGCGGTGGCGCGCGGGACGAAGGCCAACCCGACCAGCCCGTAGTCCGGTTCGGCCTCCTCGACGAGGTGGCCGAGGCCGGCCAGGGTGCGGGCGAGGGCGGTCACCGCGGCCCGCACGTCGGGGTGGAGCGGTTTGCGGGTGAAGGTGGTGGCGGCCTTCCAGGACAGCGCGATCCGCAGCCGTCCGGGGTCCCGGCGGGCGGCCTCGCGGGCCGCGATGGCCGGCGGCCGGTGCAGGTCCCCGGCGTGGTTGCCGCTGGCGACGTCCAGCAGCAGCGCGGCGTCCTCGACGGTGCGGGCCAACGGGCCGATGCCGGTGATGCCTTGGAACGCCTCGGCCTCCGGCCAGGTCGAGATCCGACCGCGCTGCGGTTTGATGCCGACGAGGTGGGACCAGGCGGCGGGGATTCGGACCGAGCCGGCGCCGTCGGTGCCCAGCGCGGCCGGCACCAGCCCGGCGGCGACCGCGGCGGCCGAACCGCCGGAGGAGCCACCGGGGGTGTGCGCGAGGTTCCAGGGGTTGCGGGTCTGGCCGAACGCCGGGCCCTCGGTGAACGGCCACTGGCCCAGCTCGCAGGCGTTGGTCTTGCCGACGATGACCGCGCCGGCCGCGCGCAGCCGCCGCACCACCTCGGCGTCGTGCTGCTTGAGGGGGAACTCCCCGGCGCAGCCGAACGCGGTGGGCTCGCCGGCCACATCGGTGTCGTCCTTGACCGCGATCGGCACGCCGAGCAGCGGCGCCCGCTCCCCGGCCGCGAGCCGGCGGTCCGCCTCCGCGGCCTCGGCCAGCGCCGCCTCGGCGCGGACCCGGCGGAAGGCGTTGACGGTGTCCTGGGTGGCCGCGATGCGCTCCAGGGAGCGGCGGACCAGGGCGGTGGCGGTGACCGCACCGTCGGCCAGGGCCCGGGCCTGTTCGGCGAGCCCCTCCCACTGGCCGTCGAGCTGCCCGGCGGGCGCGGGGCGGCGGGGGTGGTCCGGGGACCGTCCGGTCTGGCGTTCCTGGCTCTCGTCGACGCTCACGCTGCGTGCCCTCCCTGGGACCGCTCACTCGAACGAACGGTCCCAGGAGGCTAATCGGACCCGCGGGGGCCGGCAACGACGCCGCGCGGCGCGACACATCGACGACACACGGACGGCACACACCGGCCCCGCGGGGGCTGGTTTTGGCCTACGGCGCCGGGTGGACGACCTGTGCCGAGCCGCCGCCGCGCCGGACCTTCTCGGCCGCGGCGAGCCAGCGGCCGTCCGGCAGTCGCTGCACGCCGGTGGCCGCGCCGATCTCCGGGTTCAGCTTGAACGCGTGGCCGAGCGCCTCCAGTTGCCGCCGCAGCGGGCTGTTGTAGAGGGCTGGTTCGAGCTCGGTGGCGGCGGCGTTGCGCTGGCTGGCGCGCGGTGCGGCGATCGCGTCCACCAGGGACATCCCGCGGTCGAGGTGGTTGATCAGGGTCTGCAGGACGGTGGTGATGATGGTGGCGCCGCCCGGCGAGCCCACGGCCAGCACGGGCTCGCCGTGCCGCAGCACGATGGTCGGGGAGATGGACGAGCGCGGGCGCTTGCCGGGGCCCGGCAGGTTGGGGTCGTGCACGGCCGGGTCGATGGGCGTGAAGGAGAAGTCGGTCAGCTCGTTGTTGAGCAGGAAGCCGCGGCCGGGGACGGTGATGCCGCTGCCGCCGGTCTGCTCGATGGTGAGGGTGTAGGCGACGATGTTGCCCCACTTGTCGGCGACGGTGAGGTGGGTGGTGTTCTCCCCCTCGTACGTCGTCGGGACGGCCTTGCCGGTGCTGCCGCAGGGCTTCGGGTGGCGCGGGTCGCCGGGCGCGAGCGGGCTGGTGAGCGCCTTGTGGTCGTTGATCAGGCAGGCGCGGGAGTCGGCGAAGCGCTTGGAGGTCAGGCCCTTGGTGGGGACGTTCTCGAAGGCGGGGTCGCCGACCCAGCGGCCGCGGTCGGCGAAGGCGATCCGGCTGGCCTCGATGTAGCGGTGCAGGAACTGCTTCTCGGACAGGTGCGAGAGGTCGCTCTTCTCCAGGATGTTGAGCGCCTCGGCCATGCTGGTGCCGCCGGAGGAGGACGGCGCCATGCCGTAGACGTCCAGGCCGCGGTAGGTGGTGTGGGTCGGCGGGTGGAGCAGCGGGTGGTAGGCGCGGAGGTCGGCGGCGGTCAGGTGGCCGGGGCGGACCTTGCGGTCGGCGCCGGCGCGGACCGGCGGCTGCTGCACGGTGTGGACGATGTCCCGTCCGATGGCCCCGCGGTAGAGGGCGCCGATGCCCTTGCTCCCCAACTCCCGGTAGGTGCGGGCCAGATCGGGGTTCTTCAGGGTGGAGCCGACGACCGGCAGCTTGCCGCCGGGCAGGAACAGGGCGGAGGTGGCCGGGAAGTCCCGGAACCGCGCCTCGTTGTCCGCGGTCTGCTGACGGAAGGTCGGATCGACGGTGAAGCCGTTCTTGGCGATCCGCTCGGCGGGCTTGAGGACCTGCCCCAGGGAGCGGCTGCCCCACTTCTTCAGGGCGCTGTCCCAGGTGGCGGGGGTGCCGGGGGTGCCGATGCTGAGCCCGCTGGTGACCGCGTCGGCGAACGGTATCGGCTTGCCGTTCTCCACGAAGAGGTTCTTGGTGGCGGTGCGGGGCGCGGTCTCCCGGCCGTCGAGGGTGCGCACGGTCTTGGTCTTGGCGTCGTAGTAGACGAAGTAGCCGCCGCCTCCGACGCCGGCCGAGTAGGGCTCGGTGACGCCGAGGGCGGCGGCGGTGGCGACTGCCGCGTCGACCGCGTTGCCGCCCTTGCGGAGCACCTCGATGCCGGCGGCCGAGGCGTCCGCGTCGACGCTGGCGACCACGCCGCCATAGCCGACGGCGACCGGGGTCTTGGCGGGGGTGGCGGGGCCGGAGCGGGGCGGGGCGGTCCGGGCCGCGGCGGGGACCGCCATCAGGGAGCCGGCCAGCGCGGCCGCGACTCCCAGGACGGTGAGACGTCGGGCGTTCGACATACCTGGACTTCCTCCAAGTGCAGTGCGAGGGGGGCGGCAGACGCCGGAGCCTACCTGGGGCAACTGCCCACCGACAGGGGATGATTGGGGTATTGCGGGCGGTTCGCGGGCCGGACGGTTTCGGACCCAGGCAGACGGTCCCGCCGTATCCGCACGGATCCGGGCAAGCGGTACGGGTCGGCGGCCCGCCCTCGAACACCCGCCCGACGGTTCGCTACGCTCCCCCGCCATGGACGACACCCTGCTGCTCCTCCTGATCGCGGTGGCCGCCCTCGTCGTGGGGCTGGCCGCCGGCTGGGCCGGACGATCGGCGGCGGCCCGCCGCAAGCTGACCCGGGAACAGCGCTTCTTCGGACTGCCCGCCGGTTCCGAATGCGTCGTGGTCACCCACCGGGACAGCGCCGCGGCCCAGTGGAGCATCCCCCGCCACGACGCGCTCGCCCTGCTCGGGCTGGCTGCGGTGATCGAGAACTGCGGCGCGCACCCGGAGGTCGCCCCGCACGACACCGGGCTCCAGGGCTTCGGCGCACGCACCGAGTTCTGCGTCGGCGACCCGACCGCGCACCGCCGGCTCGCCGCCCACCTGGCGAACCTGCTGCCGGGCGTCGCGGTGCACCCGGGTGACGCGACCGGCGCCGGTCGAGGCACCCTCACCGTGGGCGGGACCGCGTACCGGATGGAGCCGGGGGCGGTGGAGTACGTGCTGCTGGCCCGGCTGACGGCCGGTGAGGTCGGCCGGCCGGTGTTCCTGGCGGCCGGTCAGCGGCCGGTCACCCACCGGGCGGCGGTCCGCCACCTGGTCCGCAACCGCGCCAAACTGGCCCGCCGCTACGGCCCGGACGGGCAGTTCGCGCTGCTGCTGAAGGTGGTCAACTCGCAGGCGTACGGGCCCGATGTGGTGGAGCTGGTGGCCGATGTCAGCAAGGCGGCGCTGGATCCGACGGAGGTCAAGGGGCAGCACCGGGCGACGGCCTGAGGCGGCCTCACCGACGGGCGGGGGCCCGCCTTCTCTGCCAAGCTCAGGGGCATGAGTCCCCGTACTCGTAGGCGTACTCCCTTCCTGCGCTGGACCGGTGCGCTGCCGGTCGTGGCGGTGGTGCTGCTGATCCTGGTCTGGGGCCGGTCGTTGCCCGCGCCGCTGGTGGGCGTGGTGTCGCTGTTCCTGGCCGGGGCGGTGTTGGCCGCGGTGCACCACGCGGAGGTGATCGCGCACCGGGTGGGCGAGCCGTTCGGTTCGCTGGTGCTGGCGGTCGCGGTGACCATCATCGAGGTGGCGCTGATCGTCACGTTGATGGTCGACGGCGGGGAGAAGAGCGCACCGCTGGCCCGGGACACGGTCTTCGCGGCGGTGATGATCACCTGTAACGGCATCGTCGGGCTCAGCCTCCTGGTCGCCGCGCTCAAGCGGAAGGTGGCGGTCTTCAACGCCGAGGGCACCGGCGCCGCGCTGGCCTCGGTCGCCACGGTGGCCGGCCTCAGCCTGGCGCTGCCGACCTTCACCACCACCACGCCCGGCCCCCGGTTCTCCGGCCCGCAGCTCCTCTTCGCGGCGATCGCGGCGCTGGCGCTGTACGGCCTGTTCGTCGCCACCCAGACCTTCCGGCACCGGGACTACTTCCTGCCGGTCACCGCCACCGGCGAGGTGATCGACACCGAGGACCACGCCCATCCGCCGTCCGCCGGGGAGGCGCTGGCCAGCCTGGGGTTGCTGGCGCTGGCACTGATCTCGGTGGTGGGGCTGGCCAAGGCGGTCTCCCCCACCATCGAGTCCGGGGTGGCCCGGGCAGGGCTGCCGTCGTCCGTGGTGGGCGTGGTGATCGCGCTGCTGGTGCTGCTCCCGGAGACCATCGCGGCGGTCCGCGCGGCCCGCCGGGACCGGGTGCAGACCAGCCTCAACCTCGGCCTGGGCTCGGCGATGGCCAGCATCGGCCTGACGATCCCGGCAGTCGCGCTGGCCACGGTGTGGCTCAAGGGCCCGCTCGTCCTGGGCCTGGGCGCCAGCCACATGGTGCTGCTGGTGCTCACCGTCGTCGTCGGCACGCTGACGGTGGTGCCCGGCCGGGCCACCCTGCTCCAGGGCGGCGTCCATCTGACGCTGCTGGCGGCGTACCTCGTGCTGGCGGTCAGCCCCTGACGAACGGCGGTGCCCCGGCGCGGTGTTGACGCGCGACGGCCCCGCCGCTGGGAGCCGAACGGGTAGCCGGCCGGCCCGGAGCGGTGTCGCTGCACCGCCGGGTCGCGCGCCCGTGAGAGCTCAGGGGGATGACGTCCCAGAAGCTCACGGTGGCGCGGCGGACGGTCCTGCGGGCCGGCATCGTGATCGGCGCCCTGGCCGCCGCCCGCGTCCTGACCTCGTCGGACGGCGGGCCAACGGCGCCGGCCCCGGCCCGCCCGGGGACCGCGTCCGGCGCGCCCGAGACGTACCGGCTGCGCCCGCTGGCCGGCGAGACCTCCCGCTCCGGGCCCGGCGCCTCCCCGCCCCGCCCCGATGTCGCCTTCACCCTCCCCGGCCGCGGCCGGGAGTTCGCGCTGACCTTCGACGACGGCCCCGATCCCCGCTACACCCCGGAGATCCTTGAGGTGCTGCGCCGCCATCGCGCCCGGGCGACCTTCTTCGTCGTCGGGGAGTGCGCGCTGGCCTTCCCCGACCTGCTGCACTACATCGCCGAGGAGGGCCACACCGTCGGCAACCACACATGGACACACCCCCAGTTGACCGCCCTCCCGCTCGGCGCGGTGCGCAGCGAACTCGGCCGCACCAGCGCCCTGATCGAGGAGGTGCTGGGCACCGCCCCCACCCTCGCCCGGGCCCCGTACGGCGACTGGGACCAGGAGTCCCTGGACATCTGCAACGACCTGGGGATGTCGCCGGTCGGCTGGTCGGTCGACTCCCAGGACTGGACCTGCCCCGGCCCGGAGCGGATCGCCGACACGGTCCTGGACGGGGTGGGGTCGGGCGCGATCGTGCTGTCGCACGACGGGGGCGGCGACCGGATCCAGACCGTGCAGGCCCTGGAGTGGTACCTGCCCGAACTGTTGGACGACGGGTGGTCGCCGGTGCTCGTGCCGCGCTGAGTCGGCCGCGGCGACAGCGGAGCGTGAGAGCGGTCACCCTGTGCACCGGAACCGGACGAGATGGTTTATCGTTCAATTGGCAGCGGGCCCCGACGGGCTGCGCCCCTCAGACCGCCCCGGCCGGGTTCCCCCGTCCGGCCGGGGCTTCCCCCCGGCCCGGCCGCGCCGCACCCGCGCCCCCGGCGGCCGGACCACCCGTCTTCCCTCCCCCGCATGCCGCCGCCCCGGAACGCGCCTTGAATGCGAGGCATGTCCTTGCCGAACGCGCCGGGCCGCCGGCGGCCCGCGGGCGCACTGGAACGCCTCGGCGAGTGGTGCGCCCGGCACGCCGTGCTCGTCGTGATGCTGTGGCTGGTGGGGCTGGTCGCGATCCAGGTGCTCCAACGGGCCTTCGGCGGGGCGTACTCCGACGACTTCTCGCTGCCCGACGTGCAGTCCCGGCAGGGCCAGGAGATCCTCGCCGCGCACCAGCCCGCCGTCGGCTTCGCCGGCCGCGTGGTACTGCACGCCGACCGGCCGCTGACCACCTTCGCCGGGCAGCTCGCGGACACCACCGTCGCCCTGGAGCGGCTCCCCGATGTGCGGGCCGCGGAGAGCCCGTTGACCCCGCCCGGGCCCCGGACACCGCCCCCGTCACCCGGTGCCGCGCACACCGGGCCGCTCTCCGCCGACGGCCGGACCGGGTACCTCACGGTGCGCTTCCGGGACCCGCCGGCGCACCTGGGCCCGGACGCGTTGCCGGGCGTGGACCGGGCGGTGGCGCCGCTGCGCGCGGCCGGCGTCCAGGTCGAGTACGGCGGCGCGCTGGGCGAGTTGGCGCAGCCGGCCACCGACGACCGGCCCAGCGAGGCGATCGGGTTCGCGGTGGCGGTGCTGGTGCTGCTCGTCGGCTTCGGCAGCGTGCTGGCGGCCGCGGTGCCGCTGCTGACCGCGTTGATCGGGGTGGTCTGCGGGCTGGGCTGCCTGGGGCTGCTGGCGGCCGCGTTCACCTTCGCCACCGTCTCCCCCGCCCTGGCCACCATGATCGGCCTCGGGGTGGGCATCGACTACGCGCTGTTCCTGATCACCCGCCACCGGCAGCTCCTGGCGGACGGCGCGGAGCCGGCCGTCGCCGCGGGGCAGGCGGTGGCCACCAGCGGCCGTGCCGTCCTGATCTCCGGCGTCACCGTGCTCATCGCGCTGACCGGGCTGTCCGTCGCGGGCATCAGCTTCGTCGCCAAGCTGGGCACCGCGGCCGCGCTCACCGTGATCACCGCGGTGCTCGGCGCGCTCACCCTCGTCCCCGCGCTGCTCGGGCTGCTGGGCCGCGGTCTCGACCGGCTGCGGGTGCGCCGGCCGGTCGCCGAGCCGGCCCCGGACACGGACACCGACGGCCGCCGTGGACTGCGCTATGCCCGGCGGGTGACCCGCCACCCGTGGCCCCACCTGGTGGGCGGGGTGCTCGTCCTGGTGGTGCTCGCGGTTCCGGCGTTCTCGATGCGGCTGGGGCACATCGGCGACGGCGCGGACCCGCCGTCGTTCACCTCCCGGCGGGCCTACGACCTGATGTCCGCGGCGTTCGGCCCCGGTTCGACGGGGCCGCTGACGCTCGTCGTCGACCAGCGGGCGGTGCCCACCGCGGACCGCCCGGCGCTGGCGGCCCAGGCCCGGCACGCCCTCGGCCACGTCCCCGGCACCACGGCGGTCACCCCGCTGCGGCCCTCCCCGGACGGCGCGGTGCTGTCCGCCACCGCCTACCCCACCGGAGCCCCGCAGGACGCGAGCACCACCGCGCTCACCCACCGCCTCGTCGACACCGTGCTCCCCCGCGCCGTCCGCGGCTACGACGCCCACGGCTACGTCACCGGCACCACCGCGGCCGAGGTGGACTTCCTGGGCCTGCTCGCCGCCCGGCTCCCGCTGATCATCGCCGTGGTGGTGGTCCTGGCCTTCCTGATCCTGCTGATCGTCTTCCGGGGCGTGCTGGTCGCGGCGAAGGCCGCGGTGCTCAACGTGCTGTCGATCGCGGCGTCGTACGGGGTGGTGGTGGCGGTCTTCCAGTGGGGGTGGGGCGGGCCCGCGCTCGGGGTCACCGGCACCGTGCCGATCGAGAGCTATGTGCCGATGATGATGTTCGCCATCGTCTTCGGGCTGAGCACGGACTACGAGATCTTCCTGCTGTCCCGGGTCCACGAGGGCCGCGCGCGGTACGCCGAGCCGGCCGCGGGCGTGCGGCACGCGCTGGCCGTGACCGGCCGGGTGATCGGCTGCGCCGCGCTGATCATGGTGGGCGTCTTCGCCGCGTTCCTGTCCAGCGAGGCCGTGGTGGTCAAGATGCTCGGGGTGGGCCTGGCCGTGAGCGTGCTGATCGACGCGACCGTGGTGCGGCTGCTGCTGGTGCCCGCGGCGTTGACGCTGCTGGGCGCGCGGGCCTGGTGGACGCCGTGGTGGCTGGACCAGGCGCTGCCGGAGCTGGAGCCGGAGGGGTTGCGCCGGCCCCGGTCCGGGCCGCCGCGCCCGGTGGACCCGCTGGGCCACGGCGGCCCACCGGCCGGCTGACCGCCCGCGTCGGCCCGGCCCGTCCTGCGGGGACCAGCGGCTCCGCCGATCATCGGAGTATGGCCCCGACCCCCGGGCCCGGCGCCGCGGGCCCGCCCCCGTACCCGGTGATCCGGCCGATGCTGGCCGTGCTCGGGCCGCTGCCGCCCGGGCCCGAGCAGGCCGGCTGGGCGTTCGAGGGCAAGTGGGACGGGGCCCGGTGCATCGTGAACGCCCCCGGCGACGGCACCCTCCAACTGGTCACCCGGGCCGGCAACGACGCCACCGCCAGCTACCCCGAGCTCGGCCCGCTCGGCGCGCAACTGCGTGGCCGGGCGGCGGTGCTGGACGGCGAGGTGGTGGTGCCCGACCCCACCGGTCGGCCCGACTTCGGGCTGCTCCAGCGCCGGATGGGGGTGCTCAACCCGCGCCGCACCGCCCGGTTGGCGATGGAACTCCCCGTTCAGCTGGTGCTCTTCGACGTGATGTACCTGGACGGGCCGCTGATGGCGCGCCCCTACGAGGAGCGGCGGGCGGTGCTGGCCGGACTGGGGCTGGCCGGCCCCAACTGGTCGGTGCCGGGGTATGTCGCGGGCCACGGCCAACGGGCGTGGGAGGCGGCGCTGCACGGCGGCCTGGAGGGCGTGATGGCCAAGCGACTGTCGTCCCCGTACCTCCCGGGGGTGCGCTCCACGGACTGGGTGAAGACCAAGTACCAGGAGACGCTGGACGTGGTCATCGGCGGCTGGACGGAGGGGCGCGGGGCGCTCGGCGGGCTGCCCGGGTCGGTGCTGGCGGGCGTGGCGGAGCCGGGCGGGCTGCGGTTCGTGGGTGCGGTGGGCTCGGGCCTGGCCGACCACGAACGGCGGGACCTGGCGCAGTACTTGAGCGTGATCCCGCTGGACCGTTCGCCGTTCGTCAACCCCGTGGAGCTGGCGGGCGTGCACTGGGCCGAGCCCCGGCTGGTCGCCGAGATCACCGTGAGCGGCTGGACGGCGGCGGGGCGGGTCCGGCACCCGGTCTGGCACCGGCTGCGGCCCGATCTGACGCGGCTGGACTAGGGCGTGTCCGGTGGGTCAGGGTCGGATAGGCCGCGGCGGGGACGGCCGTGGGACGGCACGGCCGTGGCCACCGGGCGCGGGTCAGCGCGCGGTGCGGCCCGGTTCGGTCATGGGCGGCAGAACCGGGCGACGGCGATGGATCCGCCGTCGTTCTCGTCGTCCGAGCCGAGGATGCCCGCGCGGGAGCCGGGCAGGCAGGCGAGCCCCTCGACCTTGTGCCCGGAGACGGTCGCGAGGCGGTGCGGCGCGTCGGACACCGTCAGCCCGATGCGGCCGGCGCGGGAGACGGTGACCCGCCCCACGTCGTAGAGCGCGGAGGCGAACGGGCCGTCGTCGCCCGGGTCGGCGGCCGACGACACCGTCAACCGGCCGTCGGCGGCCGCCTTCACGTCCGAGGCGTGCCGGACGTGCGCCGCCGGGTACGGCGCCCGGAAGCGGGCGGAGACCGGCGTGCCGAGGGAGTTGTCGGCGGGGTTCCACGCGGCCGCGAAGAGGGTGGCCGGGCGGTCGTCCTGGCCGCGGTCGGCCCAGACGGCGACGGTCCGCCCGCGGACGACAAAGAGCGCGAAGCCCTCGTAGTTGGCGTCCGGGGAGACCTCGGGCAGGCGGAAGGTGCCGAGCACCCGCGCGGTGGTGCCGTCCCGGACGACGCGGTAGGCGGTGCCGCCGCTGGCCAGCGCCACGAACTCGTGCGGCCGGCCGGGCACCGCGTCGATCGCCTCCAGGTCCACCGGCAGCGGGCCGACCCAGTCCAGCGGCCGCACCCGGGGCGCGGCGCCCGGGCGGAGGCCGATCGCCACCAGCCGGTTCTGGCCGGGCTTCTTGTTGTCGCGGACGCCGACGAGGTCGACCGCGGCGCCGTGCCGGTCCTCGACGGCGAGGCCGCTGATCCCGGCGGTCATTCCGTCCCCGACCCGCTGCCAGCCGCCCGCACCGGGGCGGGACGCGGTGGTCGGGGCGGGCTCCTGTGCGGTGGCCGTCGTCGGCGCCAGCAGGGCGACGCCGAGGACGGCCACTCCTATCGCTCTCTTGATCATCGGGCGATGATAGGCGACTCCCTTTCCCTACCGGTCAGTTGGCGCGCTCCGCCCGGAGTCCGCGCTGGCCGTCCCGCGGGGCGCGCCGTGCGCCGGGTGGCTGACGCCCCGCAACGCTCCCCCGCGGCGCGGGAAGCCATCCCGGCATCCGCCCGGCCCCCACGGAAAGGACCCCGCCGATGCCCGCCCCCGAGAACGACGGCAGCACCGGAGCCAGCGACGGCAACCGCGCCTACGGGCACAAGCCGTTCAAGCGCTCCCGAAGCCACTTCGCCGACCGGATCACTGCCGACGGCCGCGACGGCTGGCCGGTGGCGGCCGGCCGCTACCGGCTGGTGGTCAGCCGCGCCTGCCCCTGGGCCAGCCGTGCGGTGATCTCCCGGCGGCTGCTCGGCCTGGAGGACGCCCTGTCGATGGGCATCGCCGACCCCCTCCAGGACGACCGCAGTTGGCGCTTCACCCTCGACCCGGACGGCCGGGACCCGGTGCTGGGCATCCGCTTCCTCAACGAGGCGTACGACGCCCGCGAGAGGGGCTACCCCGGCGGCGTCAGCGTCCCCGCGATCGTGGACGTCCCCAGCGGGCAGTTGGTCACCAACGACTTCCAGCAGATCACCCTGGACCTCGCGACCGAGTGGACGGCGCTGCACCGGCCCGGCGCGCCCGACCTCTACCCCCAAGCGCACCGGGACGAGATCGACGAGGTGATGGCGGGCGTCTACCGCGACGTCAACAACGGGGTGTACCGGGCCGGTTTCGCCACCGGGCAGGACGAGTACGACGCGGCCTTCGAGGCGCTGTTCCACCGGCTCGACCGGCTCTCCGAGCGGCTGACGCACCAGCGCTACCTGGTCGGCGACACCCTCACCGAGGCCGATATCCGGCTGTTCACCACGCTCGTCCGCTTCGACCCCGTCTACCACGGCCACTTCAAGTGCAACCGCTTCAAACTGGCCGAGGACCCGGTGCTGTGGGCGTACGCCAAGGACCTGTTCCAGACGCCCGGGTTCGGGGACACGGTGGACTTCCACCACATCAAGCAGCACTACTACCGGGTGCACAGCGGCATCAATCCCACCGGTATCGTCCCGCTCGGCCCGGACCTCGCCGGCTGGCTGACGCCGCACCACCGCGAGGAGTTGGGCGGCCGGCCGTTCGGCGACGGCACCCCGCCGGGCCCGGTCCCGGCGGGCGAGCGGGTCCCCGCTTCCGGACGCCCCTGACCACCCGACCGCAACGGGCACCGATTGTCGGGTCCGGCAGGGTGGTCTCTCCGTAGCGTCATGACCCGTAAGGGAAGGAGACCGGGATGTTGGAGCGGCTCAACGAGGCCCTGGAACACGTCGAGGAACATCTCGACGGGCCCATCGGGGCGGACGAGTTGGCGCGGATCGCGCGGACGTCGGAGTACCACTTCCGCCGGATGTTCTCCGCGTTGGCCGGGATGCCGCTCTCGGAGTACCTGCGGCGCCGACGGCTGACCGTCGCGGGCGCCGAGGTGCTGGCCGGGGAGCGGACGCTGCTGGACATCGCGGTGCGCTACGGCTACGGCTCGGGCGAGGCGTTCGCCCGGGCGTTTCGCGGGATGCACGGCGTGGGCCCGGGCGAGGCCCGGCGCACCGGCGCGGCCCTGCGCTCCCAACCCCGGTTGGCCTTCCGTCTCGTCATCGAGGGGAGTAGCACCATGCAGTACCGGATCGTGACGAAGGGGGAGTTCCGGGTGGTCGGCAAGAAGGCCCGGGTCCCGCTGGTCTACGAGGGGGTCAACCCGGAGATCGCCGAGTTCGTCAAGGGCCTCGGCCAGGACACGGTGCGGCGGATCGCGGAGCTGTCCGACCAGGCCCCGGAGGGGATCGTCTCGGTCTGCGACGACCTCGACCCCAACCGCGCCGAGGGCTCCGAACTCGACTACTACCACGCGGTGGTGACGGACGCTCAAGCCCCTGCCGATCTGGACGTGCTCACCGTCCCCGCCGGCACCTGGGCGGTCTTCGAGAACACCGGGCCGTATCCGCGGGCGCTCCAGACCCTGTGGGCGGACGTCTACGCCCAGTGGTTCCCGTCGAACCCGTACCGCACCCGGACCGGCCCGGAGATCCTGCGCACGCGGGTGGCTCCGGACGGGGCGGAGGCGACCGCGGAGCTGTGGATACCCGTGGAGCGGACCACGGCGTGAGTGCCGGGCCCCGGCGCGCACTTGGGCGTCGGGGCCTACTCCGCGCCGGCGTCCTCCGGGGCCCGACGGGCCAGTTGGACCAGCACGTCCAGGGCGTCCGCCAGGACGTCGACGGGCGGGGCGGACAGCGCCAGCCGTACCGCGTTGGGGACGTGCCCGGCGCCGACCGCGAAGGCGCCGGACGGGGTGACCGCGATGCCCCGGCGGGCCGCGGCGGCCACGAAGGTGTCCGCCCGCCAGGGCTCGGGCAGCTCCCACCAGCAGTGGTACGAGTGCGGGTCGGTGCGCAGCCGTTGGCCGGCGAGGCGGTCACCGGCGATCCGCTGGCGGGCCGCGGCGTCGGCCCGCTTGTCCGCCTCGACGGCGGTGGCGGTGCCGTCGCCCAGCCAACGGACCGCCGCCTCCAGGGCGAAGCCGGCCGCCGTCCAGGCGCCGGAGCGGAGCGACGCGGCGAAGTCGGGGGCGGCGGGGCGGTCGGGGGGCACCAGGAACCCGAGCGTCAGGCCGGGGGCGAGCCGCTTGGAGAGGCTGTCGACCACCACCGTGCGCTCCGGGGCGAGGGCGGCGAGCGGCGGCAGGTCGGGGCGGAGGAAGCCGTAGACGGCATCCTCGACGACGTAGAGGTCCAACTCCCGTAGCGCTGCGGCGACTTCGACGCGGCGGGGCTCGGGCATGGTGGTGCCGAGCGGATTGTGCAGCGCGGGCTGGAGGTAGACCGCGCGGAGGGGGGCGGCGGCGCGCAGTGCGTCGGGGGTGACGCCGTGCTCGTCCATCGCCAGCGGCACCAGGGTGATGCCGAGGCGGGCCGCGATGCCCTTGATGACGGGGAAGGTCAACGCCTCGACGCCGAGGCGCTCGCCGGGCGGGACCAGGGCGGCGAAGGCCGCGGCGAGGGCCTGGCGACCGCTGCCGGCGAAGAGCAGCCGCCGGGCGTCGGGGGTCCAGCCGGCCCGGGTGAGATGGGCGGCGGCGGTGTGCCGGGCCACGGGGGTGCCGGCGGCGGTGCCCGGGCACAGCGCCGCGGACATCGCCGCGTCCTGGTGCAGCAGCGGACCGAGGCTCTGTGCGAGGAGCGCCGACTGCCCCGGCAATACAGGGAAGTTGAGCTCCAGATCGATCGGATGGCCGCCGGGCTCGGCGAGCGCGGGCTCGGTCGCCGGCGACGCGGTGCGGACGAAAGTGCCGCGACCGACCTCGCCCACCGTCAGGCCGCGCCGGCCCAGTTCGCGGTAGACCCGGGCCGCGGTCGAGTCGGCGATCCGCCTACGTCGGGCGAACCGGCGCAGCGGCGGCAGCCGGTCCCCCGGGCGGAGCCGGCCGGCCGCGATGGCGGCGGCCAGTTCGTCGGCGATGGCGCGGTAGTCGTCCCCCGTCATTGCACTCCCCTCCCACAACATTGCACCGAGCACATTATCCCTATTGTGCCGAGCAATTGCCCCTCATAGCATCGATGCAATCGACTCCCCGGCGAACTCGACCAACTCGATCAACTCACCACCACAGCAACGCCGCACGTCATGCGGCAAGAAGGGGTGCCCCATGACCTCGGTGCAATCGGTGCAATCCAACGGGATCACGATCGCGTACGACGACGAGGGAAGCGGCCAACCGCTGGTCCTCCTCCACGGCCACCCCTTCGACCGCTCGATGTGGCGCCCGCAGACCGCACACTTCAGCCGCGCCGGGATGCGGGTGATCGCCCCGGACCTCCGCGGCTACGGCGGCAGTTCGGTCGTCCCCGGCAAGACCCCGCTCGCCACCTTCGCCCGCGACCTCGCGGCACTGCTCGACCGGCTCGGCATCGAACGGTTCGTCCTGGGCGGGCTGTCCATGGGCGGGCAGATCGTCATGGAGTGCTACCGGCAATTCCCGGAACGGATCCGGGCGTTGCTGCTCGCCGACACCTTCGCGGCGACCGACAGCGACGAGGGCCGCGCGGTGCGGCTGCGGACCGCCGAGCGACTGCTCGCCGAGGGGATGGCCGGGTACGCGCACGAGGCGCTGCCCAAGATGATCGCACCGGCCCATGTGACGGCGCTTCCCGAAGTCGCCGCGCACGTCCTGGAGATGATGAAGAACGCCTCGCCCGAGGGCGCCGCGGCCGCCCTGCGCGGCCGGGCCGAGCGCCCGGACTACACCGGGCTGCTCCCACAGATCACCGTGCCCACCCTCGTGGTCGTGGGCACCGAGGACGAGTTCACCCCGGTCGCCGACGCCCGGCTGATCCACGAGGCGGTGCCCGGGTCACGCCTGACGCTCGTCCAAGGCGCCGGCCACATGCCGAACTTGGAGCGCCCGGAGGAGTTCAACGCGGCGCTGACGGACTTCCTGGAGTCCCTGCCGGACGAGGCCGAGGGCGGGGCCGGGGCCGGTGTCGAGGTCGGATCCGGTGTCGAGGCCGGGGCCGAGCGCCACTCCCGTTAGCGCTCCGCCACCCTCCCCACCGCCAGCAACGCCGCATGCGGCAGTACCAGTTGACCGGACTGCTGCCGACCGCCGACCGGCTCGGCGAACTCCCCGGCCAGCGCGACGAAGTGGCGCTTGATCCGCTCGGTGACGGCCGACCCCTGGGAGGTCACCACCCGCCCGATGGTGGCGACGCCGGCCGCCGGGCCGCGCCACCACTCCTCCACCGTGGTGCGGTGCCCCCAGGAGAGCTCGGCGCACCGCACCCCGTCCAACCCGCCGGCGGCGCGCAGCAGTTCCGCGAACCCCTCGGCCGTGCGCGGGAAGTCGTCCTCGGGCGCGAGCGCGGGGAGGTCCGGCGGCCGGGGCACGCCGGCGGCCCGCACCGCGCGGCCGAGCAGCGCCTGGCCCGGCGCGGGCGGCGCGGCCCAGATGGTCAGCGCGATCCGGCCGCCCGGGCGGGTCACCCGGCTGAGTTCGGCCAGGGCGGCGCGGGGGCGTCCGACGTGGTTGAGCACGAAGTTGCCGACGGTCGCGTCGAAGGCGCCGTCGGGGAAGGGGAGTTGCGGCAGGGCGGCGAGCCGGACGGTGGCCTCGGGCGCGGCGGCCGCGGCGGCACGCACCATGTCCGGTTCGGCGTCCACGGCGGTCACCTCGGCGCCGCGGTCCAGGGCGGCCGCCGCGGCGGTGCCCGGTCCGGTGCCGGCGTCCAGCAGCCGGGTGCCCGCGGTGACGCCCGCGGCGTCCAGCAGCCGCGGCACCGTATACGCGCAGAGCCGGCCGAACCCCGTCGCGTACGCCGCGGCGCGGCCCGCCCAGACCCGGCGTTCGCTGGCATCAAAGGGCGTCTCCATCGCCGGCCCCACCTGCACCCCCTCGCTCCCCCGCACGCCCACCTCGCCCGCCCCTCGCTCCCTCCGGCCGCCCCCCGTTACGTCAACGCCCGCGGCTCCCTCGAACTCTCCCTCGCCCCAAGGGCGTTACCCACCCGTAACCTACTAGTGGGTTACCACGGGTAAGCAACGGACCTTACTCTCCAGTCACATCGAGCCGCCGGGCGCCCCTCCTGTCTCCGGACAGCGCCCGGGCGGCTCGCGTCGAGACCTGGAGCAGACGATGACGCCCTCCCGCACCACGCTGCGCGCCGCGATCGGCACCCTCTCCGCGGCGGTGCTCGCCACCACGGCACTGACCGGCGCCCCGGCGCACGCCGCGCCGGCGCCCGACCGCACCGCCGCCACCGCCGCCCGCCCGACGGCCACCGGCTCCCCCACCCTGCGGTTCGTCGACATCACGGGCGCGGGCGGGACCACCCTCAAGGCGAACGTCTTCACCCCGGCCGGCGCCGACGCCACCCGGCGCTACCCCCTGATCGTGCTCCCCACCAGTTGGGCGATGCCGCAGGTCGAATACCTGGTGCAGGCCCGGAAGTTGGCCGCCACCGGCTATGTCGTGGTCGGCTACAACTCGCGCGGCTTCTGGCAGTCGGGCGGGCAGATCGAGACCGCCGGACCGAAGGACGTCGCCGACGCCTCCAAGGTCATCGACTGGGCGCTGGCGCACACCCCCGCCGACCCGCGCGAGGTGGGCATGGGCGGGGTCTCCTACGGCGCCGGCATCAGCCTGCTGGCCGCCGCGTCCGACAAGCGGATCAAGGCGGTCGCGGCGCTCAGCGGCTGGGGCGACCTGATCGACTCGATCTACAGCGGGCACACCCCGCACCGCCAGGCCGCCGCGATGCTCGGCGGCGCGGGCGAGCTGACCGGGCGCCCCAGCCCTGAACTCCGGCAGATCCTCAAGGACTTCCTCAGCGCCAACATGGCCAAGGAGAAGGAGCTGATCGCCTGGGCCCGCAAGCGCTCCCCCGCCACCTACCTGGACCGGATCAACGCCAACGGGGCGGCCATCCTGCTCGGCAACGCCTGGGGCGACTCGCTCTTCCCGCCCAACCAGTACGCCGCGTTCTTCGAGAAACTCAAGGGACCCAAGCGGCTGGAGTTCCGCCCCGGCGACCACGCCACCGCCGAGGGGCTCGGACTGCTCGGCCTGCCCAACGACACCTGGAACGACACCGAGCGCTGGTTCGACCACTACCTCAAGGGCGTCGACAACGGCATCGACCGGGAGCCACCGGTCCTGATCAAGTCCCGCTCCACCGGCGCCTACGAGGGCTACCGGAGCTGGCGGGAGGTGCCCTCCGCGCACCGCAGGATCGCCCTCGACGGCACCCACCGCATCCGCACCGGCGTCGACTCCGGCGCCGACGGCGGGCTGATCTTCCTCTCCAGCATGCTGGACCAGTTCCTCCGGCTGCCGCCGATGGCTTCGATCCCGCTGCTGCCCCGCTCGGCGGCCGCCGTCTGGCAGTCCGCGCCGTACCGCAGCGGCCAACGGGTGCGCGGGACCACCCGGTTGCACACCACGGTCACCAGCACCGCCCCGAGCGGCACCGCCATCGCCTACCTCTACGACGTCGGCCCGCTGGGCCTGGGCAAGCTGGTCACCCACGCGCCGGTCACCTTCCACGACCGGACCCCGGGCCGCCCGTTCGGCATCGACCTGGACCTCTTCGCCACCGCCTACGACGTCCCCGCCGGGCACCGGCTCGCGGTGGTCGTGGACACCGTCGACCCGCTCTACATCGCCCAGAACCCCGGCGGCGCCCGACTGACCTTCTCCTCCCCGGCGGGCGATCCGTCGTATGTGTCGGTGCCGGTGCGCGACTGACGGTGCCGCGCCCGTATGGCCCGGTCCTACGTCCGCGGCCGTACGGCCAATGCCCGAAGCGGCGGGCGGGGCCCGGTCGTTAGGCTCCCGATCATGCGAGAACTCCCCCCGCCCCGCGACGCGGCGCAACGCAAACGGGACGCCCTGCACCGCCTGGAGGCGGACGAGGACGCCTGGGTCTCGACCGCCACCGCCGACGGGGCGCCGACCCTGGTCCCGCTGTCGTTCGTCTGGCACCGCGAGCGGCTGGTGATGTCCACCAAGGGCAGCAACCCCACCGCCCGCAACCTGGCCGCGCGCGGGGAGAGCTGGGTGGCGATCGGCCACACCCGGGACGTGGTGCTGCTGCACTGCACCGTCGAGGTGCTGGCCAACGACGCACTGCCGCAGGACGCCGCGGACGCCCTGGCCACCAAGCTGGGTTGGAATCCGCTCGGCCGCGATCCGTGGGTCTTCCTCCGGTTCGCCCCGCAACGGATGCTGGTGTGGCGGGAGGAGAACGAGTTGCCGGGCCGGGAGCTGATGCGGGACGGCGTCTGGCGGGTCTGACGCCGCCCCGCACCCCGGTCGACGCCCGGAACGCCCCCTTACGGCATGATCGTTGTCATGCGACACCGCGCTACGCCCCCGCCCGGCCCCCGGCACCCCCACCTGCCGACGACCGAGTCCGCGGTCACCGCGATCCGGGAGATCGCCGAGGAGCACGGGCTGGAGGTGACGGTCACCGACGACATCGGCGCGGACCAGACCACCCGCCGGACCTCCGCCGGGGCGTTCACCGTGCTGGACCCGGACGGGTCGCTGCCGCACGAGGCGTTCGTCGAACTCGGCGGCTCGCCGGCCGTCACGGTCCAGCTCTACCCCGAGGACGACGCCAAGATCACCGTGGAGACAGTGGAGTTCGCCGATGTGCCGCGCGATGCGGTGCCGGCGTTTCTCCGCGCCGTGTACGGCGACCTGGCCTACGTCAGGAGCCGGTTCTTCCCGCCGGGACAGTGGCTGGTGGTGCCGCTGCCCGGCGACGAGACCTACAAGGAGCTGATCGGGCGGGTGGCGCTCACCCCGTGGATGGCGCGCCGGGTGCGCTGAACCGGCGGACGGGCGGGGCCCGTTCGGACCGCGGCGCCCGGGAGGCCCGCGGCGCCCGAGGCAGTCGGGGCCTTGGGTCCTTCGGTGCCATTGGGGCCTTGGGGGTGTCAGCCCTCCGCGACCTCGGCGTAGACCTGGGAGAGCTCGGGGGCGCCGTCGTCGGCCCACTCGTGGCCGGTCGTCACCACGTCGATCTCCCGCCCGGACGCCAGCCGCACCACCGGCTGCCCGTCCGGCCGGACGTGCCAGACCGTGCCGGGGACCGTGCGCACCAGGACCGTGCCGAGGTAGAGCCCGGCGTCGTTGCCGAGCCAGGGCAGCACCTCGGGGTCGTCCCGCCACACCGGCTGGAGCTGGTCGAGCTCCTCCAACGACCGTACGGAGTCGTCGAGTTCGACCCCGGCGGTGGCCGCCTGGTCGCGCAGCAGCTCGCACTCGGAGAGCAGCTCGACGACGCTCCCGGGATCCGCGCGCACCGACTCGGCGAGCGGCACCGAGCCACCCGGGGCGGTGCGCCTACGCCACATGTCCAGGAAAGACAGGTTCATGGTGCGAGGGTCCCACCCACCCCCGCACCAGGGCCACAGGCGCGCGGCACGGCGCCGGGGCCCACCCCGCGCCCCCGTGCGCCTCCCCCGCGCGCCGGGGAGCGGGCCGGCGCGCGACCGGCTCAGACGTCCAGGTCGACCACCACGGGTGCGTGGTCGGAGGCGCCCTTGCCCTTGCGCTCCTCGCGGTCGACGTAGGCGTCCGAAACGGCCTTGGCGAACGGTGCGTTGGCGTAGACGAGGTCGATGCGCATGCCGCGGTTCTTGGGGAAGGCGAGCGCGCGGTAGTCCCAGAAGGTGTAGGGCCGGTCGTACTTCAGCGGGCGGGGCACCACGTCCGACAGGCCGGCCTCGCGCAGGGCGGCCAGGGCGGCGCGCTCGGCCGGGGTGACGTGGGTGAGGCCCTCGAAGACCGCGGGGTCGTAGACGTCCTCGTCCGTCGGCGCGACGTTGAAGTCGCCGAGGACGGCGAACGGGCGGTCGCCGGCCGCGTCCTCGGCGACGGCCGTCTTCAGGGCCTCGAACCAGCCCAGCTTGTAGGCGTAGTGCGCGTGGTCGACCTCGCGGCCGTTGGGGACGTAGACCGACCAGACGCGGGCCGGGCCGCAGGTGGCCGACACGGCGCGGGGCTCCTGGGCACCGTCGTAGTCCGGGCCGCCGGGCAGCCCCTTGACCACGTCCTCCAGGCCGACCCGGGAGAGCAGGGCGACGCCGTTCCACCGGCCGTCGGCGTTGACCGCGGCCTCGTAGCCCAGCTCGCGGAGCGGTTCGTAGGGGAACTGGGCGTCGGAGCACTTGGTCTCCTGGACGCACAGCACGTCCGTGCCGGACTGCTCCAGCCAGGCCAGCAGCCTCGGGAGGCGGGCGGTGATCGAGTTGACGTTCCAGGTCGCGATGCGCATATCGGTAAACCTACCGCCCGGCACCGACAGTCAGCCCACCTCGGTGTGGGCGCCCGGCACGAGGCGGTCGTGGCCGGCCCCGCCGAGCTTTTCGATCATGCCGTCGTAGACCGGGCGGGCGTGGTCCTGGAGCAGGCTGTCGTGGATGTCGACGGACCGGCGTGGGGCGACGGCGCGGACGTAGTCGATGACCTCGGCGATCTTGTTCCAGGGGGCGTGGACCGGGAGCAGCAGGGTGTCCACGGTGCGGCCCTCGGGGACGGTGAGCGCGTCGCCGGGGTGGAAGACGGCGCCGCCGTCCAGGAGGAAGCCGACGTTGGTGATCCGCGGGATGTCCGGGTGGATCACCGCGTGCAACTGCCCGTGCACCTCCACCTCGAAGCCGGCGGCGGTGAAGGCGTCGCCCTCGCCGACGGTGTGCACCCGGCCGGGGAAGGCCGCCGAGAGCTGCCCGGCGACGCTCGCCAGGGTCCAGATCTCGGCCGCCGGATTGGCCTCCATGGCCCGGCGCAGGCGGTCCTCGTTGAAGTGGTCCATGTGCTCGTGCGTCACCAGGATCGCGTCCGCGCCGACGGCCGCGTCCTCCTCGCTGAACAGCCCCGGGTCGATGACCAGCGTTTGCCCGTCCTTCTCGATCCGGACGCAGGCGTGGGTCTTCTTGGTGAGTTCCATGGGGCTATCTTGCCGCGCGCGGCGGCGGCGCGGGCGGGCTGTGGACGACGACCGCGGCCTCTCAGCCCTCGGGGGTCGTCTCCTCCTCGATGACCCTCTTGGCCACCGCGAAGGCGGAGTTGGCGGCCGGGACACCGCAGTAGATCGCGGTGTGCAGCAGGATCTCCTTGATCTCCATGGGGGTGAGGCCGTTGCGCAGCGCGGCGCGGGTGTGCAGGGCGAGCTCCTCGTTGTGGCCGCGGGCGACCAGCGCGGTGAGGGTGATGATGCTCCGGGTGCGGCGGTCCAGGCCGGGCCGGGTCCAGGTCTCGCCCCAGGCGTAGCGGGTGATGAAGTCCTGGAAGTCGACGTTGAAGTCGTCGGTGCCCGCCTCCACCCGGTCCACGTGGGCGTCGCCGAGCACCTCGCGGCGCACCTTGATGCCCTGCTCGTACGTGGCGCCGCGGACCAGGGCGGGCTGCGCCAGTCCGGACTCGATGGCGGCCGGCGCGTGGGTCGGCATCGGCGGCGCTATCTGCGGCTTGGGGGCGGCCGCGCCGATGGCGGGGGTCCCGGGGCCGGGCTTGTCGTGCCAGGCGGTGCTGAAGTGCCGGATGAGCAGTTCGCTGACGGCCGCGGGCTGCTCGACGGGGGCCAGGTGCGAGGTGCCCGGGACCATCGCCAGGCTGGCGTCCGGTATCCCGGCGACCAGGGTGCGGGCGTCGGTGGTGGGCGTGACCGTGTCCTCGGAGCCGGCGACGACGAGGGTGGGCACGCCCACCCGGCCCAGGGAGGACCGCACGTCGTAGGCGGCCAGCGCCTCGCAGGCCGCGATGTAGCAACCGGGGTCGGTGGTCCGCACCATCTGGACGGCCCACTCGACGATGGCGCCCTGGGCGGCGGCGAAGCCCGGGGTGAACCAGTGCTCGGGCGCGGTGCGGGCGATCGGGTCGAGCCCGTTGGTGCGGATCACCACCCCGCGCTGCCGCCAGGCGTCGGCGGTCCCGTAGCGCGGCGAGGAGGACACCAGCGCGAGGGAGGTGACGCGGTAGGGGCGGGTGAGGGCGAGCTGTGTGCCGATGGCGCCGCCGATGTCGCAGCCCGCGTAGCCGAACCGCTCCACGCCCAGGCCGTCCAGGGTCGCGACCAACCGGTCGGCGAGCTCGGCGACGGAGTTGGCCGCGTGGGCGGGCGATCCGCCGTGGCCGGGCAGATCGAAGCGGATGACGCGCCATTGGCGGGTCAGCTCGGGGATCTGACGGTCCCACATATGCCAGGTTGTACCCAGGGCGGCCCCCAGGACGAGGACGGGGGCGCCTTCGGGGCCGTCGATCCGGTGCTGAAGGGTCTTCTCGCTCACGCGACCCAAGCTACCCATTCGATGACACGGTCCTGACACCCGGGTCAGGAAGCCAGAGTCAAAATCGAGGCGCAGATCAGAAATGCACGGTCGAAACGGTGTAAACGACCGGGTGCCCGGGTTCGTCGAAGCTCACCATGATCCGCTGTGAGGGCTGCGGCGCCGGCCGGTTGACCGTGGTGCCCTGCCAGGGCCAGTCGACGTGGAAGTCCCAGCCGACCTTGGCGGCCTGTGCGGGCTCGATGGTGATCGCGCCCTTCTTCAGGGCGGCGGTGTTGGAGCCGACCGCCTTGAGGTACACCGCCAGCCCGTTGTCGTTGGTGCGGAACTGCACGAACAGGGCGCTGGTCTTCCAGGAGTTGGTCTCGTAGTAGTAGACGGGCGTGGAGCCGAGCGGCACCGGGACGTCGTAGATCCGCTGCTGCAACCGGGAGGGGAAGGCGTTGGTCAGCCCGGTGGCGGCGGCCTCGGACTCCTTGTCCTCGCCACCGTCCCGGCTCTGCTGGGCCGAGATGACGAAGTAGCCGGCCGGGATGGTGATCAGCAGGAAGATCACCAGTGCCATCAGGAAGGGGCGGCGGGTCCGGGCGCGGGGCGCGGGGCCCGCGGCGTGCTCGTCGTGCCGGGGCTGCTTGTCCGGGTCGGTCATCGGCGGCCCGACCGTTCGTAGCGTTCGTTGCGCTCCGCGCGGCGGCGGTTGGCGCGCCGGAAGCGGCGGGCCACCAGGCGGGCGAGGTCGGCGGCGCCCACCATCCCTGCCTCGGGGCCCAGTTGGGCCTTGGCGATGGTGGCCTCGGGGCGGTAGCCGCGCCCGGTGAGGTGGCGCTTGAAGGCGTCCCGGGCGGGGCCGATCAGCAGGTCGTCGGCGGCGCTGACGCCACCGCCGATGACGAAGCAGGAGGGGTCGAGGGCGGCGGCGAGGTTGGCGATGCCGACGCCGAGCCACTGGCCGATGTCCTGGAGGAGCTCGACGCACATCGCGTCGCCCTCACGGGCCAGCTCGGTGATCAGCGGGCCGGTGATGTCGCCGATCCGGCCGCCGACCCGCTCGATGATGTTGTACGCGACCGGGGAGTCGGCGGCGGCCATCTCCCGCGCCTCGCGGACCAGGGCGTTGCCGGAGCTGTACTGCTCCCAGCAGCCGCGGTTGCCGCACGGGCAGCGGTGGCCGCCGGGGACCACCTGCATGTGGCCGAACTCGCCGGCCACCCCGTACTTGCCGCGCTTTATCGCGCCGTCCTCCAGGATGGCGCCGCCGATGCCGGTGCCGAGCGTGATCATGACGAGGTGGTCCTCGCCGCGGCCGGCGCCGAACCGCCACTCCGCCCAGGCGGCGGTGTTGGCGTCGTTGTCGACCATGACCGGGACCGCGAGGCGCTCGGCGAGGCGGTCCCGCAGCGGCTCGTTGCGCCAGTTCAGGTGCGGGGCGAAGAGCACCCGGGAGCGGTCGGCGTCCACCCAGCCGGCGGCGCCGATGCCCACGGCGTGCACGTCGTGCCGGTCGGAGAGGTCCAGCACCAGCTCGGTGATGGTGTCCTCGACGACCTTGGGGCTCTTGGACTTGTCCGGGGTCTCGGCGCGGACCTTCTCCAGGATGTTGCCGTCGGCGTCCACCACCCCCGCCATGACCTTGGTGCCGCCGATGTCGATGCCGACGGTGGGCACCCGGGGGGCGGTCAGGTGCGAGCGACGCTCCCGGGCGCCGACGGTGCGCAGGACGGTGGCGCGGGCGGTGCCGCGGTGTGTCCGGTCCCGGTACATGCTCATCGGCTCACCCCTCGGACCTCGTCGCGGGTACGGCTGCCGAAGCGGCGGCCGGGACAGCCGTGGTGGCTGCCGTTTCGGTCTCGACGGCTGCGTGCGGGCAAGAGTCGTCTCGTCCCTGCGGGTCTCGGGGAGGCGGGGGCCTCCTTGGATGGTCCGGTGCGATTGTGCATCACCCGCGCCGTCCGGCGCACCGCGGTGCCGGGCTGCGCGCCCCACACCGGCCAGGAGTCGGCGCGGGGCGCGCACGGGTTCACTCGGGCCGGTGACCCCCGGGGAACTCCGCGGGGGCGGAGCGGGACAGCTCGTGGCTGAGCTGTTCCAGCTCGCTGCCGCCGGCCATCTGCCGGGTCAGCTCCTCCAGCGCGATCTCCGACTTGAGGTGGCTGCCGGCCATGGTGCCGCGCTTGAGCAGCACGAAGCGGTCGCCGACCAGGTAGGCGTGGTGCGGGTTGTGGGTGATCAACACCACGCCGAGACCGGCGTCCCGGGCGGCCGCGACGTACTTGAGCACCACGCCGGACTGCTTGACGCCGAGCGCCGCGGTCGGCTCGTCCAGGACGAGGACCTTGGCGCCGAAGTAGACGGCGCGGGCGATCGCGACGCACTGTCGCTCGCCGCCGGAGAGGGTGCCGATCGGCTGGTCGACGTCGCGCAGGTCGATGCCCATCCGCAGCAGCTCGGCGCGGGTGGTCTCGCGCATGGTGCGGACGTCGAGCCGGCGGAACGGGCCGACGCCGATGGTCGGTTCGGAGCCCAGGAAGAAGTTCCGCCACACCGGCATCAGCGGCACCACGGCCAGGTCCTGGTAGACGGTGGCGATGCCACGGTCCAGGGCCTCGCGCGGGGAACCGAGCCGGGCCTCTTCGCCCTCTATGCGGAAGGCGCCGGCGTCGTGCTGGTGCAGCCCCGCGATGATCTTGATGAGGGTGGACTTGCCGGCGCCGTTGTCGCCGAGCACGCAGGTGATCTCGCCCGCGTGCACCTCCAGTGACACCCCGGTCAACGCCTTGACGTTGCCGTAGAACTTGCTGACGTCATCGAGTTCGACGAGGGCCGTCATGATTTGTCCTCCGCGCGCTTGCGGACCCAGGCGTTCAGGAGCGTGGCGAGCAGCAGCATCACGCCGAGGAAGAACTTGTACCAGTCCGGGTTCCACTGCGCGTAGACGATGCCCTTGCTGGCCATGCCGAAGATCAGCGCGCCGACCGCGGCACCGATCGCCGAGCCGAAGCCACCGGTCATCAGACAGCCGCCGACCGCCGCCGCGATGATGTAGAGGAACTCGTTGCCGACGCCGTCGCCGGACTGGATCGCGTCGAACGAGAACAGCAGGTGCTGTCCCGAGATCCAGGCGCAGAACGCGACGCCCATGTAGAGGCCGATCTTGGTGCGGGTGACCGGGACGCCGACCGCGCGGGCCGCGTCCGCGTTGCCGCCCACCGCGAAGATCCAGTTGCCGGCCCGGGTCCGCAGCAGGACCCAGGTGGCGACCGCGACCAGCGCCAGCCACCACAGGATGGTGATCTGGATGTCCACGCCACCGAGGGTCAGATGCGAGGCGAAGAGCGCGCGGGCGGAGTCGAAGCCCTCCATGTCGGCGATCGACTTGGTCGAGACGGTGCCGCTGATCAGCTTGGTGAAGCCGAGGTTGAGGCCGGTGAGCATGAAGAAGGTGCCCAGTGTGATGACGAAGCTGGGCAGTTTCGTCCGGGTCAGCAACACCCCGTTGAAGACCCCGATAGCGAGGGTGACCAACAGCGAAACCCCGACGCCGACCCAGGTGTTGGCGGTCATCTGGTAGCTGAACATCGACGAGACCAGCGCCGAGCTGACCACCATCACGCCGGCCGACAGGTCGAACTCCCCGCC
Organism: Streptomyces sp. NPDC057743; assembly: GCF_042798755.1. Lineage (NCBI taxonomy): Bacteria > Bacillati > Actinomycetota > Actinomycetes > Kitasatosporales > Streptomycetaceae > Streptomyces > Streptomyces sp. NPDC057743. The sequence continues at coordinate 84,472 of NZ_JBHVJX010000019.1, forward strand.
GATCATCAGCAGCGCCACCGGGACGGCCATGATGCCGATCGTGGACGACGCGTACAGGACGGTGGAGAGGCTGGCGGGCCGCAGGAACGGCTCGGCGATCAGCGAGAAGAAGAGGAACACGGCGATCGCGCCGACCACCGAGCCGAGCTCGGGGCGGCTCATCAGCCGGCGGGCCAGGGAGCGGTGCACCAGCCGCTCGTCGCCGGGGCCCCCGGTCGGGGCGGGCTGCCGGGTGGGTGCGTCGGCGGCGCTCATCGGGTCCCCCGCTTCGTGTACTCCTGGAGCGCGGCGGCGTCCTTCTTGGTGATCACCTGGGGTCCGGTGAGCACCGGCTTGCCGCCGCCGAGGACATCGGAGTTGTACTTGTAGAGCCACAGCAGGTCGACCGCCTGGTAGCCCTGGAGGTAGGGCTGCTGGTCGACGGCGAAGCCCAGGGAGCCGTCCTTCAGGCCGTTCGCCACCTGGGCGTTGAGGTCGAAGGTGTCGATCTCGGCCTTGCTGCCGGCCTGTTCCTTGGCCTGGACGGCGGTGGGGGCGAACGGCGCGCCGAGCGTGACCACGGCGTCGATCGACGGGTCGGCCTGGAGCTTGGACTCGATGGACGCCTGCACGTCGGGCATGTTGGTGCCGTCCACGTACAGCTTCTGCAGAGCGCCCTTGAAGGTCTTCGCCGCGCCGTCGCAGCGCTGCTCGTGACCGACGTTGCCCTGCTCGTGCAGGACGCACAGGGCCTTCTTCTTCCCGCGCTTGGTCAGCTCGTCGCCGACCGCCTCGCCGGCCACCGTCTCGTCCTGGCCGATGTGGGTCAGCGCGCCGAACGCCTTGGACTCGGCAGCGCCGGAGTTCACCGTGATCACCGGGATGCCGGCCTTCTCGGCCTTGCGCACCACGTCCTTCATGGCGTCCGGCTTGGCCAGCGAGACGATCAGTCCGTCGACCTTCTGGTCGATGTAGGACTGCACGAGCTGGCTCTGCCGCTGGGCCTCCTTGTCGTGCGCGTAGACGAAGTTGATGTTGTCCTTGACCGCGGCCTGCTGGGCGCCGTTCTGCACGATGTCCCAGAAGGTGTCGCCGTCTCCCGAGTGGGTGACCATCGCGAACGTCCACCGGGGGGTGTGCACGGCGGCCTTGCCGCCGGCGGCCTGCGCCGCGCGTTCCTCGGCGCGCTTGCCGCCGGTGCTGCTGCACCCCGCCAAAGAGACGCCGAGCACCGCTGCCAGCACGGCGCCCACGACGCGTCCTCTTCTTCCAACCCTTGCCACGAGGAAACGCCTCTCCCGCTCTTGTCGCTGTCCCGGGTCTTCTCTGGTGTCGCCGCGGCGCCGGGCGACCGGGCCGGGCAACCGACCAAGTATCCGTTACCGGCGTTCTGTACCGATTCATGGGGCCCGGCCGTAGGGGGCCGGTGCCGGATGGTACGCACTGGGGCGACGGGCCACGGGGGTCCCGGGCCGCCCTTTACCGTACGGCCTCGCGCCTCACGGCCGGACCAGCAGCTGGAACTCGAAGGCGTAACGGGACGCGCGGTAGACGTGTGAGCCGAACTCCACCGGGCGTCCGGTGTCGTCGAAGGTGGTGCGCTCCATCGTGAGCAGCGGCGCCCCCTCGGGCTCGTCGAGCCGGGCGGCCTCCTCGGCGGTCGCCGCGCGGGCGCCGACGGCCTGCCGGGCGCTGTGCAGGGTGATGCCGGCGGCCCGCATCAGGCGGTACAGGCCGGTCTCCTCCAGGTCGGCGGTCGCCAGCCCCAGCAGACCGAGGGGGAGGTGGTTGCGCAGATGGGCCACGGGCTCGCCGTGGGTCAGCCGCAGCCGCTCGACCAGGGCGACCTCCGTGCCCTCGGCGACCCCCAGGGCGGCGGCGACCTTGGCGTCCGCCTCGGTGGTGGTGTTCAGCAGGACGCGGGTGGCCGGCTTCTGCCCGGCCGCCTCCAGGTCGTCGTAGAGGCTGCTGAGCTCCAGCGGGCGCTTGACCTGGCTGTGCACGACCTGAGTGCCGATGCCGCGACGGCGGACCAGCAGGCCCTTGTCGACCAGCGACTGGATCGCCTGGCGCACGGTGGGCCGGGACAGGCCGAGCCGGCCCGCCAGCTCGATCTCGTTGCCGAGCAGACTGCCGGGGGCCAGCCGGCCGTTCTCGATCGCCGCCTCCAGCTGCTGCGAGAGCTGGAAATACAACGGGACCGGACTGTTCCGGTCCACGCTGAACTGGACGGGGCCCTCGGCGCCCGCGGCTTCTGTATCGCGTTTCCCCACGCTCGCGAGCGTATCCGGCCGCACAGATGACGGGAAGCCCGGAGGTCACATTGTCCGGACATGGGCGGTCGGTCGAGGGTCGGAGGGCCGGAAGGCGCTGCCCGTAAGCCCGTGTCGTGCGGCCCGGCCTACCAGGGCAGCGGGCGGCCGTCGCGGAAGAAGCCGCCGGTCGGCCCGTCGTCGGGCAGCGTCGCCGCGTACAGGACGCTGGCCGCGCCCTCCGCGACCGGGCGGCCGCCGGCGCCGCCCATGTCGGTGGCCACCCAGCCCGGGCAGACCGCGTTGACCAGCACCCCGTCCGCCCGGAGTTCCGCGGCGAGCATCCTGGTCAGCGCGTTGAGCGCGGCCTTGGAGGCGGAGTACGCGGGGGTGCCTCCGCCCATGTTCGTCAGCGAGGCGGCCTCGCTGGAGACGTTGACCAGCCGGGGGTGGGCCGAGGCGCGCAGCAGCGGCGCGAACGCGAGGGCCATCCGCCACGGCCCGTAGAGGTTGGTCTCGGCCGCCTCGCGCACCACCGCCAGATCGGCGGTGACGGCCCGCTGCCAGGTGTCGTAGCTGATCCCGGCGTTGTTGACCAGCACGTCCAGCCGGCCGAAGGCGTCGGCGACCTCGGCGGCGGCGCCCGCCACGCTGCGGTCGTCGGTGACGTCCAGGGGCACCGGGCGCAGGTCGACGGTGCCGGGGCGGGCCGCGGCGCGCAGCTCCTCGGCCGTCCGCCGGGTGGCGTCCGGGTCGCGGCCGGTGAGCAGCACGGTGTGGCCGCGCTCGGCGAGTTGGCGGCTCACCTCGCGGCCGATGCCGCGGGTGGCGCCGGTGACGAGGGAGACGGGGGCAGAGGCGGAAGCAGTGGGCGGCATCGGGCGCTCCGGGGTGGGGGCGGGGGAGGGTGCGGAATACCTGGCCGGTCGCGGGCGGGCGGTCACCGCTCGCGGAGGTCGTCCGCCCGTATGGCCGCCGCGGGGTCCGGTGCGTCCGTGGCCGGCCGGCCCGCCGTGTCCTTGACGAGCGCCCGGATGCCGACGAACAGCAGCAGCGCGCCCAACAGCGGGCCGACCGCGGCGATGCCGACCGTCGTCGGGATGCCGAAGTGGCCGGAGAGCGCCCCGAACGACAGCGGCCCGACGGCGCCGCCGGCGAACAGCCCGCCCTGCATCGCCGCCCCGGCCCGGGCGCTCTCCCCCGGCAGCAGTCGCATGGTGGCGGCGAGCAGCAGCCCGGTCCAGCCCCAGCCGCCGGCCACCGCGAGCAGCGCGCCGATCAGGAACGCCACCGGGGTGCCCGCGACGATGGTGGCAAGCCCGGCGGTGCCGGTGAGCATCATCACGGTGACGGTCCACGGGATGCGGTGCGGCGCCCGGTCCGCCAGGCCGCCCGAGCAAAGGCGCACCGCGACGCCGAGCAGGCTGGCCAGCATCTGGAGCGTGCCGGCGGTGGCCGGGGAGAACCCCGACGCGGTGCCGATCTGGATGAAGTAGGCCGAGCCGACGTTGCTGCCGATGGTCGCCAGCGCCGCGGCGAGGCTCCAGGCGACCACCACCCGGCCGACGGTGCGCGACGAAGGCCCGGCGGTGGCCCGACCGGTCGGCGCGACGGCCGTCCGCTCCGCCTCGCCCGCCCCAACTCTCGCCGGGCGGGCCAGCGCTGCCGCGATCAGCGTCAGCAGGGCCAGCCCGGCCGCCGTCCACAGCGCGGGCCGCCAGCCGTGCGGCGCCGCGACCAACGTCACCAACAGCCCGGGCAGGAACGGCCCGGCGCCGAGCGAGGCGCCGAACAGGCCGCCGGCGAAGGAGTGTCGACTGGGCGCGATGTCGGTGGCGATCACCCGGGCTGCGACCGGCTGGGTGAAGGCGTTGCCGAGCCCGGCGAGCGCCAACAGCAGGCACAGCTGCCACAGTTGCCCGACCAGCGCCAGGCCGGCGAGCACCGCCGCCGCCAGCAGGGCGACGCCGCCGAGCACGGCCCGGACGGGCATCCGCGGCACGATCCGGCGGGCCACCGGGGCGCCCACCGCGGTGAAGGCGAAGAAGCAGGTGACGGCCGCGCCGAAGGCGGTGCCGGTCAGGTGCAGCGAGCGCTGGACGGGCGCCGCGAGGGCGGGCGCCATCAGGCCGGGGGTGACGGCCGCGATGGTCACCACGACGGTGGCGACCAGGCGCCCCCACCGGCTGCGGGGTGCCGTACCGGCGGCACCCGGGGCCGCAGCGGTGAGCGGATCCATGCCCAACGAGGGCTGGTTTGCGGCGAGTTGTGGCTTCGAGGGGGAGTCCATGCAGTGATCTTGCGGCCGAATTCCGCTCCCCGTCCAAGGTCTTTTCTGATAGCCAAGGGTTATGGACGCCCACCTTCGCGATCTGCGCTACTTCCTTGCCACCGCCGAGGAGTTGAACTTCACCCGGGCCGCCGAGCGGCTGTTCATCTCGCAGCCGGCGCTCAGCAAGCAGATCCGCCAACTGGAGACGGGCCTGCGGGTCCGCCTCTTCCACCGCGACCGGCGCACCGTGACGCTCACCGAGGCCGGCGCCGCGCTGCTCCCCCGGGCGCGGGAGCTGCTCGGCCTCTGGGACGAGGCCCAACGCGCGGTGAGCGACGCGGCGGCCGCCGCGTCGGCGGTGCTGACCCTGGGCGTCTCCACCAGTGTGGGCCGCGGCCTCCTCCCCGCCATCCGGGCGCAGTTCGCCGAGCGCCGCCCCAACTGGCGCATACGGGTGCGGCAGGTCCCCTGGGACGACGGCACCGCCGGGCTCGCCGACGGCAGTACCGACCTGGCGCTGCTGTGGCTGCCGTTCCCGGGCCAGGAGGCGTGCGCCGTCGAGGTGGTGGCCACCGAGCCGCGATGGGTGGCGCTGCCGGCCGGGCACCGGCTCGCGGACGCCGCCGAGGTCCCGTTCGCCGAGCTGCTCGACGAGCCGTTCCTCGCGCTCCCGGAGAGCGCGGGCGCGCTGCGCGACCACTGGCTCGCGACGGACGAGCGAGGCGGCCGGCCGGTGCGGATCGGGGCCGTGGTCGCCGGTGCGGACGAGACGTTCGAGGCGGTGGAGGAGGGGTTGGGCGTGGTCCTCCTGGCCGCCGGGAACGCCGCGATCTACCGGCGCCCCGGCGTGGTCGCCCGCCCCGTGACCGGCCTGTCGCCCAGTCAACTGGCGCTGGCCTGGCGCGCGGACGACCACCGGACCGCGCTGCGCGACGCCGTCGAGGCGGTCCGGCGGGTCGGGCCGTCGGCGTAGCATCCCGTCAACCGGCCGGCCCCGTAGGCCCGTCGCCCCGGCCACGAAGGAGCCGCCCCGTGTCCGTACGCCGCATCGTCCCCAACCTCCGCCTCGCCGAGGGCAATGCCCCCGAGGCAATCGCCGGCCACCGGGCCTTCTATGGTCTGCTCGGCCTGGAGGAGGCGATGAACCACGGCTGGGTGATGACGCTGGCCTCCCCCACCGAGCCCGCCGCGCAACTCTCCTTCCTGACGCACGACGCGACCGCGCCGGTCGTCCCCGACCTGAGCATCGAGGTCGGGGACGTGGACGCGGTGTACGAGGCGGTGCGGGCGTCCGGCGCGCGGATCGTGCACCCGCTGCGGGACGAGGAGTGGGGCGTGCGCCGCTTCTTCGTCGAGGACCCGGACGGGCGGGTGGTCAACGTCCTGGGGCACCGCCGCCCGCCAACTGACTGACGGGTCGGAGGGTTTGATTCCGGCCGACCGGAATCAAACCCTCCGGCCAACTCCCCCCCCTGCCGGCCGCCAACTACCGGCCCGCGCCCCCTCCTTCGCCCGCCTACTTCATCCAGGCGTCCTCGTACTTCCGGTACGTCCCGTCGTGCGTGGCGAGGTGCACCCACTGGTCCACATACGCCTTGAACTGGTCGTCGCCGCGGGGCAGCGCATAGCCCTTCTCGGAGAAGGTGAACGGCTTGTCCGGGTGGACCGCGCACAGTTGGGGGTGGATCTTGGCCTGGTATCGGGTCTCGCTGGCGTCGGTCATCATCACGTCGGCGCGACCGGCGATGATCTCGTCGAAGATCGTGGTGTTGTCCGGGTGGACGATGAGGGTGGCGCGCTTGAGGTGGGCGCGGGCGAACTGCTCGTTGGTGCCGCCGGGATTGACCACGACGCGGGTGCCGGGCCGGTCGATCTGGTCCAGTGTCCGGTACGAGTCCTGATCGGCGCAGCGGACGATGGGGGTCTTGCCGTCGGTGCGGGTCGGCTCGCTGAAGTAGACGGACCGGGCCCGGGCCAGGGTGATCGAGACGCCGCCCATGGCGATGTCGCAGCGGCCGGATGTCAGGTCGCCGACCAGTCCACCCCAGGTCGTCGGGGTGTAACGGGCCGTGGCGTCCAGGCTCTTGGCGAGGTCTCGGGCCATGTCGATGTCCACGCCGCGGTACTGGCCGGTGGCCGGGTCGCGGTAGCTGAAGGGGCGGTAGTCGCCGGTGGTGCAGACCCGCAGCACCCCGCGGCGCGGGACGGCGTCCAGGAGCGTGGCCGGCCGCTGCCGGTCGCGCTGGGCACCGGCCGCGGTGGCGGTGCCCGCGGCCGGGGCGGGGGCGTTGGACGCCGCCGGGGCCGCGGCGGTGAGGGCGAGCAGGCAGGCGAGGGCGGGGAGGATCGCGGCGCGCTTCATCGTGGGCTGACTCCTGATCAGGTGGCCGGAGCGCTCAGGGTGGCAGAGCGCGACGGCCGGGTGAAGCCCCCGCCCGGCCCGTGGGACGACCGCCCGGCGCCCGCGAAGCCGCCCGTCTCTCTCCCCCCCGTCAGGCCGCGCCAGCCCCCTCGCCCCCCGTCAGGCCCCGTACGGGTCCAACGCGCCGTCGTCGCCGGGCTGTTCCGGCACCGCGTCGGCGAGCCGGGCCAGGAGGTCGGCGGCGCGCTTGCCGACCGTCTCCCGGTCGCCCTCCGAGAGGGCGGAGCCCATGCCGACGGCGACCGCGCCGGCCGCTATCCACTCCGGGGCGGTCTCCAGCGTGACCCCGCCGGTGGGCACCAACGGCGCCTGCGGCAGGGCCGCTCGGACGTCGCGGACCCAGGACGGGTGATGACCGGCGGCCGGGAACAGCTTGAGGGCGTCCGCGCCCAACTCCAGGCCGCGCACGATCTCGGTGGGCGTCGAGACGCCGGCGAAGACCGGGACGCCGTAGCGGTGGCCGGTGTGGATGACCGAGGCGTCCAGGCTGGGGGCGACCAGGAAGCGGGCGCCGGCGTCCACCGCCATCCGGGCCGACGCGGCGTCAAGGACCGTGCCGGCGCCGATGACCGCGTCATCACCCAACTCGCGGGAGAGGGTGGTGACCGCCTCCAGGGCGAACGGCGTGGTCAGGGATATCTCCAGGCTCGTGATACCGGCCGAGAGCAAGGTGTCGGCGGTGGCGCTCGCCTCGTCGTACGTCTTGCTGCGGACGATGGCGAAGACGCGCTGCGCCAGTGCGGCCCGGGTGATCTCCCAGCGATACACGGCAGTTCGCCGTCCTTCCTTCTTCTTGGACGCCCTCGCCGCTGTGACGCGGCTCACGACAGACCCAGCACTTTCGGGGCGTGCCGCGTCGGCTGACCGCTCATGGCCCGTATGCCGCCGATACCCGCCCATTCCTCGTTTCTGCCGAAACGCTACCGGCAACCACTGACAATCCTCTCTCGGGGTGCGCCCCCGTGCGCCCCTTCTGCCGAGAATGGGCGGTGGAGTGCGGGAAGTGGCCGGCGGGACCGGGGGCGTTGGGGAGCACGACGGCGGCCGGGGTGCCTGAGCACCCCGGCCGCCGTGGGTTCCGCCCGCGCGGGCGTCGCCGCCTCAGCCTCAGCAGCTGAAGTCGACGAGGTTGAACGTCTTGTAGTGGTCAGAGGTGTAGTAGTCCTCCTGCTTCTGCTCGCCGGTGACGATGCGCCGGGCACCGCGGTCCGGCGAACCGGGCGTCACCACGGTGTACTCGTGGTAGTAGCCCTTGCTCTGGGACGGCAGGACGCCCTCGCGGTTGTCGAAGACCGTGCCGTCCTTCGGGTACGGGAACGGGCCACCCTTGGCGATCAGGTCGAGGGTGTCGTGCGCCTGGGACGGCAACTGGGAATTGCAGACCTTGCCGACCGAGTTGACATGGACGGCCGCGGCGTGGACCGCGGCGTGGTGGGCCGGGGCGGCGGGCGTCGCGGCGACCGCCGTACCGCCGAGGAGGAGGGCCGATGCGAGGGCGCCAACGGCGCCGATACGGGTGATCCGTGGGGGGATTCTCATGCGCACCAGAATGACGCGCGTAGACATGATCCTGTCAATCCCAAGGAGCCGAAGTTTCCCGGGAGTTCACACGGATACCGCACCGCCACCGCAACGCGCCCCCTTTTGCCCACCACCCGCCACCCCCACGCCACCCCACCACTTCTCAGGAGGAACTCCCCGTGCGCGTCAGGGACTTCGCCCCTCTGGCGCTCAAGGTGCAAGACATCGAGCGCTCGTGGGACTTCTCCTGCGGGCCGCTCGACCTGGAGCCGGTCCGGGTGGACGCCTGGCCGCGGCCCCTCTACGTCGCCGACCCGGACGGCGACACCGTCGAGCTGCGCTGGTACCCCCAGGACGTCGCCTGACGGGCGGCTGAAACGCTCGCCGGCTTTTTGCCTCAGAGGCAAAACTTTTGCCTCTGAGGCGAAGACTGGCCTATACCGGAAGCATGACCGAGCTCCCCGACGAGCCCTCCGGCCCCGCCCCGGAGGAGCTGTCCACCGTCGCCCCGCGCCTGCGCGACCTGCGGCGGCGCAACGGGCTCACGCTGGAGACCGCGGCCCAACGGGTGGGACTGTCGCCCGCGCACCTGTCGCGGCTGGAGACCGGCCTGCGACAGCCGTCGCTGCCGATGCTGCTGGCGCTGGCCAGGACGTACGGCACCACGGTATCCGACCTGCTCGGTGAGGCCGCCCCGGAGCGGGACCCGATCCTGCGGGCCGGCCGCGCCGAGCCCTCGGAGGCCGGCGGCTGGACGTACTGGACCGTGGGCGGCGCCGGACGCGCCATGCAGGCGCTGCGGGTGCACGTGCCGCAGCGGGCACAGGGCGACCTGGTCCGGGTGCACCCCGGCGAGGAGTGGCTCTACGTCCTCAACGGCCGTCTGCGGCTGACCCTCGGCGAGGCGGTACACGTGCTGGACCCGGGGGACGCCGCGCACTTCGACTCGCTCACCCCGCACCGACTGGCGGCCGCCGCGCCCGGCGGGGCGGAGCTGCTGTTCGTGCACACCCTGCTCCAGAGCGGCGCCGCCGAGCTGTGCCTCGGCGGCGGCGCCCCGCACCGCCGCGGGGGCTGAGCCCGCCCCGGCCGCCCGCTCGCCCGCCACCGTCCACTTCACCGTTCCGGAAGGGAAGGTCGATCCGCCATGCCCGACGACACCACCCCCGCCCCGTCGACGCCCGACGCCCCGACCTCCCGCCGCTACGTCGAGAACAAGCCACCGCGCGGCGTGTACGTCCGGGTCTTCATCTACGTCGTCGCCACCCACGCGCTGCTGGCCTTCATGAGCCTGCTGGTACTGATCGCCAAGAACCGCTAGGGCCGGTCCGCCCCTGACCCATCGGACCGGGCCTAGGTCCTGTCGTCAAACTCCCGTCGTTCGCCCGGAGGGCGGGCCGGGCGGTGGTCGGTGCGTGCTCTCGGCGTGCCGGGCGGCGGCCCCTGTACTGGACGTACTGGGGTCGTCGCCCGGTGCGGCGACGGGGGTCCCCCCGCCCGAGCCGCGCGGGGCTGGTTCGAGGGTGGGGGCGCGTTCCGGGCGCCGAACGGCAGGCGGGAGTTTGACGACAGGGCCTGGCCGCGGTCGCGGGCCAGTTCGGCCCGACCCGCGATCGGGTGAACCCTGGTGCCGCGCCCTGCCCGGCGGCGTTCCCCGGGCGCGCGGCACGCAGCACACTCCTCGGAGAGCCCCGCCGCACCGAGGAGGACCGAAGGATGCACCGGACGCGCACCGCCGCCGTCGCCGCCCTCGCGGTGGCCCTCGCCACGCTCCCGTTGACGGGTACGGGGCCGTCCCGCGCCGCGCCGTCCCGGACGGTCGACGACGCCAGGGACGGCTCCGCGACGGCCGCCCTCTCCCCCGTCCCGCGCTCCGTCCACGACCGCGGCGACCTCCTCACCGTCACCCCGACCGTGGCCCTCGTCGCCCAACGGGGCACCGACGCCCAGGCGCTGGCCCTGGTGGCGCGGTCCCTGAGGGCGGCCGGCGCCCGACGCGTCGTACGGGAGCCGCGGGCCGTCCCCGGGAGCGGGCGGCTGACCGTCTACGTGGGCGGGCCGGGCGCGGACCGCGCCCTGAAGGAACTGGGGGCGCACGGCGCCGCTGGGCTCCCCGCGGAAGGCTATGCGCTGGCCGCCGGCCGTGACCGGATCGCGCTGGCCGGCAGGGACGCCGCCGGCACCTACTACGCCGCCCAGACGCTGGCCCAGTTGCTGCCACACCGCGCCCGGCCGGGCGTCCGGGTGCGCGGCACCGTCGTACGGGACTGGCCGGCGACCCGGCTGCGCGGCGTCGTCGAGGGCTTCTACGGCACCCCCTGGTCGCACGCCGCCCGCCTCGACCAACTCGACTTCGCCGCCCGGCACAAGATGAACCTCTACGTCTACTCCCCCAAGAACGACGCCTACTTGCGGCAGAAGTGGCGCGACCCCTATCCGGCGCGCCAACTGGCCCAGATCAAGGAGCTGGTGGACCGGGCCCGGGCCCGGCACGTGGAGTTCACCTACGCGCTCTCCCCCGGGCTGTCCGTCTGCTACGGCTCGGACGCCGACGTCCGGGCGCTGACGGGGAAGTTCGCGACCCTGTGGAACATCGGGGTGCGGACCTTCGCGGTGCCGTTGGACGACATCAGCTACACCACCTGGCACTGCGCCGCGGACCGGCGGAAGTTCGGGACCGGCGGCGGTGCGGCCGGGAGGGCCCAGGCCCAGTTGCTCAACCGCGTCAACCGGGAGTTCATCGCCCGCCATCCGGGCGCCCGGCCGCTCCAGATGGTGCCGACCGAGTACCACGACCTCAAGGCGACCCCGTACAAGGCCGCGCTCGCCGCCCAACTGGACCACAACGTCCTGGTGGAGTGGACGGGCGTGGGCGTGCTCGCGCCCACCATCGGCGCCGCGCAGGCCCAGCAGGCCCGCAGGCTCTTCGGGCACCCGATCCTGCTCTGGGACAACTACCCGGTCAACGACTACGTCACCAAGCGGCTGATGCTCGGGCCGCTCAACGGGCGAGGCCGCGGACTGCCGGCCCGGCTCGCCGGGTTCACCGCGAACCCGATGATCCAACCCGCCGCGTCCGAACTGGCCCTGGCCACCGCCGCCGACTACGCCTGGAACGACCGGGCGTACGACGCGCGGGCCTCCTGGGACCGCGCCATCGCGGAGCTGGCCGGCGGCGACGCCCGCACCGCCCGCGCCCTGCGCGCCTTCGCGGACGTCAACTACGCCTCGGGGATCAACCCGCACCAGGCGCCCGAACTGGCCGCCGCCCTGGCCCAGTTCCGTAGGGGCGGCGGGGCGCGGCGACTGGACGCGGTGCTGCGCGAACTGCGGGACGCGCCCGGTGTGCTGCGCGGCCGGCTCGCCGACCACCGCTTCGTCCGCGAGTGCGCGCCCTGGTTGGACGCCACCCGGGACTGGGGCGTGGCGGCCCGTGAGGCCCTGCGACTGATCGAGGTGAACCGGACGGGCAAGCGGGCGTCGGCCCGGCAACTACGGGCGCGCATCCCGGGGTTGGTGGCCCGGGCGAAGTCGCACGTCTACGTGGACATGAACGGGAAGCGGGTCCCGGTGGTGGTCGGCGACGGGGTGCTGGACGCCTTCGTCCGGGAGGCGTTGGCGGGGCGGCGCGCGCAATGAGGTGATCCGGCCCGGTCCGCGCCCCTGGTGGCCGGCGCCCGCCCAGGAACTGGCCACCGCACCGCCCCTGATGAGAGGAGATCGCCATGGCCCGACCGGCCCGCCCGATGTCCGCCACCACCGTCCTGGAGGAGGCGGTCCGCGCGCTCGCCCCGGAGGACGGCGCCAACCGGCTCGTCCAACGGATCGCCGCGGGACAGGCGCCGCGCACGGTGTTCGCCGCCTTCGCCCTGGAGCAGCACCAGGTCATCGCCGCCGACCGGCACAGCTTCCAGCACCTGGCGCGCCGCGCGGACGGCGATCCGCCGGTGGCGGACTTCTTCGACCTGCTCGCCGAGGGGGAGTCCCGGGCCCTTGTGCGGCTGGCCGGGCTGACGGACGCCTGCGCGCTCACGGACCGGGACGTCGCCGGCTACCGGCCGCGCCCCGGCTGCCAGGCGTTCCCGTCGTACGCGGCCCGGCTGGCGCTGACCGCCGAACCGGCCGACGCGGCGATCGCGCTCACCGCCAACTTCGCGGCCTGGGGCGGCTACTGCGCCACCGTCCGCACCGCGCTGCGGGAGCACTACGGCTTCCCCGCGGCGGCCGACGACTTCTTCGCGCTGTTCGCCGAGCCGGCGCCGGAGGTGGCGGCCGCGGCCCGGGCGGCGGTGCAGCAGGGCCTGGACACCGGTCAGGCGCGTCCGGAGCGGGCGCACCGCTACGGGCAACTCCTCCAGGCGTACGAGGTGATGTTCTGGAACTCGCTGGACGAGTGATCCGTTTCCGGCGTGACGGAACGGAGCACGGCGGGGAGGACCGGCGGTGGGGGCACGGATGGCGGACGGGGAAATGCCGGCGCGGGCGGCGAAGTTGACGGCGCGGGCGGGGCGGCGGGCCGGCCGGAGCCGCTGCTGACGGCGGTGCACTGGCGGGTGGCGCTGGCGGTGGTCGTGGCGGGGGCCGGCGGCCGCATCACGGACGAGGCGGTGCCGGCGTACGCGCGGTTCAAGCGGGAGTCGGCGCACCGGGCCCCGAGCTCGGCGCGTACGCCGACGCCAAGGACCCGGTGGTGGACCTGGTGGCCGAGGTCGCCGAGCCGTGGGCGGCGGCGACGGGCTGGCGGCCCTGATGGACAGCTGGGGTTCTGAGGTGGTGCCTCATCAGGGCCGTGCCGCGGTGCGCCCGCGCCGGCAGGTCAGCCGTCCAAGTCGCCCTGGTCTGGGGCCAGTTGCCGGTGCCGGGCGGCCAGCCGGTCCGCTCCCTCCGCGGTGAGCGAGCCGTGCAGCCGGAGCCGCGCGATCCCGCCGTCGGGGAAGATGCCGAGCCGGACGTGGGTGGTGGGCGGGGCGTCGTCCAGCAGGAAGCGGTGGACGGTGTCGGGCTGGAGCCGGGTGCGGGGCAGCAGTTCGGCCCACTCGCCGTCCTCGCCGTCGCGCCCGAGGAGCGCGGCCCAGCCGGCGGCGTTGCCCTTGAGGTAGCCGGTGTCGATCTCCACCGCGCGGATCACGGACCGTTCGGTGAGGCGGTAGCGCACCCAGTCGTTGCCGCTGCCGCGGCGGCGCCGGGTCTCCCAGCCGTCGTCCATCTTGCGGGAGCGGCCCGGCCGGATGGTGTTGGTCGGCGAGGAGTAGAAGCGGTCCGAGGCGTCCTCGACCCGGCCGCCGTTCTCCAGCGCGACGAGGTCGAAGGTGCCCAGCGCGGCGAGCCAGCGGGGCGCGGGGACGACCTCGCCGTGGACCCGGAGGCGGGCGATGCCGCCGTCGGGGTGCTGGTTGAGCCGGAGGTGGGTGAAGCGGCGCTCGGCGTGGACGGCGAAGCCGTTGGCGGCGTGCCCGCCGATGACGGTGCGCGGGACGAGGGTGGTCCAGGCGACGTCGGTGGCGAGCAGCTCGGCCGGCGAGGGGGAGCCCTCGACGCAGGCGCCCTCGATGCTCACCGACTGCGGGTAGTTGCCGCGGAAGTGGGCGGTGTCGACGACGATGCCGCGGATCACGCCGGGGGCGCCGAGCCGGATCAGCGCCCAGTCGTGGTCGTCGTCGGTGGGGAAGGGGTGTTCGCCGTCGGCACCGCGCCGGCGCCGGGTCTCCCAGCCGTCCATGATCTTGCCCTTGTGGCCGAAGCGCTCGGGGTCGAAGACCGCCGGGTCCGGCTGCAGCAGGTTCTCCCGCTCGGCGAAGAACTCGTCGTTGGCGGCGAGCACGCCAGCGCCAAGCCGCCGGTCGGCGAGGTCGGGCAGGTGGGAGAAGGGGAAGCCGGCCGCGCCCGGCGTGCGGTAGTCGGCATACGGGTCGCCGCCCCCGTAGGGGCTGGCGTCGCCGGTGTAGCGGGGCAGCTCGCTGGTGGTCATGCGCGCGGCCTTTCGAGCAGTTCGCCGCTGGGCTCGGCGAGGGTGGTGCCGTCGTTGATCTGCCGGCCGCGCAGCCAGGTGGAGCGGACCACGCCGTGGAAGGTCTTCCCGGCGTAGGCGGTGATCTTATTGCGGTGTTGGAGCTCGACCGGGTCGACGGTGAAGGTCTCCTCCGGCGCCAGTACGGCGAAGTCGGCGTCCTTGCCGGGGGCGATGGCGCCCTTGGCGTCGAGGCCGACGAGCCGCGCCGGGGCGGCGGACATCCAGCGGGCCACGTCGTCGAGGGTGTGGCCGCGCTCGCGGGCGGCGGTCCAGATGGCGGGCAGACCGAGCTGGAGGGAGGAGATGCCGCCCCAGGCCGTGCCGAAGTCGGGGGTCTTGAGGTCGGGGGTGGAGGGCGAGTGGTCGGAGACGATGCAGTCGATGGTGCCGTCGGCCAGGCCCTGCCAGAGCACGTCCTGGTTGCCGGCCTCGCGGATCGGCGGGCAGCACTTGAACTCGGTGGCGCCGTCCGGGACTTCCTCGGCGGTGAGGGTGAGGAAGTGCGGGCAGGTCTCGACGGTGATCTGGACGCCCTCGGCGCGGGCGGCGGCGATCAGCGGCAGCGCGTCGCCGGAGGAGAGGTGCAGCACGTGCACCCGTGCGTCCAGCTTCCGGGCCAGGTCGATCAGGCCGGCGATGGCGTCGTTCTCGGAGGCGCGGGGGCGGGAGGCGAGGAAGTCGGCGTACTTGGGGCCGTGCACCTCGGGGGCGGCGTCCAGGTGGCCGGGGTCCTCGGCGTGCACGATCAGCAGCCCGCCGAAGCCGGCGATCTCGCCGAGCGCGGCGGCCAGTTGCTCCCGGTCGACCTGCGGGAACTCGTCGACGCCGGAGGGCGACAGGAAGCACTTGAAGCCGAAGACCCCGGACTCGTGCAGCGGGCGAAGGTCCTTGACGTTGCCGGGGATGGCGCCGCCCCAGAAGCCGACGTCGATATGGGCCTTGGCGCGGGCGACCGCGCGCTTGGTGTCGAGGTGGGCGACGGTGGTGGTGGGCGGGAGGCTGTTGAGCGGCATGTCCACGAGGGTGGTGATCCCGCCGGCCGCGGCGGCCCGGGTGGCGGTCCAGAAGCCCTCCCAGTGGGTGCGGCCGGGGTCGTTGACGTGTACGTGGGTGTCCACCAGGCCGGGCAGCAGGACGTCGTCGCCGAGGTCCGTGACCCGGGCCCCGGCCGGGGCCGCCGCGTCGTGCGGCAGGACGGCCACGATCCTGCCGTCCTGGACGGTGACGGAGGCGGCGCGCGTCCCCTCCGGGGTGACGACGCGAGTGGAACGCAGCACCAGCTCTATTTCGGACACCCGGTACCTCCCATATCGTTGCTTCATGGTCGCCGGTCGGCCCGCGCGGGGCACGGCTGCCGCGGACCGTGCCGCCCCGAGCCACATCCCCGGAAGCCGGGAATTCCGGTGCGGACCGCCGGTATACAGAAATTCAACAATCTGTTGAGCGAGTTTTCACTTCGAAACCCGGCCCGTCAAGACCCCTGTGCGGCGGCCGGGCCGGCGATCGCGTCCGCCCGCGCCGGTTCCGTCGTCGTCTCCCGCGCCTCGGCCCTGACCTGCGACGGGATGATGTCCTGCGGGATCGGCCCGGTGCCGGCGGCGGCCCGTTCGCGACCCGAGACCACGGCGTAGAGCAGCCCGGCGACCGACATCCCGAAGACCCAGGAGAACGGCGCCACGGCGTGGAAGAAGGGGATCAGCGCCAGCGCGGCGGAGACCGCGGCGGCCGGCAGGAACGCGAGCACGGCCTTGGGGTTGTAGCCCCTGCGGTAGTAGTAGGCGCCGGCGGCGTCGGCCGAAAACAGCGCATCGACATCGATCCGCCCCCGCCGCACCGCGTAGTAGTCGACGAGCAGGATCGCCACCAACGGGCCGAGGAAGGCCCCCAACGCCCCCAGGAAGTACTGGATCACCAACGCCGAGGAGTACAGCTTCCAGGGCAGGACCAGCACCGCCAGCACCGCGGTGATCATGCCGCCGCGCTTGAAGTCCAGGTACTTCGGCAGCAGGTTGGCGAAGTCGTAGGCGGGTGAGACGAAGTTGGCGACGACGTTGATACCGATGGTGGCCACGATGAAGGCGAGCGCGCCGACGACGGTCACGACCGGGTTGTCGATCTTCTGGATCACCTTCACCGGGTCGTAGATCGCCTCGCCGAAGACCGCGATGGTGCCGGCGGTGACCAGGACGGCGACCACCGCGAAGGCGGTGAAGTTCACCGGCAGCCCGATCAGGTTGCCCCGTCGGTAGGAGCGGTGGCTGGGAGTGAAGCGGGCGAAATCGGCGTAGTTGAGGACCAGCGTCAGGAAGGTGGCCACCGTGAGGCTGACCGCGATCAGGCTCTGCTGGAGCTGCGCGGCGGCGCCGAGCCCGGTCAGGCTGCGGGTCAGCGAGATGTCGCCGTGCGCCTTGATGACGAGGTAGAGCGCCAGCGCCAGCACCACCAGCCAGACCACCGGCCCGGTCGCGAAGTCCTGGACCTTGCGGATGAACTCCATCCCGCGCGTCAGCAACAGGGCCTGCAACCCCCACATCACCATGAACGCGACCCACCCCAAAGTGGACAGCCCCAGCACCGAGTTGTGGTTGTACGCATCCAGCCCCGGCGCGATCTGGAGCGTCAGCAGCACCACGGCCGTCGAGGCCAGCCAGGTCTGGATGCCGTACCAGGCCACCGCCATGACCGCGCGCAGCAGCGCCGGGACGTTGGCGCCGTAGACGCCCCAACTCGCCCTCGCCAGCACCGGATACGGGACGCCGGTGCGGTGCCCGGCGTGCCCCATCCGGTTCATGAACCAGTAGACGATCGTGATGCCGGCGAGCAGCGCGGCGAACACCTCCCAGGCCGGCAGCCCCAGCACGAAGAGGCTGGCGGCGAAGGCGTAGTTGCTGATCGCGTGGGTGTCCGACATCCACAGCGCGAAGACGCTGTACGTGCCCCAGCTGCGCTTCGCGGTCGGCGCGAGGTCCTCGTTGAACAACCGCGGGTCCGGTGGCCCCGGACGGCCTTGCGGGGATGTGCTCATGTGTCCTCCCAGGCAGGTTGGGTGGAGCTTAGGAACGAGTCATCAGATGCCTGATGTCTTGCGCGAAAAATCCTTGTTACGGGCGGAGTCCCGTTGCCGCCCCCGGTCTCCCGCGTCCGACAGCCCGAGGTGGGTACTGAGCGGCCAGGAGCCGATGGCCTTCGGGCGCGGCGGCGCGAAGCTCCGTTGCGTGCTGGTGGTCAGCCCGAGGTCGACCAGCGTCTCGGCGAACTTCACCGCGGCGGCGACGCCGTCCACGACCGGCACCCCGAGCTCCGCCGCGACCTCCTCCTGGAGCCCGGCCATCCCGCCGCACCCCAGACAGATCACCTCCGCGCCGTCCCGGACCACTTGGCGCGCGGTCTCGATGATCACCGCGACGGTCCGCTCGGGGTCCTCCTCCAACTCCAGGACGCCCAGGCCACTTCCGCGCACGCCGGCGCACCGCTGGAGCAGCCCGGCGGTCAGCAGCCGGTCCCGGATCTGCGGTACCGCGCGGTCGAGGGTGGTGACGACGCCGTACGCGTGGCCGAGCATCAGCGCCATCTGCGCCGCGGACTCGGTGATGTCCAGGACGGGGACGTCCAGCAGTTCCTGCGCCCCCTCGCGGCCCGGTTCGCCGAAGCCGGCCATGACCAGTGCGTCGAACGGGGTGTCCAGGGTGGCGAGCCGATCCAGGACGGCGGCGGCGCTGAGGTACCCCTCGAAGTGCCCCTCGATGGACTCGGGCCCCCACAGGGGTTCGGTGGCGAGAATCTCGGTGCCGGGGGCGGCGACCGCGGTGGCGGTGGCGCGAATCGAAGCGGTCATGGAAGCCGTGGTGTTCGGGTTCATGACGAGAATGCGCATGACGCTCCAGCAATTTGGAGGATTCCACAGAATGGATAGTAGGTTTCGCGCAGCAGAACGTAGCTATGGCCACTGGCACCGTCAAGAGATCTGCGCAAGGAGCCTGCCCCACCGGCCTTACGGGCGCTGACCGGCGGGAACGACTGTGCGGTACGCGGTGTGCCCGCGCGGCACGACCGGTAGGCTGCTCCGGTCGGGCCCGGCGCCCGTAAGGCGTAGAGCTTCAGACCGATCCGACCCCGCCCCGAAAGGAACGCGACGTGCCGCCGTCCAGCGCCAGCACCTCCGCAGCCGATGCCAAACCAGCAGGCGCCAGCGGTGGGGTCCAGTCCCTTGAGCGCGCCTTCGACCTGCTGGAGCGGATGGCCGACGCCGGCGGCGAGGTCGGCCTGAGCGAGCTCTCCGCCAGCAGCGGGCTGCCGCTGCCGACCATCCACCGGCTGATGCGCACGCTGGTCGCCTGCGGCTACGTCCGCCAGCAGCCCAACCGCCGGTACGCCCTCGGGCCGCGGCTGATCCGCCTCGGCGAGAGCGCCTCCCGCCTGCTGGGCACCTGGGCGCGGCCGTTCCTGGCCCGCCTGGTGGAGGAGACCGGCGAGACCGCCAACATGGCGCTCTTGGACGGCGACGAGATCGTCTATGTCGCGCAGGTGCCCTCCCGGCACGCGGTGCGGATGTTCACCGAGGTCGGCCGCCGCGTCCTGCCGCACTCCACCGGCGTCGGCAAGGCGCTGCTGGCCAACCACCCGCCGGAGGAGGTCCGCGCCCTGCTCGGCCGCACCGGCATGCCCGCCGCGACCGAGAAGACCATCACCGACCCGGAGCGCTTCCTCGACGCCCTCGCCGACGTCCGCCGCCTCGGCTACGCCGTGGACGACAACGAGCAGGAGATTGGCGTCCGCTGCCTGGCGGTCCCGGTCCCCAACTCGCCCACCTCCGCGGCGATTTCCATCTCCGGGCCGACCGGCCGGGTGACGGAGGCCGCGACCGACAAGATCGTCCCGGTGCTGCAGGACGTGGCGGCCCAACTGTCGGTGGCGCTGGCCAACCAGACGCCCGGGTGACGCCCGGGTGGGGCGGCCCGTCGGCGCCGCCTCACCTCGTCGGTAACCGCCCGAAGCGATCGATCCGTTCCCGCACCTCGGACAGCGCCGGCGACAGCGCGCTGACCGAGCCCACCGCCCCGGCTATCAGCAGCAGCGAGCGGCGCAGCCGGGCCACCTCGGGCCGCCCGTGGCTCACCATCGCGTCCAGCGCGGCCAGTTCCTCGTCGGCGGCCGGCCGGTCCGGTAACTCGCCGGGGAGCGCGGCCAGTTGGCGACGGAGCCGGGCCACCGCGGTCCGCAGTTCGCGCACCCGCGGGTCGCCGGCGTCCCCGGCCGAACGACTTTCCCTCTTCAGCTGTTCCACAACTACGGCGCCCTCCAAGGCCGTTGCCCGTTCCGCGATGCGGGGACAGTTAACGCCACTCTGCGCCACCCGCGCCATACACAGAGCCAAAAAACCGGCCCGTGGGCCGGTCCGGCGGGGCGCCCACCCCGTCGCATGGCGCGAAGCCGGGACACCAGCCCGTTCTCGTAGCCCCCTTACGCGTCACGCCGGGGTATCGGGAGGCCCCCCTCGCCCCCTCTCCCCCACCCGTCTCCCCTGGCCGATTTTCGCCTCTCGATCTCCGATTCCCCTACCCCACGGCCGGCTTCACCTCGCCCCCACGCGCCCCTCCCGCCCCTCGCGGCCACTGCGCGCGCCGCGCACGTCCCGCGCGCGAATACCCGGCCACTTCCTGACCATGCGTCAGCACGTGCGTTCCCCAGGACGCCCGTTGGCGTGGGCGTATCCCGTACAAGGCGTATGGCGCGACGCGATGGAGCATTCTCCCTTCCGTGGAAATATCCGGCATATCACCGAATCGACATAGCGCCGGATCGCACCGCACCGGAACACCGCACCACTGGATCGGAGAACGCCATGGAGCCCAACCCCGGCCCCACCCCCGGCCCGAACCCCGACCCCGACTCCCGGCACATCAGCGTCATCCAGCTCATCTGCCGGGCATACGGCCTGACCGACGCGTCCGAGATCACCGAGGAGCACATACACCGTTACGTCAGCGAGCGCCGGCGCGCGGACGAGCGGACGGACCAGCTCCGGGACCGGCTGCGGCCGCGGATCCCGCGCCAGCGGACATCGGGGGACGCGGCCTGAACCAGGGCCGCGGGGGCGCCGCGCACCGCCATGAGGTAAGCAGTTGCCATGGCACATCCAGGGGAGAGCGCAGACGCCAGGGGGCAAGCGGGGAACGCACGGCCCGAGGGGAAGGTGGCCGGGCTGCTGCTCGCCGCGGGCGGCGGGCGGCGGCTGGGGGGCCGACCGAAGGCGCTGCTCGACCACCGGGGACGCCCGTTGGTCGAGCATGCCGCCCGCGTCCTACGGGACGGCGGCTGCGGCCCGGTACACATCGTGTTGGGCGCGGCCGCCGAGACCGTACGGGAGCGGGCACAGCTGACCGGCTACCACGTCTCGGTGAACCCCAACTGGGCGGCAGGCATGGGCAGTTCACTCCGGGTGGGGCTGGCCGCGCTGGCCGGTTCGAGGGCGGACGCCGTACTGGTGTCCCTGGTGGACCAGCCCGGCATCGGGGCCGCCGCGGTGGCCCGGCTGGTGGCCGCCGCCACGGGGCGGGGGGCGCTGGCCGCCGCGGCGTACGGGGGCGAGCGGGGGCACCCGGTGCTGTTCGGCGCCGACCGGTGGGCCGACGTCGCGGCAAGCGCGGAGGGCGACCGCGGGGCGCGGACCTACCTCCGGCAGCACGCCGACGCGCTGACCCTCGTCGAGTGCGGCGACGTGGCCGAACCGTACGACATCGACACCCCGGACGATCTGACGCGGTTGGAGTGACGGCCGGGCGGGCGGGACGCGCAGAACGCCCGCCGCGGGCGGAAGTTGACGGGAAACGGAGGTCGCGGAGGTCCGCCGGGAGCGGGGTAATGGAGAGTGACCACGGTGGCACCGAGAGCCATTCGATCACCACTTCTGTCGACTCGGAGAATCTCGATGTCAACAAACCATTGAAGTTCCGCGATAAGGAAACTAGTCTCCACTGGTCAGAAGCGCCCTGTACCCGAACGGCGCCCGCGACCGTATTTCGGAACTGGCGGCACCCGGTGCCGTCCAGGTGCCCCGGCGGCCGCCAGGCAGCGCCGCTGAATGGAGTGACAGCACATGTCCGCACCAGCGCCGTCCCCGCTGGCCATCGTCGACGTCGACGCCGCCCACACCCCGGAGCGGCAGGACGAGGTCCTGACCGACGCCGCACTCGCCTTCGTCGCCGAGCTGCACCGGCGGTTCACCCCCCGCCGGGACGAGCTGCTCGCCCGCCGCGGTGAGCGCCGCGCCGAAATCGCCCGGACCAGCACGCTGGACTTCCTGCCCGAGACCGCGGAGATCCGTGCGGACGACAGTTGGCGGGTCGCCGAGGCGCCCGCCGCGCTCAACGACCGCCGGGTGGAGATCACCGGCCCCACCGACCGCAAGATGACCATCAACGCGCTGAACTCCGGCGCCAAGGTGTGGCTCGCCGACTTCGAGGACGCCTCCGCTCCCACCTGGGAAAACGTCGTGGGCGGCCAGCTCAATCTGATCGACGCCTACGAGCGGAAGATCGACTTCACCGACGCCCGCACCGGCAAGTCCTACGCCCTCAAGCCGGCCGAGGAGCTCGCCACCGTCGTGATGCGGCCGCGCGGCTGGCACCTGGAGGAGCGCCACCTCCAGTTCGAGGGCCGCCCGGTCCCCGGCGCGCTGGTCGACTTCGGCCTGTACTTCTTCCACAACGCGCAGCGCCTGCTGGACCTCGGCAAGGGCCCGTACTTCTACCTGCCGAAGACCGAGTCGTACCTGGAGGCCCGCCTCTGGAACGAGATCTTCGTCTTCGCCCAGGACTACGTCGGCATCCCGCAGGGCACCATCCGCGCCACGGTCCTCATCGAGACCATCACCGCCGCGTACGAGATGGAGGAGATCCTCTACGAGCTGCGCGACCACGCCTCGGGCCTGAACGCCGGCCGCTGGGACTACCTCTTCTCCATCGTCAAGAACTTCCGGGACGGCGGCGCCAAGTTCGTCCTCCCGGACCGCAACGCGGTGACGATGACCGCCCCGTTCATGCGCGCCTACACCGAACTCCTGGTCCGCACCTGCCACAAGCGCGGTGCGCACGCCATCGGCGGCATGGCGGCCTTCATCCCCAACCGCCGGGACCCGGAGGCCAACGAGAAGGCGCTGGCCAAGGTCCGAGCCGACAAGGACCGGGAGGCCGGCGACGGCTTCGACGGCTCCTGGGTCGCCCACCCGGACCTGGTCCCGATCGCCCGCGCCTCCTTCGACGCGGTCCTCGGCGACAAGCCCCACCAGAAGGACCGGCTCCGCGAGGACGTCTCGGTCGCGGCCGCGGACCTCATCGCCGTCGACTCGCTGGACGCCAAGCCCACCTACCAGGGTCTGGTCGACGCGGTCCAGGTCGGCACCCGTTACATCGAGGCGTGGCTGCGCGGCCTCGGTGCGGTCGCCATCTTCGGCCTCATGGAGGACGCCGCCACCGCCGAGATCTCCCGCTCGCAGATCTGGCAGTGGGTCGACGCCGGTGTCGTCTTCGCGGAGGAGGGGCACGCCGGCACCAAGGTCACCGCCGACCTGGTGCGGGAGATCGCCGCCCGCGAACTCGCCGCCATCCGCGCCGAGTTGGGCGACGAAGCCTTCGCCTCCGGCAAGTGGCAGCAGGCCCACGACCTGCTCCTGAAGGTCTCCCTGGACGCCGACTACGCCGACTTCCTGACCCTGCCGGCTTACGAGCTGCTGGGCTGATCGACGACGGCTCCCGGGCCCGCGCACACCGCCGCTTCGGGGTGGGCGCGGGCCCTTCGCCGTCCCAGGAACCCCACGAGTACCATCGCCGCATGCCGCCGCCCGCCTCCCCCGAAGCCCCCCTCCCCCATTCCACGAAAACCCCCTCCGCGGCGCCCCAGGCCACTACGATGCACGCTGGTCCAGCGGGCAGCGGGCAGCGGGCAGCGGGCAGCGGGCAGCGGGCAGCGGGCAGCGGGCAGCAAGTCGGTGTTGTTCGCGGTGCGTTCGGCGGTCGCGCTGCACCGGCTCCTGGACGTGCTGCCGGTCTTCGCCGGTGACCGGCGCATCCGGCGCCACTTCACCCTCGTCCCCGGCTCCACCTTCGCGACCGAGGCGCTCGGCGCGCTGGACGGGGCCGGGGCCCGGCTCGTGCCGTGGGACGACGCCGTCCGGACCTCCTACGACCTCGTCCTCGCCGCCAGCCCCAAGGGCGACCTGGACCGGCTCCGCGGCCCGCTCGTCCTGCTGCCGCACGGCGCGGGCTTTGGCAAGTCGCTCCCCGGGGAGGGCTCGGCGGACTCCGCCTCCGGGTTGGACGCGACGTTCCTGATACGGGACGGCGCCCCGCTCGCCGCTCTGCACGCACTGGCCCACGGCGACCAGGTCGCCGCGCTGGCGGCGCGCTGTCCCGCCGCGGCGCCGCGCGCGGCCGTCGTCGGGGACCCCACCCTGGACCGGCTGCTCGCCTCCCGGGGGCGGCGCGAGCGGTACCGGGCCGCGCTCGGCACCGGCGACCGCCGGCTGATCGTCCTCACCTCCACCTGGGGGCCAGAGTCCCTCCTCGCCCGGCACCCCGGGCTCCCCGCCCGGCTCGTCGCCGAACTCCCGCAGGACGCCTACCAGGTGGCGCTGGTCCTGCACCCCAACGACCGCAGCGAGACCGGGACCCTGGACCTCACCGAGTGGCTCGCCCCGGCCGTCGCCGGCGGGCTGTTGGTGCCCCGTCCCTACGAGGAGTGGGCCGCCGTCCTGGTAGCCGCGGACGCGGCGCTCACCGATCACGGCTCGACGGCCCTGTATGCCGCGGCCCTGGACCGCCCGCTGCTCGCCGTCTGCGACGACGGCGCGGAACTGCTCCCCGGCAGCCCGATGGCGCGCCTGCTCGCCGCTGTCCCCGCGTTCCGCTCGCCCGACGACCTCGCCGCCGCCATCGCGGGGCACCGCCCGGGGTCCGTCCGCGCGCTGGCCGACGACGCCTTCGCGGAGCGGGGACGGGCACTGGAGCGGCTGCGGGCCGCGGTATACGGGCAGTTGGGGCTGGACCCGCCTGCCACGCCCGCCGAGCCCCGGCTGCTCCCGCCGCCGCGCTGCACCGCCCCCGCGCCGGTCGCCTGGGCGGTCCGTACCACGGTCGACGGCACCACGGTCTCCGTCGAGCGCCATCCGCCGGGCGGGGACGGCCCGTTGGGGCACCTGGCCGTCGAGGAGGACGCCGCCGGCGTCCGGCACGCCCGGTCGGCGGGGGTGCTCTTCCGCCGCGCCCGCCCGGCATCCGGCGATGCCGCCTGGACGGCGGGCGGTTGGACCGCCGATGCGCTCGCCCGCTACCCGGGACGCCGCACCGCCGCCGTGCTGCTCGCCGCCGACCGTTGCGTGCTGCGCCGGCCGGGCGGGGCGCTGCTGTCCGTCCGGGTCGCGGCCCAAGAGGAGGCCGGTCGGGTCCACAGGCCCGATCCGGCCGCCGTGGTGTCGGCCGTCCACGCCTGGCTCGCCACCTCCGAGGCAGCGGCGACCTGGCCCGTTACCCTCATCTGCCGGATCGGTGGCCGGAGTTACCGCGCCCGGCTGGCGCCCGCCACCGAGGACGAGGCCGCCCTGGAGGTCTGAGCGGGCGGCCGGCGGGCGGTTGCGGTCAGTCGCGGCGGCGACCGCCGGCCCGTTCCCGGACCGCGCGGGCGGCCTCCCGGTGGGCGGCGGCCGCCGCATCGTCCCCGGTTTCCGCGGCGAGGTCGGCGAGCGCGTCCAGCACCCGCACCTCTTCCGTGGTGGAGCCGCGTTGGCGGGCCCCGGCGAGGGCGGCCTCGTAGAGCGCGCGGGCCGGCTCCGGGCGGCCGCGGCGCGCAAGCACCCGCCCGAGGGCGAGGCCGGTGCGCGCGGTCATCCGCTCCCGTCCCAGCTCCCGCGCCGCCTCGTGGGCCCGGGTCAACTCCGCCTCGGCGCGGTCGAGTTCGCCGAGCCCCTCCCACGCCTGCCCGAGCTGGTAGTCGAGCAGCAGCACGCCGTAGGGGTTGGGGAGCTCCGCGTGGATGCGGGCGGAGCGCTGGTAGTCGGGGACGGCGGCGGCCCAGTGGCCCTGCTCGGCCTGGAGCCGCCCGCGGAATTCGAGCGCCGAGGCGTACAGCTTGCGGTCCGCCGCGTCGGTGCCGAGCAGGGCCGCGCCGCTCACCGCGGCGTCCAGCTCCCGCCCGGCCTCCTCGTACCGCTCGGACTCCCACAACGGGCGCGCCAGTTGGCAGCGCATCCGGATGGTGGCCCTTAGGTCCTCGGCGCGTTGGGCGGCGTCCCGGCCGACGCGGAAGGAGTCGATGTGGTCGGCGCTGCCGGGGTGGTCCAGGAGGTGCGTCCACAGCGGCTCGCACAGCGCCCAGGACTCGGCGTGCAGCCCGGCGGCGGACGCCAGGTGGACCCCTGCGTGCAGGACCCGCCGCTCGGCGTGCAACCACTGCCGGGCGGTCGACTCGTCGGGGAAGTCCAGGTCAGGCGCTTCCGGGAGGGCGGCGGCGGGCGGGGCCAGGGTCATCCGGGGGCCGGCCGCGTGGTCGGCGCGCTGGGCCTGGCGGAGCAGCCAGCGCAGCAGCCGACGCCGCCCGTCGTCCGCCTCGTTTGGTGTCCCGTCGGCGGCCCGGCGGCGGGCGTGGCCGCGGACCAGGTCGTGCATCCGCAGTCGTTCGGCGGGGGCGTCGCCGTCCGGGTGGGCGTCCACGGCGTCCGGGTCCGGGCCGGCGTCGAGCAGGCCGGCCCGCTCCAGCTCGGCCAGCGCGTCCGCGGCGGCGTCCGGGCCCGTGCCGAGGAGGGCGGTGGCGGCTTCCGGGGAGAGGGCCACACCGGGGAGGGCGGCGAAGAGTCGGTACGCGGCGCCGGCCTGCGGGGTGAGGTCCCCGTATGCGGTGTCCCAGACGTGCTCGATGTCCGGCACCCCCTTCTCCCGTAGTTCCGCGGCGAGTTCGGTGGTGAGGCGGGTCCAGCCGCGCCGCCGGTTGCGCCGCACCCAACGGCCGGCGACCCGTAGCGCGGCCGGTAGTCCGCCACACCCTTCGGCGAGCGCGGCGGCGGTCTGCGGACGGGCGGTCAGGGCGGGATCGTTGACGGTGTGCAGCAGGAGCCGTACGGCGTGCTCGTCGGCGAGCGGGCGGAGCGGGAGTTCGACGGCCGTGCCCGGTTCGAGGTCGTCGAGGCGGTGTTGGCCCGCCAGGATCACCACGCTTCCGGGCGAGGACGGCAACAGCAGGGCAGCCTCCGCCTCGAAGCCGCGGACGTTGTCCAGGACGACCACCAGGCGGCGGTGCCGGGTCTCGTCCCAGTATTGGCCGCGGCGGGCGGCGAACGACCGCTCCACCCAGTCGTGTTCGACGCCCAGGGTGCGCAGCAGTTGGCCCAGGGATTCGTGTAGGTCGACGGCGCCGGCGCGCCGGTCGGCGTCGAGGTCGGCGTAGAGCACGCCGTCGGGGCAGCGGGCCTGCAGGCGCCGGGCGAGCCGGAAGGCGAGTTCGGTCTTGCCCACGCCGGACAGGCCGGTCAGCGCGAGGATCAGCGGCCGGTCGGCGGACTGGGTGTCGAGCCACGCCTCAGCGGCCTCCAGGGCCGCGGACTGCTCCTCCTCACGGTCCTCGAAGTGCCCGATCTCCGGCGGTAATTGACAGGGGGTCCGGCGGGGCGCGGGCGCTCCCGCGGAGTGCAGGTGCACCGTGCCGATGCGCCCGGCCTGCACCAGGTGCTGCACCTCGGCACCGCCGCCCACGCTGTTCCTCGTCTCTTCGACCACGGGGCAACTCTAGGTGCGGTGACACCTGCCCGGCACCGGAACGCGGAGGTCCGCGGGATGGTCGGCCTGCGGCAGGGGCGGTTGTCAGTGGGGGCTCGTACGGTGGGGACATGCTCGGTTGTGGGGCGGGCGGTTCAGGTGAGAGCCGCCCCCAGCGCCACGAAGGCGCAGATGAGGAGGAAGAGGAGGGCGAGGTAGGGGGCGACGAAGCGGAGGTAGGTGTCGTAGCCGATTTTGGCGAGGGAGACGCCGCCCATGATGACGGCGGTGGTGGGGACCCAGAGGTTCATCCAGCCGCTGGCGGCCTGCCAGGCGGTGACGACGACGGGGCGGGTGACGCCGGCGAAGTCGGCGAGCGGGGCGAGGATGGGCATGGCGAGGGTGGCGTGTCCCGAGGTGGAGGGGATCAGGAAGGCCAGGGGGAGGTTGACCACGAAGACGATGACGCCGAAGAGGGCCGAGGGGGTGCCGGCGACCACGCCCTCGATGGAGTGCAGCACGGTGTCGGTGACCTTGGCGTTGTTCATGATGACGGTGACGCCGCGGGCCAGGACGATGACCAGGGCGGGCGAGATGAAGTCGGCGGCGCCCTGGATGAAGGTGGCGGTCAGGCGCTGCTCGCCCATCCGGGCCAGCAGCCCCACCAGCACCGAGCCGACCAGGAACATCGCCGCCAACTCCGGGAAGGACCAGTCCAGTTCCCAGGCGTAGGGGGTGGCGTCGGCGCGGCCGGTGAGGGCGCCGGACCACGGGATGACCGAGAAGATCATGAAGGCGAAGAGCAGGGTCACGGCGAGCAGGACCGTCTTGTGCAGGCCGGTCAGCGGCGGGGGTTCGGCGGTGTCCGGGGCGGTCTGGGCGTGGGCGCGGTCGCCGGGGAGGAAGCCGCAGAGCGAGCGGTCGGGGTCGGCGCGCACCCGGCGGGCGTAGCGGATGACGTAGGCGATGGTGACGGTGGTCAGCACCAGCCACATGGCGACGCGGAGGGTGATGCCTTCGCCTAGGGAGATCTCGGCGGCGGAAGAAGCGACGCCGGTGGCGAACGGGTTGACGGTGGAGCACAGCACGCCGATGCCGGCGCCCAGGATGATCGCGCCGGTGGCCACCAGTCGGTCGAAGCCGAGGGCCAGCATCAGCGGGACGATCAGGCCGTAGAAGCCCAGGGTCTCCTCGGCGAAACCCTCGACGGTGCCGAGCAGGGAGAAGACCGCCATCACGCCGGCGATGAGGAGGGCGCCGCGGTCGCGGAGGCGGTGGGCGAGGCGGCCGATCCCGCGGTCCAGGGCGCCGGTGGCGAAGACGACGGTGATGAAGGCGCCGATGGCCAGGACGAAGAGGAACACCCCGGCGCTGCCGTACAGTTCGCCGACCAGGTCCGGGCCCACCAGGCCGGTCTTGGTGTCCCGGACGCCGTAGAGGCCGTTGACCGGGGACAGGAAGAGGTCGCCGAGCCGCTCGGGGAAGGAGCGGCCGGAGGGGGCGGAGTGGTAGGTGCCCTGGAGGGGGCGGCCGGCGGCGCTGCGGGCGTAGGTGCCGGAGGGCAGCACGAAGGTCAGCGCCCAGATGACGATCGTGACCAGGACGAGGACGGTGAGGGCGCTGGGGAAGGTGAAGCGGCGGCCTCCGGTGTCCTCGCCTTCCGACACGGTCGCGCCGCCCGCCGGCGGCGTCGATGCACCGTCGGCGGGCGGCGTCCGGGCAGCGCCGTCGGGCGACTTCGGGGCCTCGTCGTCGGACGCCCCCGGGGTCATGCGGCACCTCCGGGCCGGTGCGCGGCGGCGTACTCGGCGAGGAAGGCGGCCTCGGCGAGCAGCGCGCCGCGGAGCTCGGAGCGCAGCACCCGTTCGTTGGGGCCGTGCAGATTGCAGAGGTTGTCCTCGGCGCCGAAGAGCAGGACCTCGGCGCCCGGTACCGCCGCGGCCAGGCCGTTGACCAACGGGATGGAGCCGCCGGACGCGGCGTGGACGGGGTCGTCGCCCCAGGCGCGGCGCAGCGCGGCGCGGGCTGCGCGGTAGGCGGGCCCGTCGGTGGCCGCCTCGTAACCGGGGCCGGTGTCACCGGGGGTGACGGTGAGCGTGACACCAAAGGGGCGCAGGCGGCGCAGGTGACGGACGAGGGCGTCCTGGGCCTGCTGCGGGTCCTGCCGGGGGTGGACCCGGAGGTTGAGCCTGGCGCGGGCGTGCGGGACGACGGCGGAGGCGCCGCGGTCCACGGAGGGGGCGTCCAGTCCGACCACGGTGAGCGCCGGGCCGTTCCACAGGCGTTCGCCGAGCCCGCCGGAGCCGAGGAGCGGCGTGCCCTCGCGCACCCCGGCCACCGCGCGGAACTCGTCCTCGGCGAGCGCGGTGCCGGGCCAGGGTTCACGGCGCAGCCCCTCGACGGCGACGTCGCCGTGCACGTCGTGGAGGGTGCCGAGCGCCTTGAGGAGGGCGAGCAGCGCGTCGGGGGCGGCGCCGCCGTACGCGCCGCTGTGGACGGCGGCTTGGAGGGTGTGCGCCTCGACGACGACGTCCGCGGTGCCGCGGAGGGCGGTGGTGAGGGTGGGGGTGCCGGGGCGGAGGTTGCCGGTGTCGGCGATGACCATCGCGTCGCAGGCGAAGGCGTCGGGGTCGGTGGGCGGGTAGGCGTCGAAGGCGCTGCCGTACTCCTCCTGCCCCTCGATGACGAGGTTGAGGCCGACCGGCGGCCGACCGCCGAACGCCCGGAGCGCGCCGATGTGCACCATCACATTGGCCTTGCAGTCGGCGATCCCGCGCGCCCGGATGCCGCCGTCGATGTCGGTGGGCTCGAACGGCGGGGAGTCCCAGAGGTGTTCGTCGCCCGGCGGCTGGACGTCGTAGTGCGCGTAGAGGAGGACGGTGGGGGCGTCCGGGGTGGGCGGGGGCACGCTGGCGGTGATCACCGGGGCGGTGTCGGGGAGGTTCAGCTCGCCGATCTCACTCACGCCGGCGCCCCGGAGGAGTTCGACGACGAGGTCGCGGGCCTGGAGGACGGGTTCCGGCGAGAAGCCGGGGAAGGCGATGGACGGGATGGCGGCGAGGCGTTTGAGGTCGGCGCAGAGGTCGTCCATCAGGCCGTCGACGATGGCTTCCAGCGTCGACGCCGGTTCCGGCGTGGTGGCTTCGTGGGGCACACGGGCCCCCTCTCTGTGGCGCCCGACCGCGGGGCGCACACGTTGACGGTCTGTCAGCTTTCGAATTCAACGGCACCATATCGGGCATATGGGGCGCGGCGAGGCCGCCACGTTGGGGCGGCGGGCGCCATGTCGCGGCTGGTGGCCGGCGGTTGGCGGCGCACCGCCGCCGCGGGTGCGCCGCGCCGCGAACTCCCGGTGGGCGCGCCCCCGCGGCGCCGGTCGGCGGTAGGGGTTCGCTCTACTATGGGCGTAGTAACGGCGCGATAAGAGCGGGCGGGTGGGAACGGGTGGCGCGGCGGCGGGAGCAGGTGCTGGACGCGGCGGTCGAGGTACTGGGGGCCCAGGGGGCACGGCGACTGACGTACCAGGCCGTGGACCGGACCGCGGGCGTGCCGACGGGGACCACCTCCAACTACTTCCGCAACCGGGCCGCGCTGATCGACGGCATCGCCGAGCATCTGCTGACGCTGGAGCGGCGGGAGTGGGCGGCGCTGGCCACCGGGCCGGCGCCGGTCGGCCCCGGCGAACTGGCCGAGGCGATGGCCGCGTTCGCCCGGCACGCCGCGGGGCCGGGGCGGTCGCGTACGGCCGCGCGGCTGGCGCTGCTGCTGGAGTCGGCGGCGCGGCCGGAGCTGCGGGCGCCACTCGACCGGGGCCGACAGGCGGTGCTGC
Organism: Streptomyces sp. NPDC057743; assembly: GCF_042798755.1. NCBI lineage: Bacteria > Bacillati > Actinomycetota > Actinomycetes > Kitasatosporales > Streptomycetaceae > Streptomyces > Streptomyces sp. NPDC057743. Next base: position 115,497 of record NZ_JBHVJX010000019.1, read on the forward strand.
GGCACAGCACGGAGTGGGTGCGCCTCCTGGGTTCCGGGGCGCCGGAGCGGCACGGGCGCATTCTGGTGGACCACCTGGAGGGGGTCGTGCTGCGCCAACTGACGCTCCCGGACGGCGCGTTCGACCCGGCGGAGGAGATGCGGGCGCTGGTGGGCGGACTGTTGGGCGACGGCGCCGACTGAGGGCGCGGCCGTGGCGGACGGCGGGGACGGACCCGTCCCACAACGGAACCGAGAACGGCGAGCCCAGAGCCGTGCCCGGCCCACGACGGACGCGATAGCCACCCCAACTGCCCGCCGCCCAACGGACGTTGCCCACCCCCGACGCCTATACGGAGCCCAACAGGTCTGGTAGGAAAGGTTCCTAACGATTGGGGAACCCCCCACGGCCCACTCCGACAGGAGGACTCCATGCGCTCCCGATCGATAGCCAGAACCGCCACCCGCGTCGCGCTCGGCCTGGCGCTGCTCGCCGTCCCCGCCACCGCGGTCGCCACCACCGCCGCATCGGTCGACCGAACTCCGGCCCAGGCCACCCCATATGCCCCGCATGCCCCACACGCCGCGCACGCCCCGCGGGCCGCCACCGGGCTGGACGACCCGGCGAAGAAGGAGATCGCCATGCAACTGGTCTCCAGCGCGGAGAACTCCTCGCTGGACTGGAAGGCGCAGTACAAGTACATCGAGGACATCGGCGACGGCCGCGGCTACACGGGCGGCATCATCGGCTTCACCTCCGGCACCCACGACATGCTGGAGCTGGTCGAGCTCTACACCAAGCGGAAGCCCGACAACGTCCTGGCCACGTATCTGCCGGCGCTGCGCAAGGTGGACGGCAGCGACTCGCACGAGGGCCTGGACCCCGACTACCCCAAGGACTGGCGGAAGGCCGCGGCCGACCCGGACTTCCAGAAGGCGCAGAACGACGAGCGGGACCGGGTGTACTTCAACCCGGCGGTCAAGCAGGGCAAGGCCGACGGGATCGGCGTGCTGGGCCAGTTCGCGTACTACGACGCGCTCGTGATGCACGGCGACGGCAGCGAGCCGACCAGTTTCTCCGGCATCCGCAAGCGGGCACTGGCCAAGGCCAAGCCGCCGGCCCAGGGCGGCGACGAGAAGACCTACCTGGGCGCCTTCCTCGACGCGCGGGTGTGGGCGATGAAGCAGGAGGAGGCGCACAGCGACACCAGCCGGGTCGACACCGAGCAGCGGGTGTTCCTGAAGGACGGCAACCTGGACCTGCACACGCCGCTGGACTGGAAGGTGTACGGGGACGGCTACCACATCGGCTGACCCACGGGATGACCCAACGGCCCGTAGGGGGACGGCGGTTGCCGTTCGCCTACGGGCCGTTCGTCGACGACGGAAGCGTTCAGTGGGCGGGCGAGGCGGCGGCCTCGCCGTCGTCCATCCGGCCGCGGTCAGGCTGTTGGGGTATCTCCGGGGCGGCCTCGGCCGGCGGTGGGTCCGCCGCGTGGCCGTCGGCGCCGGGCCGCTTGCCGAGGTGGTTGAAGGCGAGGTTGAGGACGATGGCTACCAGGCAGCCGGTGCTGATGCCGGAGTCCAGGACGACCAGCAGGTCCTTGGGGAGGCTGTGGTAGAAGTCCGGGGCCGCGATGGGGATCAGGCCGACGCCGATCGCGGCGGCGACGATCAGGGCGTTGTCGCCCTTCTCCATGGCCGCGCTGGCCAGCGTCTGGACGCCGCTGGCGGCGACCGAGCCGAACAGCACGATCCCGGCGCCACCCAGGACGGGCAGCGGGACCAGGGAGATGATCGAGGCCGCGACGGGACACAGGCCGAGCACGACCAGGATCGCGCCGCTGGTGGCCACCACGAAGCGGCTGCGGACCTTGGTCATCGCGACCAGGCCGATGTTCTGGGCGAAGGCGCTGTTGGCGAAGCCGTTGAAGAGCGGGCTGACGGCCGAGCCGAGGGTGTCGGCGCGCAGGCCGCCGGCGATGGTGCGCTCGTCGGCCGGGCGGCCCACGATCTTGCCGAGGGCGAGCATGTCGGCGGTGGACTCGGTCATGCAGACCAGCATCACGATGCACATCGAGACGATGGCGGCGACGTTGAACTGCGGGGCGCCGAAGTGGAACGGCGTCGGGAAGCCGAACAGGCCGGCCTTGGTGAGCGCCGAGAAGTCGGTGATGCCGACCGGGATCGCGATCAGCGTGCCGGCGACCAGGCCGAGCAGGATGGCGATCTGCTGGAGAAAGCCGCGCAGCACCCGGCGCAGTACCAGCACGATCACGAAGGTGACCGCGGCCATCCCGATGTTGTGCAACGAGCCGTAGTCCGCGGCCTGTTCGTTGCCGCCCTCGGACCAGCGGAAGGCGACCGGGAGCAGCGAGACGCCGATCAGGGTGATGACGGTGCCGGTGACCACCGGGGGGAAGAAGCGGACGAGCTTGGAGAAGTAGGGGGCGAGGAGGAAGCCCAGCACGCCGGCGACGATGACCGCGCCGAAGATCACCGGCAGGGCGTCGTGGGGGTGGTGCTCCTTGGCGATGGCCACCATGGGGGTGACGCCGGCGAAGGAAACCCCGTTGACGAAGGGGAGTTTGGCGCCGACCTTCCAGAACCCCAGGGTCTGGAGGAGGGTGGCGATGCCCGCGGTGAAGAGGCTGGCGCCCATCAGGAAGGCGGTCTCGGTGGGGCTGAGCCCGCAGGCGGGTCCCACGATCATCGGCGGGGCGACGACACCCGCGTACATGGCGGCCACGTGTTGGAGGCCGCTGGTGAACATCTTGAGGGGCGGGAGGGTTGCGTCGACCGGATGCTTCCGGTCCTCCTCCGACTTCTGCCCGGTGATTGCGGCCACTGCGGGCCTCCTGTCGATTTCTGCTCCGCCGGAAGCCGGCGGTGCGAGCCTGTCACGGAGGGCGTGCCATGTGGTGCGTGGTGCCGAAGTCGCGCTGGTGAGCGGGAAGGTGGCCGCGCTTGTGGCGCATGGGTGTGGGGGATCGGTCCGGGGGTGCGAGGTGTTCCCGCACCCCCGGACCGGTGCTTGCGGGCCCCGCTGGGGTCCGCAAGCTCAGCCGGGAGCCGTCCCTCCCGGCCGAGTCCGAAGGTGTGCCGCGTCCTGGGTGATCAGCCCTCGGCCGCGATACGGGCCAGACGTTGCGCCTCGGCCCGCGTGCTGCGGGCGATGGCGTCCTCGTCGACGTTGGTGAGGTGGTTGTCCTCGACCACCGGCCGGCCGTTGACCAGCGACAGCGTGACCGGCGCGGCCGCCCCGAAGACCAGCGCGGTGACCGGGTCGGCGATCGAGGCGTGGCCCAGCCCGTCCAGCTTCCACAGGACCAGGTCGGCCAGCTTGCCGGGCTCCAGGGAGCCGATCTCGGCGGTCCGGCCGAGGACTTGGGCGCCACCGTAGGTGCCCAGCCGAAGTGCCTTGCGGGCGTTGAGGGCGGCCTCGCGGTGGGCGCCGAGGCGGTTGATGAGCAGCGCGTTGCGCAGCTCGGTGTGGAGCTCGCCGGACTCGTTGGAGGCGGTGCCGTCGACGCCCAGGCCGACCGGGACGCCGGCGGCGAGCATGTCCGGGACGCGGGCGATGCCGGCGGCCAGGCGGGCGTTGGAGGACGGGCAGTGCGCCACGCCGGTCTTGGTGCGGGCGAAGGCGTCGATGTCGGAGTCGTTCATGTGGACGCAGTGCGCCATCCACACGTCCTCGCCGAGCCAGCCGGTGGACTCGAAGTAGTCGGTCGGGCCCATGCCGAACAGCTCGTGGCAGAACTTCTCCTCCTCCACGGTCTCCGAGCCGTGGGTGTGCATCCGTACGCCCTTGCGACGGGCCAACGCGGCGCCCTCGCGGAGGAGTTCGGTGGAGACCGAGAACGGCGAGCAGGGCGCCGCCGCGATGTGCACCATCGACCCGAACGAGGCGTCGTGGTGCGCGTCGATGGCCGCTTCGGTGGCGAGCAGCGCGCCCTCGGTGGTCTCCACGGCGAAGTCCGGCGGCAGTCCGCCGTCCTTCTCGCTGCGGTCCATCGAGCCGCGGGCCAGGGTGATCCGGGCGCCGATGTCGGCGGCCGCGGCCAGCTCGGCGGACACCAAGTCCCCCGCGCCGTGCGGGAAGACGTAGTGGTGGTCGGACGCGGTGGTGACGCCGCCCCTGACCATCATGCCGAGCGAGCCGTGGGTGGCCGCGGTGAGCATCTGCGCGTCGATCCGGGCCCAGGTCGGGTAGAGCGCGACCAGCCAGTTGAAGAGGTTGTGGTCGGTGGCCAGGCCCCGGGTGATCCACTGGTAGAAGTGGTGATGGGTGTTGATCAGGCCCGGGGTGAGAAGGTGGCCGGTGCCGTCCACGCGGCGGACGACGTGCGCCAGCCCCTCGGGTGCCTTGCCGGCGCCCACGGACTCGATGGTGTTGTCGGCGATGACGACGTGTCCGTTGGCGTACTCGGTGTCGTCGGCGTCGACGGTCGCGATGGCGCAGTTCTCGATGACGATGCGCCGCTGCACCGCGCTGTCAGGGGATGCCGATGCTGCCATGCTGCTTTCCTCGTGCTTTCGTGGCGGTTTGGGCACGGCATGGCCCTACGGGATTTGAGTGCCGGAGCCGGGCGAGGCGGCTGACAGTACCGCTGCCCGTGGGGTGCTCCGGGTGCCGAGATGATGGAAGAACAGGTTGAGCGTGACCGCGGTCAGGGCTCCGGCGCTGATCCCGGAGCCGAGCACGGTCTGTGCCCAGGCGGGAAACCCGGCGTAGAAGGTCGGCGCGGCGAGCGGGATGATTCCCGCGCCGAGCGACACGGCCACCAGGATGATGTTGGAGCTGTCCTCAAGGCCGGCCTCGGCGAGCGTGCGGATGCCGCTGACCGCGATCGAGCCGAACAGCACGATGCCCGCGCCGCCGAGGACCGGCATCGGCACCAGGGAGACCACGGCGCCCAGGACGGGGAAGGCGCCGAGGACCAGGAGTACCGCGCCGGCCAGCGCGACGACGTACCGGCTGCGGACCCGGGTCAGCGAGACCACGCCGACGTTCTGCGCAAAGGCGCTGGTCGGCAGGCCGCCGAAGACGGGGCCGAGGAGCGTCGCGATGCCGTCGGTGCGCAGGCCGCGGGTGATGGTGTCGCTGGTGGTCCTGCGGTCGCAGATCTCACCGAGGGCGAGCATCCCGGCCGAGGACTCGGTCATCAGCACCAGCATCACGATGCACAACGAGAGGATCGCGGCGGGCTGGAACTCCGGGGCACCGAAGGCGAACGGGGTGGGCAGCGCGGCGACCGGGGCGGTGCGCAGCCCGTCGAAGCTGGCCATGCCGAACGGGATCGCGGCGAGGGTGCCGATCACCAGGCCGATGAGCAGGGCGACTTGCTTGACGAAGCCCTTGGCGAAGCGCTGGAAGAGCAGCACCACGAGGAGGGTGAAGCCGGCCAGGGCGAGGTTCTTCATGGAGCCGAAGTCGGCGGCGTGCTTGTCGCCGCCCTGGGCCCAGCCGACCGGTACGGGCATCAGCGTGACCCCGATGAGGGTGATCACGACGCCGGTGACCAACGGCGGGAAGTAGCGCAGGAGTCTGCCGAAGAACGGGCCGATCGCCAGGCAGAAGACGCCGGCACACATCACCGCCCCGTAGATGGCGGGGAGTTGGTGCCCCTTGGCGGTGTTCTCGGCGATGGCGAGGATCGGGGTGATGCCGGCGGAGCTGGCCGCGTTGACGAACGGGAGGCGATTGCCGACGAAGCGGCGGATGCCGAGCGTCTGCAACAGCGTCGCGACGCCGGCGATGAGCAGGCTGGCGGCGATGAGCCGGGTCCGGCCCGCGAGGTCCAGGCCGACGGCCTGGCCGATGATGAGCGGAGGGGTGACGACGCCGGCGTACATCGCTGCGATGTGTTGCAGGGCGGCGGGGACGAGCCGCCTGACGGTCGGCTTCTCGTCCACCGGGTGAACCGGTGGGACGGGGTGGTGCGGGGCTTGCTCTTGCTGTGCCATGGGTCGATCCCCTCGGATATCGCGGCCCCTCCCCGCTGCGGGGTGGGGAGGGGACGCGAGGCACGGCGTTGCGTCGTAAGCCGCTAAAGGTTCGTCAGATCCATCGGGATCCGGGCTTCGACACCGTCGCGCAGAACAGTGGCTTCGATCAGGCCGTACGGGCGGTCGGCCGCGTAGTACACCTCGTTGTCGTTCTTGAGCCCGAAGGGCTCCAAGTCCACGAGGAAGTGGTGCTTGTTGGGGAGTGAGAAGCGGATCTCGTCCACCTCGGACCGGTTGTTGATGATGCGCGAACCCATTTGGTACAGGGTCTGCTGGAGCGAGAGGCTGTAGGTCTCCGCGAAGGCTTGCAGCATGTGCTTCTTGACCTGCGCGTACGAACGCTCCCAGTTGGGCATCCGCTGCTCGTCGGAGGTCCAGTTGAAGCGCCAGCGGCTGGACACCTGGGTGGCCAGGATGCGGTCGTACGCCTCCTGGAGGGTCGTGTACTTGTCCTTGATGTACCCCCAGAACTCCGAGTTGGTGGAGTTCATCACGATCAGGTCCTTCAGGCCGGAGATGACCTGCCAGTTCTCACCGTCGTAGGTGATCTCGGTCAGCCGGGTCTCCTGACCCTTGCGGACGAAGGAGTGCTTGACCTCCTCGGCGCCGATGAACTGCGAGCTGGCGTCGGAGGTCTCGATGCGCTCCCAGGCGAACTCCTCGATCCGGATCCGGGCCCGCTTGATCGGCTCCTGGCTGCCGACGAAGTGCCGGGCCAGGTGAATGCCGAACTGCTCGGCCGACTCGATCCCGTACTCCTTGGCGAAGGCATACACGGTGTTCTTCGTCGTGTCGGTGGGCAGGCAGTTGGCGTTGGAGCCGGACAGGTGGACGTCCTCCAGATCACCGGAGAGCGCGACCGAGACGTTCAGGTCCTTGATGTGGTGGGTCGCGCCGTCGCGGGTGATCTTGACGACGCGGTTTTCCGCCTTGCCGTACTGGTTCTGGCCGAGAATCACGGGGCGGGCCGGGCGGGAAGAGGCAGTCATGTCGGTGCTAGCTCCCTCGGTATACGGAGTAGCCGAACGGGTTGAGCAGCAGCGGTACGTGGTAGTGCTCGCCCGGCTTGACGGCAAAGGTGATTGCCACCTCCGGGAAGAAGGCTCCGCTGTCCCGTAGCGCGGGGGCGTCCTGCTGTTCCTCGGCTTGCTGGTTGGAATCGCTGTGCTGGTTGGAGACGAAGTACGCCTCGGTCTGGAACTCGATGCGTACGTGGGTGGTGCCCTCCGGCAGCGCCGGCAGGTCCTTGCAGCGCCCGTCGGCGTCGGTCTTGCCGGCGCCGTGGGCGGTCCAGGCACCAGCGCCGCCGGAGCGCACCGCGAGCGTGAGGGCGACGCCCTCCGCGGGGCGGCCCACGCTGGTGTCCAGGATGTGCGTGGACACCGACGTCGGTGCGGCCGTCTCGCTGCTCATGTGGGGTCTCCTTCTGCGATGCGGTTCAGGCGGATGCGGTTGATCTTGCCGAGTTCCACCCGGACGATCTCGCGTTCCTGTTCCGGCGCGTTGTCGATCCGGTTACGGATCGCGTCCCGCATCTGCTCGGCGGTGCGGCCGGAGGCACAGATCAGGAAGACGTGCCCGAACTTCTCCTGGTAGGCCAGGTTGAGTTCGAGCATCTCCGCCTTGAGGTCGTCCGGGGCGCCGGCCATCCCGCTCTGCTCGCGGTGCGATGTGGGGTCGCCCGGCTTGGGCCGTCCGATGGGCGGGTGTCCGGCCATCGCCTCAGCCAGGTCCTGGGCGGAGAGCTCGGCCATGGCGGCGTCGCTGGCGGCGAACAGGGCGTCGGTGGTGGTGAAGGGGCGCTGGGCAAGGACCTTGCTCCCCCAAGCCCGGCTGGCGCACACCTCGTGCAGGGCGGCCTGAGCCTCGCCGGCATCGGATGCGTTGAACCGGGTAAGCCCTTGGGGCGTACTCGAAGACACGGGAAGCCTCCGTGGCCTGGTGCTGGACAGCTCTGGTTGGCTGGAAACAGCTAAGACCTCCGGCAACATCTCGTCAACACTTTGTTGAAAAGTCGGCAACACAAAAGCCGCCGTCCGGGGTTTCCGGGCGGCGGCTTCGGCCGCTGGATGGGGAGTTGGACCCCTTCGCCTCAGTCGGCGTTCTTCGCGGCGCTTTCCCTGTTCAGGTAGTTGTAAACGGTGAAGCGGCTGACGCCGAGGGCGCCGGCGACGGTCTCCACGCCGTGCCGGACGGAGAAGGCGCCCCGGCTCTCCAGTATCCGGACCACCGACTGCTTGGTCTTGCGGTCCAGCTCGGAGAGCGGCATGCCGTGCCGGCGCTGGAGCTCGACCAGGATGTGATCGAGCGACTCCGAAAGGTGTGGAAGGCGGACGGCGACCCGGTCCTGCCCCTCCCAGGCCAGCACCACGTCGTCGCCGGTGGCCTGGTCGGGGGCGACCATCTGGCCGCCCATCGCGTCCACCAGCGGCTTGACCGCCCGAACGAAGGCGTGGTCGGCGGGCTCGCTCACGTCGCGTCCCCCTCGCCGTGCGCCGGACCGGCCTGCCGGCCCTCCCCGATCACATTGACCTGAAGGGAGACCCGGGTGGCGCCGGCCGCCAGGGACCGCCGCAGCAGGGCGTCGACCGCACCCAGCACCCGGTCGGCGTCGCCCTCCGCGGTGTTGCCGAAGGGGCCGACGTCGACCGCGTCCAGCTGGGCGCCGGTGACGATCTCCCGCGCCACCACGGCATGGGCCGGCGCCTCGTCCAGATCGAACGGCTCCGTCGTGAACTCAACTCTCAATCGCACGCCGTTCAACCTACGCGCGGTTCGGCCCGGCGACCAGAAATTGCCCGCGACCCCCCTTGACAGCTTCCCCGCCGCCCGGCAGTGTTCCATTACGCAGAAAGTAAGTTCCGCTATTCGGAAGGAGCGCCGGACCCTATGGGTTTCACGGACACGCGCTTCAACGTCAATCTGTCGATCTTGTTCACCGAGGTTGCGTTGCTTGAGCGGCCGGCGGCCGCGCGGGCGGCGGGGTTCACGGCGGTGGAGCTGTGGTGGCCGTGGGTGGACGCCCCGACGCCGCCGCGGTCCGAACTGGACGCGCTGGCCGACGCGTTGCGTGATGCCGGGACGCAGTTGACCGGGTTGAACTTCTACGCCGGGCAGTTGCCGGGGCCCGATCGTGGTGCACTGTCGGTGCCGGGGCAGGAGTCGGAGCGGTTTCGGGCGAACGTGCCGGTGGCCGTCGAGTTCGCCGCGTCGTTGGGCTGCACGTCCTTCAACGCCCTGTACGGCAACCGCGTTCAGGGCGCCAGCGCCGCCGAGCAGGACGCGCTGGCGCTGGAGAACCTGACCTTCGCCGCGCGGGCCGTGGCCGAGGTGGAAGGCACGCTGTTGATCGAGGCGCTGAACGCGCCGGAGTCACCTCAGTGCCCGATCGTCTCGGCACCCAAGGCGATCGAGGTGGTCGACGCGGTCAACGCCGCCACCGGGTTGGACAACGCCCGGTTCCTGATGGACCTGTACCACCTGTCGATGAACGGCGAGGACCTGCCGTCCGTGATCGACCGCTACACCGACAAGACCGGACACGTGCAGATCGCCGACAACCCCGACCGCGGCGCCCCCGGCACCGGCCACCTCGACTTCGACGCCCTGCTGGGCCAGTTGAAGAAGAACGGCTACGACGGCTGGGTCGGCCTGGAGTACAAGCCGGGCGAGCGCCCCAGCGCCGAAAGCTTCGGCTGGCTGCCCGCCGAACTGCGCGCCGCCCACTAGCCCGTCGGCTTCGCTGCCGTACGCGTCCCCGTTTTTGAGTGTGAAAGAGGCTTCCCAATGAGCAACCTGGCTGCCCCCTCCCGCCCGGCGATCGCGTGGATCGGTCTGGGCATCATGGGGTCCCCCATGGCCGAGAACCTGATCAAGGCCGGCTACGCGGTGACCGGTTACACCCTGGAGCAGGACAAGCTGGACCGTCTGGCCGCGGCCGGCGGCACCGCGGCCGCCAGCATCGCCGAGGCCGTCGCCGAGGCCGACGTCATCATCACCATGGTCCCCGCCTCCCCCCAGGTCGAGGCCATCGCCTACGGCCCCGACGGCATCCTGGCCCACGCCAAGACCGGCGCCCTGCTGATCGACATGTCCTCGATCACCCCCCAGACCTCCATCGACCTGGCGAAGAACGCCGCCGAGAAGGGCATCCGGGTCCTGGACGCCCCCGTCTCCGGCGGCGAAGCCGGCGCCATCGAAGCGGTGCTGTCCATCATGGTCGGCGGCCACCAGGCCGACTTCGACACCGCCAAGCCGCTCTTCGAGGCCCTGGGCAAGACCATCGTCCTGTGCGGGCCGCACGGCGCCGGCCAGACCGTCAAGGCCGCCAACCAACTCATCGTCGCCATCAACATCCAAGCCTGCGCCGAAGCCGTGGTCTTCCTGGAGAAGTCCGGCGTCGACCTCACCGCCGCCCTCGACGTCCTCAACGGCGGTCTGGCCGGCTCCACCGTCCTGACCCGCAAGAAGGACAACTTCAAAAACCGCGACTTCAAGCCCGGCTTCCGCATCGACCTGCACCACAAGGACATGGGCATCGTCACCGACGCCGCCCGCACCGTCGGCGCCGCCCTCCCCGTCGGCTCCCTCGTCGCCACCCTCGTCGCCTCCTTGCGCGCCCAAGGCGACGGCGGCCTGGACCACTCCGCCCTCCTCCGCAGCGTCGAACGCCTCTCCACGCCCACCCCCAAGGACTGAGCACCGGGCCATGGGGGCACGTCGGATTCCCGCCGCACAGGCGGCCGTTGAGATCCTGCGGGACGAGGGCGTCGACACCGTCTTCGGCTGTCCCGGCGCCGCGCTGCTGCCGCTGTACGCGGCGATGGAGCGGACCGGCGGCATCGCGCACCTGTCCGCGGGCCACGCCGAGGGCGCCGCGCACATGGCCGACGGCTGGGCCCGGACGACCGGGCGGCCCGGCGTGGCCGCGGTAGCGGCGGGCCCGGGTGCCGTCCGGGTGCTCAGCGGCCTGTACGCGGCGCAGCAGGACGCCGTCCCGCTGGTGTGCGTCACCGGCCGGGCCGCGCCCCCGGCGACCGCCCCCGCCCTTCCGCTGCGGCACGCGGGGTACCGGCCGACGGACCTGGTCCGGCTGGCCGGTGCGGTGACCAAGCGTGCCGAGCGGATCGAGGACCCCGCGCGCATCCCGGGCGCTTTCCGTGAGGCGTTCCGGATCGCGCGGGAGGGCCGGCCCGGGCCCGTACTGGTCGACGTCCCGGCCGAGTTGGCCGCGGAGGAGATCGTGTGCGGCCCGGCGCCGGCCGACAGCTCCGCTCCCGGTGCCGGGCCGGCTCTGGTGGACGGCGACCGGTCCCCGGCGCCGGGAGCGGTGCTCCCCCTGACCGTGCCGCCGGACCCGGCGGGCGCCGCGGCCCACTGGGCCCTGACGGAGCTCGCCGAGGTCTACGGGGCGCGGTCGCCGGTCGACGCCTACGTCGTCAGCGGGCTGCCGGTGCCGTGCACCGCCCCGCGCCACCACCGGGTGGCGCGCCGGAGCGGCCCACCAGGATGGGAGGTGCCGACCGCGATCGGGGTCCGCACCGCGCTGGACTCCCCGAGCGAGCGGGCGGCGGAGGTCGTGGTGGTCGTCGACGGCCGCGATTTCCCGCTGACGGCCGGGGAGTTGGCCACGGCGGCGCAGTACGACGTGCCGTTCGTGGTGGTGCTGCTCGGCGAGCCGGAGGACGCCGATCCGCTCACCGACCCGGTGAAGCTGGCCGGGGCCCACGGTTGCGCGGGCCGCGACGTCCGCGATCCGGCGCAACTGCGCTCGGCCATGGAGTGGGCCCGCAAGGAGGCTGTCTCCACCCGGCGGCCGGTGCTGGTGGAGGTCCGCTCGGCGCGCCTGGCGAAGGCCCGCGGCGGGCCGCCGGTGGACGCCGTCGCGTACGGGACCTGAGCCCTAGGGCCCACCACAGAGCTTCCGGGCGGTGGTCGCGCTGACACCTGTCCTGTCGCGCCCAGGCGCGGCCACCGCCCGGAATACCCACCCAGGTTTTGTTTCAACAAACTGTTGACGTCTGGTCGGGGCGCTTTCTACGCTCCCGACATGCGGAAGCCAACTTCCGCGCTCTCGTACGGAAGGTCACCATGTCGAAGCCCACGCTGACGGCGCGCACTCTCACTACGGAGTCTGGCGCCCCCATCGCCGACAACCAGAACTCCGCCTCCGCCGGCGTCGGCGGGCCGGTCCTGCTCCAGGACCAGCACCTCCTGGAGAAGCTCGCGCGCTTCAACCGTGAGCGGATCCCCGAGCGGGTCGTGCACGCCCGCGGCTCCGGTGCCTACGGCCACTTCGAGGTGACCGACGACGTCACCGCCTTCACCCGCGCCGACTTCCTCAACACCATAGGCAAGCGGACCGAGTTGTTCATCCGTTTCTCGACGGTTGCCGACAGCCTCGGCGGTGCGGACGCGGTGCGGGACCCGCGCGGCTTCGCGGTGAAGTTCTACACCGAGGAGGGCAACTACGACCTCGTCGGCAACAACACCCCGGTCTTCTTCATCAAGGACGCGGTGAAGTTCCCCGACTTCATCCACTCGCAGAAGCGGGACCCGTTCACCGGCAAGCAGGAGCCGGACAACGTCTGGGACTTCTGGGGCCACTCCCCCGAGGCCACCCACCAGGTCACCTGGCTCATGGGCGACCGCGGCATCCCGGCCTCCTACCGCCACATGAACGGCTACGGCTCCCACACCTACCAGTGGACCAACGCCGAGGGCGAGGCGTTCTACGTCAAGTACCACTTCAAGACGAACCAGGGCGTCCGCTGCCTCTCCGCCGACCAGGCCCAGGAGTTGGCGGGCAAGGACGCCAACAGCCACCAGACCGACCTGCTGCAGTCCATCGAGCGGGGCGTGTACCCCTCGTGGACCCTGTACGTGCAGATCATGCCGGTGGCCGAGGCGGCCACCTACCGCTTCAACCCGTTCGACCTGACCAAGGTGTGGCCGCACGGCGACTACCCGCTCCAGCGGGTCGGCCGGATGGTCCTGGACCGCAACCCCGACAACGTCTTCGCCGAGGTCGAGCAGGCCGCCTTCTCGCCGAACAACTTCGTGCCCGGCATCGGCCCGTCCCCCGACAAGATGCTCCAGGGCCGGCTCTTCGCCTACGCCGACGCGCACCGCTACCGCCTGGGCGTCAACCACACCCAGCTCGCGGTCAACGCCCCCAAGGCGACCACCGCCAACAACTACGGCCGGGACGGCCAGATGGCGAGCAACGCCTACGACCGGCACGCCAAGAACTACGAGCCCAACTCCTACGGCGGCCCGGTCCAGACCGACCAGCCGCTCTACGCACCGCTCGCCGTCTCCGGCCACGTCGGCACCCACCCGGCCCCGGCGCACACCAAGGACGACGACTTCTTCCAGGCCGGTGAGCTCTACCGCCTGATGTCCGAGGACGAGAAGCGGCGCCTGGTGGAGAACATCGCCGGCGGCCTCTCCCAGGTCAGCCGCGACGACGTGATCGAGCGGAACCTTGCGCACTTCCACGCCGCCGACCAGGACTACGGCAAGCGCGTCGAGGCGCGCGTCCGCGAACTGCGCGAGGACTGACGGGAGGTCAGTTTCCTTGCGCACCCGTACTGGTCGGCCCGTTGAGGGGTGGTCGGCCGGTACGGGAAAGCAGCGCGGAGCTCCGCGGAATCCGGGGAGATCCAGTGCGGTGGCAGGCCCGGCCGCCAAGGAGGACGGGCCGCCTCCCCACCGCGGAGCCCGCCTGCTGCCCCGCTCGAAGCACCACCGCCCCTCTCCATCGACTCCGTCCGGTGGTGCGTGTCCTGTCGCGCCCATCTCCCGCACTGCCGGACGGGAACCACCCGCAGGGCCCGGACATCCGTACGGTCACGGAGGTCCGGGCCCTGTGACGTGCCCGCGCCGGCACGCCCGATCGCTGCCTTCCGGCGCATTCCCGCCCCCGACAGGGGCCGTTGGGGAGACGATGTACGGCAAGCAGAGCCGACCGACCTCCTGCCCGACCTGCCTGGAGCCGACATGGCCGACAGCGTGCCGGTGCGGTGCCCCACATGCCGCCGCGAGAACGCCTTCACCCCACCGACCTTCCCGTGCGCCTGCGGTGCCCCGCTGACGATGCCGGTGATGCGCGGCGGCGCGCCGGTGGAGATAGTGCACCGCACCTGGGAGGGGTCCTGGGTGGAGGTCCGTTGCGAGGACTGCGGGCGGCAGGACGCCTGGCCGGCGCCGGAGTCCGGCTGCGCCTGCGGCACGGTCGTCCGGGTGCCGGTCGTCCCGGTGCCCGCCTCGCCCAAGCCCCTCACCGGCCGACCCGCGGCGCACCGGCCCTCGCCCGCCGCGCCGCCCCGCCCGGCGCCGACGTCCCGGCCGGACGCCGGCCCGCCGCCGGAACGGCCCGCCTTCCGGCCGGTGACCATCCGGACCGCCCGGGACTGCGTCACCGCGGCCGCCCAGTACCTGAAGTGGCTGGGCTTCGGCGACGTGGCCCGGGCCCAGGAGCGGACCGCGGCCGGTGTGGACCTGCGCGGCACCGGCGTGGTGGCCCAGGTCGACCCGTCGACCCGGGCCACCACGCTCCGCGAGATCGAGTGCGCCTGGCTCAACGGCCTGGCCGACTCCGCGGTCGCGGTCTTCTTCTCGTTGGCCGGCTACGCCCGCGACGCCCGGTCGCGCGCCGACGCCCTGCACGTCCCGCTGTTCGTCATGGACCTCACCGGCACCCCGCAGCCGGTCAACGACGCGGCCGACGAGCTGATCGCGGAGGGCGCCGGGCCGCCCGGTTGAGCGCGGGGCCCGATGGCGCGGCCCGGCGGCGCGGAAACCCGCTCGCCGGGCCGCGCCCCGACCCGCGACACTGGCCGCATGATCATCCGCGTCCCCGACCCCAGCGACCTGCCCGCCCTGCGCGCCCTGGAGCGCGCCGCAGGCGAGCCGTTCCGCGCCCTCGACATGGCGCGGATCGCCGACGACGAACCGCCGCCGCTCGCGCTGCTGACGGAGTACCAGCGCGCGGGCCGGGCGCTGGCCGCCTACGACGACGAGCGGCCCGGCGAACCGCCGCGCGGCTACCTCCTGTGGGACCCGGTCGACGGCTGCACCCACATCGAGCAGGTCTCGGTGCACCCGGAGCGGGCCCACCGCGGCATCGGCCGGGCCCTGATCGACCGGGCCGAACAGGACAGCGGGCTCCCGGCGTTGACCCTGACCACCTTCGCCGACGTGCCCTGGAACGCCCCCTACTACGCCCGGCTCGGCTTTTGCCGCCTCACCCCGGCCGAGCTGACGCCGGGCCTACGGGCGATCCGCGCCCACGAGGCGGAGCTGGGCCTGGACCACTGGCCACGCGTCTGCATGCGCCGCGAAGCCGGGGCGGCACCGACAACATGACGCACCGTCAATGCCATCCCCCCCCGGACGATAATGTGCCGATGTTCGATGCCAACGCGCTCCGCGCCTTCTGCCTGGGCTTCAACGGCGCGACCGAGGAGAACCCCTTCCCCCGGCACCCGGAGGTCTCGACGTTCAAGGTCGGCGGCAAGATCTTCGCGCTCAGCACGTTGGACGCGGAGCCGCTGACCGTCAGCCTCAAGTGCGACCCGGAGCTGGCCCAACGGCTGCGCGCCGAGCACCCCGAGGTGGTGCCCGGCTACCACCTCAACAAGCGCCACTGGAACACCGTTTCACTCGCCGGCGCCCTCCCCGACCGGCTGGTGCGGGAGCTGATCGAGGACTCCTACGACCTGATCGTGGCCTCGCTGCCGCGCGCCCAGCGGCTGCTGCTGGACTGGCCGGGCGAGCGACGGTGACCGACCCTGCGGCCGGAACGGCGAACGCCCGGCCGGTGCCCCGCGGGCGCACCGCCTACGGGTGCGCGAGCGCGGGGCACCGCGCCGGGCGACCGGTCAGCCTCGGGGCGGCAGGACGGCGCGGATGCCGCCCTGTGCGGTGGCCGGGGCGACGGTGTCGTAGCCGCCGTTGACCGCGCCGTTGCCGGCGTACTCGGCGGTGTAGCCGCCGCTCAGCACGTCGACGCCGGAGCGCGGGTTGGTGGCGTCACAGGACGCCCGACCGGTGGCGTCCGTCTTCGCCACGCACAGCACCTTGCCGGTGGTGTCCTTGAAGGTGACGGTGGCGTTCCAGATGGCGTCCTGCGGACCGGCGGCGCGGGCCCGCACCAGGGTGGCGTGCAGCCCGAGGACCTTTAGCGGCTTGGTGGCGAGGGTGGCCTTGCCGGCGGTCAGCCGGGTCGCCATCTCGGGCACCGTGGCGGCCGGTTCGCACAGGCCCCGGGACCAGTCGAAGAGGCCGCCGGGCGCGCAGGTCGCGTGGCCCTCCTGGGCCGCCACCCGGTGGGTGACCGGGTCGCAGCGGTAGAAGCGGGCACCGCTGTCGGCGTCGACCACGCTCGGCGCCACGGTCGCCGCGTCCTGGCCGCTCGCGCAGCCGGCGGTGAGCACCTCGCGGGTGGGGCCGTCGGGGCTGCCGGGCTGGACGACGTCGGCGAAGGCGGGGGCGGCGAAGCCACCCAGGGCGGCGGCCACCGCGGCGGCGGTGGTCGCCCAACGTGCGATACGGGTCATGAATGTCCCCTCTTGGCGGGAATCCCGCTGGGATTTCCGGCCTGCTAACGGCCTTGGAATTTGGCCTGGTTGACGGCCTTTCACCCGTCCCCGGAAACCGGGAACGAGCCAGGTCAGGACCTTATCGGCCGGCCCCCTGCGGGCCGACGGCGGCCCTGTGGCACCCCGATGGTCGCACCACCGCCACCCCACACCCCGACCGCGCCGGGGCGCACACGCCCCCAACTCCCCTCCCCCGACGCCCGATCAGCCCCTCACACCGACCTCACACTCCCCTCCCGAGCCGACTCCGCCGCACCCCGCGGCCGCCCCGGCACCGCCTCCCCCTCCCCCGAACTCTCCGCGGTTTCCCCCGACTTGCCCTGCTCCGCCATGTCCAGCTTCGTCGCCAGCCGCTCGCGGAGTTCGACCTTGCGGACCTTGCCGCTGACGGTCATCGGAAAGGCTTCGGTGATCTCCAGGTAGCGCGGGACCTTGTAGTGCGCCAACCGGGAGCGGCAGTAGCGGGCCAGTTCGTCGCGGGTGAGGGTGTCCGCGGGGTCCCGCAGGATGACGCAGGCGGCGATCTCCTCCCCGTACTTCGCATCCGGAACGCCCACCACCTGAACATCCGCAATCTTGGGATGGGAATACAGAAACTCCTCGATCTCCCGCGGATAGACGTTCTCCCCACCCCGGATGATCATGTCCTTGATGCGGCCGACGATCCGGACGTAGCCGTCGTCGTTCATCACCGCCAGGTCGCCGGTGTGCATCCAACGGGCCGCGTCGATGACCTCGGCGGTGCGCTCCGGGTCGTCCCAGTAACCGAGCATCACGCTGTAGCCGCGGGTGCACAGTTCGCCCGGGGTGCCGCGCGGCACGGTCACCCCGCTCCCCGGCTCGACGACCTTGACCTCGATGTGCGGCAGCACCCGGCCGACGGTCGCGGTGCGGTGTTCCAGGTCGTCGTCCCGCCGGGTCTGGGTGGAGACCGGCGAGGTCTCGGTCATCCCGTAACAGATGGACACCTCGGCCATGTGCATCTCGGCGACCACCCGCTTCATCACCTCCTCCGGGCAGGGCGAGCCGGCCATGATGCCGGTGCGCAGGGAGGTGAGGTCGTAGTCGGCGAAGTCCGGGAGGTTCAACTCGGCGATGAACATGGTCGGCACCCCGTACAGCGCGGTGCAGCGCTCGTCCTGGACGGCCCGCAGGGTGGTGGCCGGGTCGAAGGAGGGCGCCGGGATGACGATGCAGCCGCCGTGCGAGGTGATGCCGAGGTTGCCCATCACCATGCCGAAGCAGTGGTAGAAGGGCACCGGCAGGCACACCCGGTCGCGCTCGGTGTAGCCGAGGGTCTCCGCCACCCAGTACCCGTTGTTGAGGATGTTGTGGTGGGAGAGCGTGGCCCCCTTGGGAAAGCCGGTCGTCCCGGACGTGTACTGGATGTTGACCGGGTCGTCGGCGGTCAGGGCCTGCTCGCAGGCGGCGAGCCGGGTGTGCGGCACGGCCGCGCCGGCGGCCAGCAGCCCGCCCCAGGTCGGGTCGCCGAGGTAGACCACGTCCCGCAGCGCCGGACAGTCGGCCCGCACCTGCTCGATCATCCGCCGGTAGTCGCTGCTCTTGTGCGCGACCGCGGAGACCAGCACGGTCACCCCGGCCTGCTTCAGGACGTACGCCAATTCGTGAACCCGGTAAGCGGGGTTGACGTTGACCAGGATCGCGCCGATCCGGGCGGTGGCGTACTGGACGAGCACCCACTCGGCGCAGTTGGGGGCCCAGATGCCGACCCGGTCCCCCTTCCCGACGCCCTTGGCTAGCAGCCCCAGCGCCACCTCGTCGACCGCGCGACCCAGTTCGGCGTAGCTCCAGCGACGACCGCCGGCCACCTCGACCAGCGCCTCCCGATCGCCGAAACGGGCGATGGTACGCGCCAGGTCGGCGCCGATGGTGTGGCCGAGCAACGGCCGATCCGCCGCCCCGCTCGCGTACGACTCGATGGTCAACGGTGTGTCTCCTCTGCGGTTGGCTGGCTTCCCACGTTGTTGGCTTTCCCGCCGCGCGGGTGGCTGTTTCTTGCGCCTGCGGCGCGGGCTTTGTTGCCGCTGCGCGGGGCTGTTGGGTTGCGGTGACGGTCCTCCGGGGTGGGTGGATGAAGACGGTGGGTGCCACGTCCTCCCGGTGGGCCAACTCGGCCCGCTGGGTTGAGTGGTGACCGTAAGAGTACAAAGACGCGTAAGCCTGCGTGGCGACCATAAGAGGACGGGCGAGCCCAACCACCGGGCAACGGCCGTCAGCGGACCACAAGGACCAGCCCCCACCCACAGAAAACCACCCCTCAACGGGAGGGGACGGGTCGGAGGGGGCGGTATGCCAGACGTAAAGCGAAGCAGTCTGGCATACCGCCCCCGGAGACCCGTCACCGCAACCCGACAGCCCCGCGCAGCGGATCAACGCCCGCGCCGCAGGCGCAAAAAACAACAGCACCCCGCACGGCGGGAAAACCGACAACGTGGGAAGCAGCCGGCCGCAGGCCCACGGCGGGAAAACCGACAACGTGGGAAGGGACTAGAAATACCGCTGGCGCAGTTTGAACTTCTGGATCTTGCCGGTGGCGGTACGGGGAATGGTGTCGCGGAACTCGACAGACGTGGGGGCCTTGTAGCCGGCCAGGTGCTGCTTGCAGTGGGCGATGATGTCGGCCTCCTGCACGGTCGCCCCCTCCACGAGCACCACCAGGGCCTTGATCGTCTCGCCCCACTTCTCGTGCGGTACGCCGATCACCGCGACCTCGGCGACCGCCGGGTGGCTGAAGATGGTGTCCTCCACCTCGATCGACGAGACGTTCTCGCCGCCGGTGATGATCACGTCCTTCTTCCGGTCGGAGATCGTCAGATGGCCGTCGACCGGGTCGAGCGTGCCGCCGTCGCCGGTGTGGAACCAGCCGTCCTGGAGCGCCTCGGCGGTCTCCTCCGGCTTCTCCCAGTAGCCGTCGAGCACGGTGTTGGAGCGGGCCAGTACCTCGCCGGATTCCGCGATCTTCAGCTTGACGCCGAGCGCGGGCAGCCCCGCGCGGGAGAGCTTGCGGGCCCGCTCCTCGGCGGGGAGGTCGAGGTCGGCGGGGCGAGTGCGGTTGAACGTCAGCATCGGGGAGGTCTCGGTGAGGCCGTAGAGCTGGGTGAACTCCCAGCCCAGTTCCTCCTCCACGCGCTGGATGGTGCGGGTGGGCGGCGGGGCGCCGGCGCAGACGATCCGCACCCGGTCGCGGCCCGGTACCTCCCCCTGCCAGGTCGCGGCCGCGTCCAGCACCATGTTCCACACGGTCGGTGCGCCGCACATCAGCGTGACGCCGTGCTCCTCGACGCGCCGCAGGATCTCGGCGCCGTCGACCTTCCGCAGCGCGACCTGCTTCACGCCCAGGCCGGCCATCACATACGGCATGCCCCAGCCGTTGCAGTGGAACATCGGCAGGGTGTGCAGATATACGTCGCGCTCCCACGCCCGGGTGTGCAGGCCGAACGCCATGCCGTTGACCCAGATGTTGCGGTGCGTCAGCTGCACGCCCTTGGGGCGGGCGGTGGTGCCGGAGGTGTAGTTGATGGTCGCGGTGGCGTCCTCGTCCGGGCGGGACCAGGGGCGCGGCTCGACGCCGAACCGCATCAGCTCGGTCTCGGTCCGCTCGCCGAGGACGAAGCGGTGGCGGACCTTGATGTCGGCCAGCGCCGCATCCAGTTCCGGATCGACCAGCAGCACCGAGGAACCGCTCTGCTCCACCACGTACGCCACCTCCTCCGGCTTGAGGCGGAAGTTGACCGGCACGCAGATCCGGCCGCTCATCGGCACCGCGAACAGCAGCTCCAACAGGCGCGCGGAGTTGTGGCTGGCCACCGCCACCCGCTCGCCCTCCGCCACACCGAGCGCGTCCAACCCCGCCTGCCAGGCACGGACGCGTTCGGCGAAGTGCCCGTAGGTCGCGTCGGGCACCGGCGGGGCGGGCTGCCGCGGCTCGTCGACCACGCCCGGGCTGTCGCGGAAGCCCAACTCGGCCCGGTCGAGGAAGTCCGCGATCGTCATCGGTGTCCGCATGCTCTCTCCTGTGCTCAGTACATCGGGAACGGTCGCATCCGTTCTCACCACAACGCCCGGTGCATACCCAGCCACCCGAGCCCCCGATCAGTGAATCCCACCCCCAACGGGAGGGGACGGGCCGGAGGGGCCGGTGTCCCGGACGTAAAGCGAAGCAGTCCGGGACACCGGCCCCGGAGGCCCGTCACCGCACCCAACAGCCCCGCGCAGCGGCACCGCCCGCCGCAGGCGCCACGGCGGGACAGCCAACAACGTGGGCGGCCTCCACAATTCGCTTGCCGCGTAAGCAACAGCGCCGCGATCATCCCTCCATGATCGACGTCCGCGCCCTCACCGAGAAGCCGGTGCTCGAAGGCGACCGGATCCGCCTGGTGCCCCTGGCCGACCGACACGCCAGCGCCTTCCACGCCGCCTTTCAAGACCCGGAGACCCGACGGCTGACGGGGACTCATCATGACTGGACCCTGGCGGAGATCCGGGCCTGGATCGCCGAGTGCGGCACCCGCACGGACCGGCTGGACCTGGCCGTCGAGGACCGGGAGACCGGTGGCTATCTGGGCGATCTGGCACTCAGCCGGATCGACCGGGACAACGCCCACGGCAGCTTCCGGATCGCCCTGGTTCCGGGGGCCACCGGTCGGGGGCTGGGCCCCGAGGCGATCCGACTGCTGCTCGGCCACGCCTTCGACCGAGTGGGCCTGCACCGCGTCGAGTTGGAGGTCTTCGCCTTCAACGAGCGGGCCCGGCGCGGGTACGAGAAGTGCGGCTTCGCCGTCGAGGGCCGGCTGCGCGAGGCGCTGCGTTGGGACGGGGCCTGGCACGACGTGCTGTTGATGGCCGCGCTGCGGCCAACGGACGCAGCGCCAACGGCTCGGACGACTCAGTAGTCCTCCCCCTTGACTGCCCCCTCCCTGCGGAGGGATTCCTGGCTCAGGCAGCCAAACGGGGCAGCGCCCCGCCTGGTCTTACACCCTCGGCACCAGCCGGGTTCAGACCTGCCCGGACCAGCATCACGCGCGCGGAGTTCTTGTCCCTGGGGGATACGGCTCCGCACGCGGTGCAGGCATACGTTCGTTCCGAGAGAGGTAGTGCGTGCTTGGTTCTCGCTCCGCACTGCGCACAGTCCATGGTGGTGTGCGCCGGATGCACCAGGTGCACGATGCGCCCATGCTTGCGGGCCATCTCAAGAAGCGCTGCCTTCGCGGCGCCGATCGCGGCGTCGGCCGCCTTGCGGGCCATGGTGGTCTTCGCGAGGAACTTCGGGCGGAAGTCCTCCACGGCCAGCGCATCGTGGTCGCGAACCACCGACTTCGCCCACTTACGGGCGGTGTCCTGCCGCTGCCGGGCCACCTTCTTGTGCAGCTTGGCCGTCTGCGCTCTGGCCTTGCGATAGCCGGCAGATGCGGCCTGGCCGCGCTTCGGCTTACGCCGGGCCATCATCCGCTGATAGCGGGCCAGCTTCTGCGCGGCCGTCTTCCCGTGCTGCGGGTGGGGAAGGTCGTGGGCATCGGATGTGGTGGTCGCGGTCTCCCGCACACCCCAGTCAACACCGATAGCGCGGCCCGTCACGGGCAGGGATTCGACCGGCGCGGGCACGACGAAGGAGGCGTACCACGCCCCGGTGCTGTCCTGGTAGACGCGCACGCTGGACGGATCGGCTGGAAGACCCC
Source organism: Streptomyces sp. NPDC057743 (assembly GCF_042798755.1). Classification (NCBI taxonomy): domain Bacteria; kingdom Bacillati; phylum Actinomycetota; class Actinomycetes; order Kitasatosporales; family Streptomycetaceae; genus Streptomyces; species Streptomyces sp. NPDC057743. Next base: position 137,787 of record NZ_JBHVJX010000019.1, read on the forward strand.
TCGACCACACCACGCGCAGCACGATTCCACCTGCCAGGTGCAACCGACGGTCCTTGATCCGGAAGCCGCGCCGAGTGTAGTTGAGCGTCGGCCACGCCTCCCGCTTGGTCTTCCAGCGGGGCATCCCGGCCCTGCGGTGCTGCGGAACGCGATCCTTGATGTCTTTCAGGGCCTTCGCACGGGATTTGCCGAAATCGCGTACGAGTTGCTGTTGAGGAACGCTGGAGCCCTCCTGCAGCCAGGGTGTCACCCGCCGCGCCTCGGTGAGCATCCGATCCAGCGCGGCCGGGCCGACCTTCTCACCCGCGGCGAACGCCTTCTTCGAGCGCGCCACGCATTCGTTCCAGATCCACCGGCACCGGTTCCACTCCGCTTCGAGCGCCCGGCGCGCGGTAGCCGACAGACGCACACGGTAGGCGTACCGGACGTGCCCGCCTTGCTCCGTGGTCACTACTGCCGTCATGCATCCCAACCTACCTTAGTGGACTGGCAGTTGAGAGGTTTTCCGCGCGGCAGCGGATTTCAGTCCGCTGCCGCCCCGGGCGCCGGCCCCTCGCCGTCCGCCGCCAGCAGCTCGCCGCGCTCGGTGCGGCGGTATACCACCCGCCGCCCGATCCTCGTCCCGACGACCAGCCCGGACTCGCGCAGCACGGCCAGGTGACCGCCGACGGTGCCGAGCGACTGCCCTAGCCGGGCGGCGAGTTCGGTGCTGGTGGCGGGCTGCCGGAGGGTGACCAGGAGGGTGGCGCGGCCGGTGCCGAGGAGGCGTTCCAGGGCGCGGCCGGGGCCGTCGACGGCGTGCGCCGGGGCGGCGCCGCGAGCCGGGTAGACCTGGGCGTAGTGGCCGGCGGGTCCCTCGCAGAGCCAGGTGCCGGTGGCCAGGCTCACCGGGACGAGGAGCAGTCCGGCGTCGCCGATGACGCGGTCGGGGCCGGGGCGGTGGCCGAAGCGGATGGCGTCCGGGCCCTCCCAGGTGCTGTGCCGGCTCATCTGGTCCAGGGCGCCGGGCCAGCCCCGGGTGGCGAGCAGGCCGGCGCGGTGCGCGATGTCGCGTTCGAGGTGGGCGCGGCGACGGGGCCACTCGGGGGCGAGGTGTGCGCTCCACAGGGCGTGCAGCAGGTCGGCGGTGCGGGCGCCCCAGTCACGCCCGGTGAGCCAGGTGAGGTCGCGGTGGCGGCGGTGGTCGGCGGCGTACCGGGGGTGCGGGTGGGCCCGGGAGAGCTCCAGTTCGGCGCGGAAGACCGCGTCGGGGACGGCGCGGACGGCGGTCAACTCGTCGGCGAGGGTGGTGCGCAGGCCGTTCGGCGGCGGGATCGCCACGGAGCGGGGCAGCCAGGTCGTCGCGCCGAGCAGGCCGAGCAGGCCGGTGGCGAACGGGTCGGCGTCGAGCGTGGCGGTGAAGGCCGGCAGCCGGCGGGCGTGCCAGTCGGCGAACCAGGCGGCCGGGTGCGGCCGGGACAGTGCGAGCACCGCGCCGAGGGTCTCGGCGAGCGGCGAGAGCGCGAAGCGGGACCGGGAGAGCGCCAGGGGGCTCAGCCGCAGGGCCACCATCCGTCGCCGCCTCCCTCCGCGGGCCGGCCCGCCCGCGCGCTCGCCCCGCCCTGCCGTCCGAACCTTTCGTCCGAACCTTTCGTCCGAACCTTTCGCCCCCTGCCGAAAGCATAGGTTTCCGCGGCCGCCCGCACAGACTCCGGCCATGGACTCCCAGCCCTCCCCCCTCACTCTCCCTGCGTTTCGCTGGTTCCTGGCCGGGCAGGCGGTGTCGCTGCTGGGCAGCGCGATGGCCCCGGTGGCGCTGGCGTTCGCGGTACTGGACGGTTCCGGCGACCGACCCGGCGACCTCGGCGCGGTGCTCGCCGCCCGGATGCTGCCGCTGCTGGCGTTCCTGCTGGTGGGCGGCGCCACCGCGGACCGGTTCCGGCGGCGGACGGTGCTGGTGGCCGCGAACCTCGGCGCGGCGGCCGCCCAAGGCGCGGTCGCCGGGCTGTTGTTGACCGGCCACTACGCGCTGCCGGCGGTCGCCGGGCTGGAGGTGCTGGGCGGGACCTGCGCGGCGTTCGCCACCCCGGCGCTGCGCGGGCTGCTCCCGGAGCTGGTCGGGGGCGCGGCGCTGCGGCCGGCCAACGCACTGCTGGGCACGGTGCGGAACGTCGCCAAGGTGCTGGGGCCGAGCCTGTCGGGGCTGCTGGTGGCGGCCGCCGGCAGCGGGCCCGCGCTCGCCGGCGACGCGGTGAGCTATGCGGTCGCCGCCGGGTGCCTGCTGCGCCTACGGACCGGCGGCGGCCGGCCGGCGCACCCACCGCGCTCGGTGTGGTCCGAAATCCTGGGCGGCTGGCGGGAGTTCCGGCGAATCCGCTGGGTGGGGCCGCCCACGCTGGCGTTCTTCGTGATCAATCTGGTGCAGACCGGGACCTGGCAGATCCTGGGTCCGACGCTGACCGAGCGGACCGCGGGGCGGGCGGTGTGGGGGCTGGTGCTCAGCGCCCGGGGCGTCGGGCTGCTGCTGAGCGGGGCGGTGCTGTACCGGCTGGCGGTCGGCCGGCTGTTGGCACTGGGGCAGGCGGCGAGTGCGCTGGGGGCCGTGCCGCTGCTGGTGCTGGGCTGGCGGCTGGACGCGCCGTGGTTGGTCGCCGCCGGGTTCGCCGCCGGGCTCGGGGTCTGCGTCACCGGCATCGCCTGGGACACCTCGTTGCAGGAGCACGTCCCGCCGCACGCCCTGTCCCGGGTCGCCGCGTACGGCGATCTGCTCTCCTACGCGGCCATCCCGGTGGGGCAGTTGTGCGTGGGGCCGCTGGCCCGCGCGTACGGCGACTTCCGGGTGGCCACGGCGGCCGGCACGGTGGCCGCGCTCGCCGCGCTGCTGCCACTGGCCTCCGGCGCGGTACGCGACCTCCGGCACGCCCGGCCGACGACGACTGAAGACGACGGCTGACGACGGCTGTTGGGTTACCTTAGGAGCAACTCGCTTGCCTACGGCGCGCGTTCACGGTTCACGCGCGACGGCCCTTCCGATGAGGATGCGCGCGCATCTCGATGTTCAGGTCGGTCACTTTGGACAAGTCCCCGCGCCGCCGGGCGTGTTCCCGCTGCTGGGCCAGGGCGCCGCACACGTCGCAGTCGGGGCGGGGCGCGGGCCAGGGCCCAGGCACTCCGAGGTGGACGGGCGGGGTCAGGCGCCGCTCCGGGTTGTCATCGCGACACACGGCCACTCCTCTCCGTAGCGCTTCCACTACTGGTTGCTGTCAGCGTGGCCTACAGTCACGGTGTCTTCAACGTTCTAGAAACGGAGGGCACGTTGGTAAACCTGAAGGAACTGAACCCGGACGCCTCGCCACAGGCGGCCTTCGGGGCGCGCCTGCGCAGCGCGCGGGAGGCGCGTGGGTGGAAGCAGGACGAACTCGCCGCGCACATCGGCTACTCGGGGCGGCACATCTCGGCCGTCGAAACCGGCCGCAAGCCGCCAACTCTGCGGTTTTCGCGCAGCTTAGACGTGGCCTTCGGCTTCGTCGGGACCGCGGAGTCGTTCGAGCGCGCATGGGGGGAGCTCCGCAACGGCAGTCTGCTGGAGGGGTTTCCGGAGTACGTGGGGTATGAGGGTCGGGCGGTGGAGATCCGGCTCTACGAAGTGGGTGTCGTCCCCGGACTGCTCCAGACCCCGGAGTATGCATCGGTACTCGCCGGCAGCGCCGTCAAACGAGGCGCGATCACGCCCGAGCAGGCAGACGAGCGGGTCACCCTCGTGGTAGAGCGTCAGGCCGCACTGGCCCGACCACGTCCGCCGTTGGTCCTGGTGGTGCTGGACGAAAGTTGCATCCGTCGCCCCATCGGCGAACCCACCGTCATGGACGCCCAGTTGGCGCGGCTGGTCGAGTTCGCCGAGCTACCGAACACGGTGCTCCAGATCGCCTCGTTCGACATGGGGGAGCGCCGCCCGTTCGACCTGCCGCTGTACATACTGACCATGTCGGACCGCCAGCTCATGGCCTATGCCGAGTCCGCACATCGAGGCCATCTCGAACGGGAAAGCACATCAGTGCTCACCATGCTGACGGCATACCATCAGTTGCAGGCAGAAGCGTTGTCCCAGGCAGCATCCGTAGCCATGATCGAGCAGGTACGAAAGGGCATCTCGTGACGACCGAATCCCCCCGCTGGTTCAAGTCCTCCTACAGCAACAACGGCGGCGCCTGCATCGAGGTTGCCGCCAACATCTCCGGCATCGTGCCCATCCGGGACAGCAAGAACCCGCACGGACCACAACTCACGCTGACCCGCGAGGCGTTCGCCGGACTCGTGCACCTTGCCAAGACACACGAGCAGGCATGAAAGGGCACCCCGTGACGACGGCCGAATCCCCCCGCTGGTACAAATCCTCCTACAGCGACAACGGCGGCACTTGCGTGGAGATTGCCGCCAATATCCCCGGCATCGTGCCTGTCCGGGACAGCAAGGACCCAAACGGCCCACAACTCACGCTGACCCGCGAAGCGTTCGCCGCTCTCGTCCACCTCGCCAAGACACACGGCTGACGATCCCAGCCAGCCTCACGTCCGCGGTGCCGATCCAGTGCGGACCGGCACCGCGGAACCGACGGCGTCAGGCGACCTCGCCGATCCGGCCCAGGCGCGGCGCGTCGCGGTGGATCGGGGTGTGGGCGCCGGTCAGTGGGGCGCCGGTGCCGCCGCGGCGGTTGGCGACGATCTCGGCGGCGATGGACAGCGCGGTCTCCTCCGGGGTGCGGGCGCCCAGGTCCAGCCCTATGGGCGAGCGCAGCCGGTTCAACTCGATCTCGGTGAGCCCGACTTCGCGCAGCCGCTGAAGGCGGTCGAGGTGGGTGCGGCGGGAGCCCATCGCGCCGACGTAGGCGACCGGCAGCCGCAACGCCCGTTCCAGCAGCGGGACATCGAACTTGGCGTCGTGGGTGAGGACGCAGAGCACCGCGCGGGAGTCCAGCTCCTGGGAGTCGAGGTAGCGGTGCGGCCAGTCGACGACGATCTCGTCCGCGTCCGGGAAGCGGGCCCGGGTGGCGAAGACGGGGCGGGCGTCGCAGACCGTGACGCGGTAGCCGAGGAACGTGCCGACCCGCACCAGCGCGGAGGCGAAGTCGATCGCCCCGAAGACCAGCATCCGCGGCGGCGGGACGGACGACTCGACGAGCAGCACGACCGGTTGTCCGCACCGCGCGCCCTCGGCGCCGATCTCCAACGTGGCGGTACGGCCGGCGTCCAGCAGCGCCTGCGCCTCGGCTATGACGGTGCGGTCCAGCGCCGGGTGTCCGCCGAGGCCGCCGGTGTGGCTGCCGTCGGAGCGGACCAGGACGGCGCGGCCGAGGAGTTCGGCCGGGCCGTCGATGATCCGCGCGAGCGCCGCCGCCTCGCCGGAGGCGGCGGCGGTCAACGCGGCGGCGAGCGGCGCGGCGTTGCTGTCCACCAGGCTCCCCGCGGGGCCGTCGCCGGCGACGGCCCCGGGGGTGCTCGCCCGTACCGGGGTGACGAAGATGTCGATGATCCCGCCGCAGGTCAGACCCACCGCGAAGGCATCCTCGTCGCTGTAGCCGAAGCGCTCCAGGACCGGCCGGCCGGTCTGCAGAGCCTCTTGGCACAGCTCGTAGACCGCCCCCTCCACGCAGCCGCCGGAGACCGACCCGATCGCCGTGCCGTCGCTGTCGACGGCGAGCGCGGCACCGGGCTGGCGGGGGGCGCTGCCGTTGGTGGCCACGACGGTGGCCACGGCGAAGGTGCGTCCCTGCTCCATCCACCGGTTCAGCTCTTCGGCGAGGTCCAGCATGTCGGTCTCCTTATGGACGGGAGCAGGGAGGGCGCTACTTGACGCCCAGCCACTGCTCGATCGGATGGAGCGAGAAGTAGACAAGGAAGACACCGGTCAGCACCCACATGAAGGCGCCGATCTCGCGCCACTTGCCCTGGGCCGCCTTGATGGCGGTGTAGGCGATGACGCCGGCGCCGACGCCGGTGGTGATCTGGTACGTGAACGGCATCAGGGTCACGGTAAGGAACACCGGGATCGAGGTCGCCCGGTCGCTCCAGTCCACATGCCCCGCAACACTCATCATCATCGACCCGATGACCACCAGCGCGGCGGCGGCGACCTGGGCCGGTACGAGCTGGGTGACCGGGGTGAAGAACAGGCAGGCCGCGAAGAGCAGCCCGGTGACGACGGAGGACAGGCCCGTGCGGGCGCCCTCGCCGACGCCGCTGGCCGACTCGATGAAGACGGTCTGGCCCGAGCCGCCGGCCAGGCCGCCGATCGCGCCGCCCGCGCCGTCCACGAACAGGGCCTTGGACAGCCCCGGCATCCGGCCCTTGTCGTCGGCCAGTTTGGCCTCGGTGCCGACGCCGATGATGGTGGCCATCGCGTCGAAGAACCCGGCCAGTACCAGGGTGAAGACGATCATGGTGACGCTGAGCACGCCGATCGAGCCCCAGCCGCCGAACGCGACGTGCCCGAAGAGCCCGAAGTCGGGCATCGCGACCGCGTTGCCGTCCAGGGACGGCGGCGTGCCGCCCCAGTCCTTGGCGGTCAGCCCGCCCAGCTTGGTGGCGCCGATGGCGGCCGCGGAGCCGACGACGATGCCGATGAGGATGGCGCCGGGCACCTTGCGGGCCTGGAGCATGAAGATCAGCAGCAGGGTGAGGCAGAAGAACAGCACCGGCCAGCCGACGAGGTGGCCGGAGAGGTCGCTGCCGAGGGTGACCGGGCCGCCGGCGCCCTTGCCCACGAAGCCGGCCTTCACCAGGCCGAGCAGGGCGACGAACATCCCGATGCCCATGGTGATCGCGTGCTTCAGGGCGAGCGGGATGGCGTTCATGACCATCTCGCGCAGGCCGGTGACCACCAGCAGGCAGATCACCAGGCCGTAGACCACGCACATGCCCATCGCCTGCGGCCAGGTCATGTGCGGGACCACCTGGGTGGTCAGCGCGGCGGAGACGTTGAGGCCGGCGGCCAGCGCCAGCGGGACCTTGCCGACGAAGCCCATCAGCAGGGTGCAGACCGCCGCGCCCAGGGCGGTCGCGGTAACGAGGGCGCTGTGGTCGAGGCTGTTCTTGTGGACGTCCTGGACCGACCCCAGGATCACCGGGTTGAGCAGCAGGATGTAGCACATCGCCATGAAGGTGGTGATGCCGCCGCGGGTCTCCCGTGCGAGGGTCGAGCCTCTGTCGGAGATGTGGAAGTACCGGTCGAGCCAGGACCGGCCGGCGGGCAGGCGCGAGCCGTCGCCCGCGTCTTCCGCCGTGGTCCTCGGCTCGGTGGACTGCTGGGTCATGGTGCCTAACTCCCAAGGTTCACAGGGGCACTCGCCGTGGGGACGAGATTTGGGATGGATATGCGGCTGCACGACCCGGGGGACGGCCCGAGACGAACGGGGTACTGACTGCCCGGAGTTGGCGACAGGTCAGCCTGTGGGTGGGGCGGTGGGGCTCCGGGCGGTGCGCGGGAGGACGGACAGGACTCCCCTTGTTGCGCGCACCGCCCGGAGGGCCGGGGGCCTGGGGAGGTGGCCCCAGGCGGCTTGTTCCGTTACGTGCCTGTCAGGTGCTCAGGGCGTACCGGAGTCTTGGTGAGCTCCAGCCCGGTCGCGTTCCGGATCGCCGCGAGGACGGCCGGGGTGGACGACAGGGTCGGGGCCTCGCCGATGCCGCGCAGCCCGTACGGGGCGTGCTGGTCGGCGAGTTCGAGCACATCGACCGGGATGGTCGGGGTGTCGAGGATGGTGGGGATGAGGTAGTCGGTGAAGGAGGGGTTGCGCACCTTCGCGGTCTTGGGGTCGACGACGATCTCCTCCATCACCGCCACGCCCAGGCCCTGGGTGGTGCCGCCCTGGATCTGGCCGACGACGGAGAGCGGGTTGAGCGCCTTGCCGACGTCCTGGGCGCAGGCCAGCTCGATGACCTTGACCAGGCCCAGTTCGGTGTCCACCTCGACGACCGCGCGGTGCGCGGCGAAGGAGTACTGGACGTGGCCGAAGCCCTGGCCGGTCTCCAGGTCGAACGCCTCGGTGGGCCGGTGCCGCCACTCCTCCTCGATCTCGACGGCCTCGCCCTCCAGCACGTCGACCAGGTCCGCCAGGACCTCGCCGCCGTCGGTGACGACCTTGCCGCCCTCCAGCAGGAGTTCGGCGGTGGCCCACGCCGGGTGGTAGCTGCCCATCTTGCGGCGGCCGATCTCCAGGACCTTCTCGCGCACCAGCTCGCAGGCGTGTCTGACGGCGCCGCCGGTGACGTAGGTCTGGCGCGACGCGGAGGTCGAACCGGCCGATCCCACCTGGGTGTCGGCGGGGTGGATGGTCACCTGGTGGACGCCCAACTCGGTGCGGGCGATCTGCGCGTGGACGGTGACGCCGCCCTGGCCGACCTCCGCCATCGCGGTGTGCACGGTGGCGACGGGCTCGCCGGCGATGACCTCCATGCGCACCTTGGCGGTGGAGTAGTCGTCGAAGCCCTCGGAGAAGCCGACGTTCTTGATGCCGACCGCGTAGCCGACGCCGCGGACGACGCCCTCGCCGTGCGTGGTGTTGGACAGGCCGCCGGGCAGCTGTCGGACGTCGGCGCCCTCGCTGGACTCCCACTGGCGCTCGGGCGGCAGCGGCATCGCCTTGACGCGGCGCAGCAGTTCGGCGACCGGGGCCGGGGAGTCGACCGGCTGGCCGGTCGGCATGATCGTGCCCTGCTCCATGGCGTTGAGCCGGCGGAACTCGACGCGGTCCATGCCCAGTTTGTCGGCCAGCTTGTCCATCTGCGCCTCGTAGGCGAAGCACGCCTGGACCGCGCCGAAGCCGCGCATGGCGCCGCAGGGCGGGTTGTTGGTGTAGAGGGCGATGGCCTCGATGTCGACGTTGTCGATCACGTACGGACCGGCCGACAGGGACGCGGCGTTGCCGACGACCGCCGGGGAGGCGGAGGCGTAGGCGCCGCCGTCCAGGACGATGCGGCACTTCATGTGCGTGAGCTTGCCGTCCTTGGTGGCGCCGTGCTCGTAGAAGAGCTTCGCCGGGTGCCGGTGGACGTGCCCGAAGAACGACTCGAACCGGTTGTAGACGATCTTGACCGGCTTGTTGGTGCGCAGTGCGAGCAGGCACGCGTGGATCTGCATCGAGAGGTCCTCGCGGCCGCCGAACGCGCCGCCGACGCCGGAGAGCGTCATCCGCACCTTCTCCTCGGGCAGGCCGAGGACCGGGGCGATCTGCTTGAGGTCGGAGTGCAGCCACTGGGTGGCGACGTAGAGGTCGACGCCGCCGTCCTCGTCCGGCACGGCGAGGCCGGACTCGGGGCCGAGGAACGCCTGGTCCTGCATGCCGAAGGTGTACTCGCCCCGGACGATCACGTCGGCCCGCTCGGCGGCCGCGGCCGCGTCGCCGCGCAGGATCGGCTGGCGGTGCACGATGTTGGGGTGCGGGACGTGGCCGCTGTGGTGGTCGTCGCGGTGCTCGTGGACGAGGATCGCGTCCGGTGCCAGCGCGCTCGACTCGTCGGTGATGACGGGCAGTTCGCGGTACTCGACCTTGATCTTGGCGGCGGCGCGGCGCGCGGTCTCCGGGTGGTCGGCGGCGACCAGGGCGACCGGCTCGCCGTGGTGGCGGACCTTGCCGTGGGCCAGGACCGGGGTGTCCTGGATCTCCAGGCCGTAGTTCTTCACCGCGGTCGGCAGGTCCTCGTAGGTGAGGACCGCGTAGACGCCGGGGGTCGCGAGCGCCTCGCCGGTGTCGATGGAGACGATCTCGGCGTGCGCGACGGTGGAGCGCAGGATCTGGCCCCACAGCATGTCCTCGTGCCACATGTCGGACGAGTAGGCGAACTCGCCGGTGACCTTCAGGGTGCCGTCGGGGCGGAGCGTGGACTCACCGATGCCGCCCTGGGTCTGCGATCCCTGGGTGACCTTGGACGGGATGCCGGTGGTGCGTGTGTCTGCCATGGCGTCAGACCCCCTCGGGTTCGGACTGGCGGGCCGCGGCCAGGCGCACCGCGTCCATGATCTTCTCGTAGCCGGTGCAGCGGCACAGGTTGCCCGACAGCGCCTCGCGGATGTCCGCGTCGCTCGGGTTCGGGGTGCGCTCCAGCAGCTCGTCGGAGGCGACCAGCAGACCCGGCGTGCAGAAGCCGCACTGCACGGCGCCGGCGTCGATGAACGCCTGCTGGATCGGGGCGAGTTCCGCGCCCTCGCCGGTCTGCGAGTCGGTGCCCTTGGCGGACCAGCCCTGGGCCTCCTGGAGGGAGGTGCCGTCGGCGCCGCGGTCCTCGTGGCCGCCGCAGGCGCGGTTCCTGGCGAAGTCGGCGAGGCCCTCGACGGTGACGACGTCCCGGCCCTCGACCTGTCCGGCGGCCACCAGGCACGAACACACCGGCACCCCGTCGAGGCGGACCGTGCACGAACCGCACTCGCCCTGCTCGCAGGCGTTCTTGGAGCCCGGGAGGCCGAGCCGCTCGCGCAGCACGTACAGCAGGGACTCGCCCTCCCACACGTCGTCGGCTTCCTGCTTGCGGCCGTTGACCGTGAAATTGACGCGCATTACGCGACTCCCTCCGTGCGCGGGGCCCGGCCCCGGTAGGTCTCCCACGCCCAACCGAGCGTGCGGCGGGCCATGACACCGACCGCGTGACGGCGGTACGAGGCGGTGCCGCGCACGTCGTCGATGGGGTTGCAGGCGGCGGCGCACAGGTCCGCGAACTGCCGGGCGACCGACGGGGTGATGACCTTGCCGTTGTCCCAGAACCCGCCCTCTTCCAGCGCGGCGCCCAGGAACGCCTCGGCCTCCTTGGCCCGCACGGGCGTGGGCGCGGCCGAGCCGATGCCGGTGCGCACCGTGCGGGTCTCGGGGTGCAGCGCGATGCCGAAGGCGCACACCGCGATGACCATGGCGTTGCGGGTGCCGACCTTGGAGAACTGCTGCGGGCCGTCGGCCTTGGGCAGGTGGACGGCCCGGATCAGCTCGTCGGCCTGGAGGGCGTTGCGCTTGACGCCGAGGTAGAAGTCGTCGATCGGGATCAGGCGCACGCCGCGCTCGGCCGACTCGACCTCGACCTCGCAGCCGGCGGCGAGCAGCGCGGGGTGCGCGTCACCGGCCGGCGAGGCGGTGCCGAGGTTGCCGCCGACGCCGCCGCGGTTGCGGATCTGCGGGGAGGCCACGGTGTGCGAGGCCAGGGCCAGGCCCGGCAGCTCGGCCCGCAGGTTCTCCATGATCTTGGTGTAGGGGACGGAGGCGCCCAGGCGTACGGTCTTCTCCCCGACCTCCCACTCGTCCAGGTCGCCGATCCGGTTCAGGTCGAGCAGGTACTCGGGGCGGCGGTGGTCGAAGTTGATCTCGACCATCACGTCCGTACCGCCCGCGATGGGCACAGCGGTCGGGTGCGCTGCCTTAGCGGCGAGCGCCTCCTCCCAGCTGGCGGGGCGAAGGAAGTCCATCGTTGGCCTCTTCTGAGAAATTGGGTCGTCCGCTGCTCATGGTCGGGACCTTGGGCCCTCGTCGCCAGTGAGCCGTTCATGTCTCGTTCACGCGGTTGTGGTTAGTGAACGCGCACCACACCCACCGGGTGCAGTCACCGAAACCATGAAGCGGTTGGCTGGCCACGGTGCCCGTCTTGTAGATTCGAACGAAAGACGAGGGATCAAAACCTCGCGGCATTCCACCGGAAACACGAGACAGCACAGAACGGCGGGCGAGGTCATGCGGCTCCGCGCACTCCTGGACACACACTCTCTGGGCCTCACGCTACTCGGAGGCGATGAGGAGCTGGACCGCACCGTCCGTGGCGTGATGACCACCGACCTGCGGGACCCCAGCCGGTACCTCTCCGGCGGCGAGCTGGTGCTCACCGGGCTGGCCTGGCGCCGGGAGCCGGAGGACGCCGAAAGGTTCGTCCGCATCCTGGCCACCGCGGGGGTGGCCGGGCTCGCGGCCGGCGAGGCGGAGCTGGGCGCCATCCCCGACGACCTGGTGCAGGCATGCGCCCGGCACCGGCTGCCGCTGTTCTCGGTCGACGAGAAGGTGTCGTTCGCCTCGATCACCGAGCACGTCGTCCGGCAGGTCTCCAGCGAGCGGGCCGGCGACCTGGCCGCCGTGGTGGACCGGCACCGGCGGCTGATGACCTCCGGGCCGGCCGGCGGCGGCCCCGAGGTGGTGCTGGACCTGCTCGGCTCCGACCTGGACCTGCGGGCCTGGGTGCTCTCCCCCACCGGCCGGCAGATCGCCGGCTCCACCCTGGCCGGCGCCGGCCCCGAGCTGCCCGCGGAGGTGGGCGCCCGGCTGGCCGGCGAGCACCTGGCGGCGGCCCGCAGCGGGCGCCGCGGCCCGCACCGGATCACGCTCCAGGGCACCGGCGCGCACCCGCTCGACGAGGGGCGGCCAAGCGACGGTTCGGGCACGACCTACTCGCTCTTCCCGATCCGCCACGGGAGCCGTGACCTGCGGCAGACGCTGCTGAGCGACTGGCTGTTGGCCGTCGAGGCGGACGCCGGCGACTGGTCCGAGGAGCGGCTGGACCTGCTGCATGGCGTCACCCAGCTGATCGCCGTCGAGCGGGACCGCCGGGACGCCGCCCGCACGGTCCGCCGGCGGCTGGCCCAGGAGGTCCTGGAGCTGGTCCAGACCGGCGCGCCGCCGGCCGAGATCGCCGCCCGGCTGCGGGTGGCGGCCCCGGTCCTGCTGCCCGGGCTGGGCGCCGCCCCGCACTGGCAGATCGTGGTGGCCCGGGTCGAGTGGGAGGGCGGCGACGTGCCCGGCGGCCCGGTGGCGCAGAGCCTGCTGGAGGAGGTGCTGGTCGCCCCCGGCACGTCCGGCCCGGAGCCCGCGGACCGGATCGCGGTGGCACACACCGGCGACGAGGCGGTGGCGCTGGTGCCGCTGCCGGCCGTCCCGGAGGAGGCCGGCGACGGAGCGACGGACGGCCTGCACGCCGACCAACTGCTGCGCACCATCCGGGAACCGCTCGCCCGCGGCCTGGCCGACGACGGCCGGCTGACGGTCGGCGTCAGCGCCTCGGTGCACTCCGCCGAGGGGCTGCGCGGCGCCCTGGAGGAGGCCCGGCACGCCCGCCGGGTCGCCGCCGCCCGCCCCGGCCGGGTCTGCGCCGCCGGCCACGAGGAACTCGCCTCGCACGTCCTGCTGTTGCCGTTCGTCCCGGACGACGTCCGCCGGGCCTTCACCGCCCGGCTCCTGGACCCGCTGCGCGACTACGACCGCCGCCACCGCGCCGAGTTGATCCCCACCCTGGAGGCGTTCCTCGACTGCGACGGCTCCTGGACCCGCTGCGCCACCCGCCTCCACCTGCACGTCAACACCCTCCGCTACCGCGTGGGCCGGATCGAGCAGCTGACAGGCCGTGACCTCTCGCGCCTGGAGGACAAGCTGGACTTCTTCCTGGCGCTCCGGATGAGCTGACGGGGCTTCAACGCACCGCGCGGGGCGGCCGGTTCGGCGGCCGCCCCGCCGGGCCCGCCGGGCGCGGGCGGCCGCCGCGGGGCCTGCGCCGTCCGAGGTACCACGATCGAGGGAAGTCGGGGCAACGCCCTTGGTGCGCGGGGCGGACGGCCCGCCCCGTGACGCCGCCGAACCGCCGGTTACCAGCCACGCGGACCGCCCCGCCCGATTGTGAAAACTTTCACCCATCCCCTTGGCCCGGTACCGGGATTCGTGCTGTGATGCGCCCCACAGCATCCTGAATTCCCGCTCAATGGCGCTCGGGGAGGCACTGTGGCGGACACCGCCATGCCCGGATCCGTGGATCCGGCGGATTCCAGGAGTCCCGCGGATCAGCTGGCGGTCCCGGCTCCACGCCCGGGCGCCGCGCCGGCGCCGGCCGGCGCCCCCGGGGACGACGATCCGCTCGGCCGCGCCGTGTGGCGGCTGCGCTCCCGCGGCTGCTGGCTCGACGCCGCCGCCCTCCTGGCGCCGCACGCCGCCCGGCAGGCCCCCGCCGCGCTGCACCGCGCCGCGCTCTTAGTGGAACGCTGCATGTTCACCGCCGCCGGCTGGGCCGAGGCGGAGGACGCGCTGCGCACCGCGGAGGCGCTCGCCGGCGACGACGACGAACGCGGCGGCGCGGCCTGCGAGCGCGGCCAACTCGCCTACACCTCCACGGTGTTGGGCGTCCGCGACCGCGCCGACGAGGCGCGCTCCGCGCTGGGCCGGGCCGCCGCACTGCTCGCCCCGGGCACGCCGGGCCGCCCGCTGCTGGACTACCGGCGCGGCCTGATGGCCGAGCACCTCGCGGACAGCCCGGACGCCGCCCGCGCCGCCTACCGCCGCGCGCACGCCGGTGCCGCCGCCCACGGCGACAGCCTGCTGCTCTCCTTCACCTGGCGCCACCTGGCCGGACTGGCGCTGCGCGACGGGGAGTTGGCGGAGGCCCGGCACGGCTTCGCGGAGTCCCTGCGCATCCGCGAGGAGTTGGGGTTCCTGGTCGGCACCGCACCGGCGCTGGCCGCGCTGGCGGAGGCCGTCCCCGACGACGAGGCGGCCCGGCTGCGCACGGAGGCCGCCCGGCTGTTCCGCCTCATGGGCGGCGTGCCCACCTGGCTCGCCGGCCAGCTCCCGCAGCCGCCGCCGGAGGAGCCCTCGGAGGCCGGGGAGTCCGGGGAGGGCGCCGAGTAGGCACCACGCCGGCGGCGGCCGAAGGCACTTCCCCGGCCGTCAACCACCCGACATCGGCCATGCCGCGCCCCGCGCCGTTTGGCCGGAATGTGGCCCCGCCGGTCGCGGATCGGCCGGGCCGCGGTGGCTGTCGCCGCCGCACAGGCCGCCGACCGGGCAGTAGCGCGGCGCCCCACCGGCCACGAGAATGGCCACAAGTCGCACTGCAATGGGGCGGCGCGGCCTGGATGCTGGTCCGGGTCCAGCGTCCCTTTGGCAGCGCCTTTCAGGAGGCACACCGTGGCAGGAGTCACCCCCACGAGCTCCGGAACCGACTGGGGCAAGGCACATTTCGAGTCGATCTACAACTGCCCTGATCCGCGCCGCTACTTCGACACGCTCCACCCGCTCGCGTACCAGATCCCGCACCACGGCCAGGCGGTGTTCCGCGCCCTGGCCGACGCCCTACGTCGCCGCCGCGGCGACCGTCCGCCGCTACGCGTCGTCGACCTGTGCTGCTCCTACGGGGTCAACGCGGCCCTGCTCAACCACCGGATCACCCTCGACGACCTCTACCACCACTACGTCACCACCGACCCGCACGCCCTCAAGGGCGACGCCCTGGCCCGCGCGGACCGGGCCTACTACGCCGCCCGCCGGCTGCCCGGCGCGGCCCGGGTGACCGGCATCGACGCGGCGGACCGCGCAGTCGGCTACGCGGTGGCCGCCGGCCTGCTCGACCACGGCTTCGCGGAGAACCTGGAGCTCGAAGCCGCCAGCCCCACGCTGCACCAGGCGCTGGCCGGCACCGACCTGATCACCGTCACCGGCGGCGTCGGCTACATCACCGCCCGCACCTTCGCCCGGCTCTTCGACTGCCTCGCCGAGCCGCCCTGGGTCGCCGCGTTCGTGCTGCGCACGGTGTCGTACCGGCCGATCTCCGCGCTGTTGGCGCGGGCCGGGCTGGTGACCGAGCGGGTCACCACGCGCACGTTCCGCCAGCGCCGGTTCGCCGACGAGGCCGAGCGCCGGGCCGCGTACGAGGCGCTGGCGGCCCGCGGGCTGCCCATCGGCGGCAAGGAGGCCGACGGCTTCTACCACGCCGAGCTGTACGTCTCCCGGCCCGCCGCCGACGTCGCGGCGCTGCCCCTGGCGGAGCTGCTGCCCGCCTTCTGACGCCGGCCGTCACCGCACGGCCGGCCCCGCGCTCAGTGCGGCCGCGGCGCCGCCGACAGGTGAGCCCGGGCGATCCGCTCCACGACCCCGTACTCCTGGGCGATCAGCGCGTCCAGCAGGGCCGTGTGCTCGGAGGCGTCGGCCAGCAGCTCGGCCGTGCGGAGACGGGAGCCGCCGCCCGCCGACCACTGTGCGCGGCGCAGCAGTTCGCCGGCGACCTCGGTGAGCCGGCGGTTCCCGGTCAGCGAGATCAGCGCCTCGTGGAAGGCGTGGTCGGCGTCGGCGTACCCGACGCGGTCGCCCCGGGCGGCGGCGGCCACCCCGTCGTCGGCCAGCGGGCGCAGCTCCTCCCAGCGCTCCGCCGGCACCGCCCGGGCCAGCCGCAGCAGCGCGGGCACCTCCAACATGGTGCGGACCTCGGCGAGTTCGGCGAGGTCGCGGGTGCTGCGCTCGCGGACCCGGAAGCCGCGGTTGGGCGCCACCTCGACGGCGCCCTCCCCGGCGAGCTGCTGCATGGCCTCGCGGACCGGGGTCGCGGAGACGCCGTACCGCTCGGCGAGGGCCGGCGCGGAGTAGACCTCGCCGGGCAGGAGTTCGCCGGCGGTCAGCGCGCGGCGCAGGGCGGTGAGGACCTGACCGCGGACCGAGTGCCGCCGCGGTCGCTGCCGGGGCAGGCGCAGGCCGGCGGCGGCCGCCTCCGGGCCGTCGTCGCCGTCGCCGTCCCCGGCACCGTGCGGGGCGGCGCAGGCGGTCGCTGCGGGCGGCCACGCCCCGGCCTGCGGCCGCGGTTCCGCCGTGCCCTGCTCCATGGACGCTCCTCCTGCTGACGACTGCTGACGATCGGGGGCCTGGTCGACACCGGGGCCGGGCGGCTGCCGGGCGGCTGGTCGGGGTCGGACGGCCAGGATCGGTCGATCGAGCTAGCACTCTAAGCGGCCGAAGCCGCGGTTCACACGCCCGTGGGGGCGGGTAGGGATGTCGGATAAGGTAAGCCTTACCTGCTAACGATCGCGATTCGGTGGTCCCCCGCATGCCTTCTGCCACTGCTGCCGCGCCTGCCGCTCCCTTCGCCGGCCACCCGGCCGAGGACGCCTACGCCCGGCTCGCCGAGGTCTTCCCCGACCTCCGGGTGACGCTCTGGGACGACGAGCCGCCCGCCGGCGACGACTGGTGGGCGGCCTCCGCGCTGGCCGCCGGCGACCCGGTGTTGGACGCCTTCCTCGCCGACGAGGCGGCCCGCATCACGACCGAACACGGCCGCCCCGCCCGCCCCGACGTGGTCGCCAGCTTCGCCCTGCACCGCTACGCCTGGCCGGTCTGCCTGCTGATCACCGTCCCGTGGTTCCTGCTCCGGCGGGTGCCGCACCTGCCGGTGGCGGACGTCCGCTTCCACCGCGGGCTGGGTCGACTGGCGGTGCGCACCGCCTCGTTCGGGTGCCTCCCCGACGACCCGGCGGCGACCCTGCCGGGCGCCCGGGTGGTGCCGGACGAGGAGGCGCTGCGCGCCGAGGTCCGCGCGGCGGTCGCCGACCATCTGCGGCCCGTCCTGGACGGCTTCCGCACCCGGGTGCGGCGCGGGCCTCGGGCGCTGTGGGGGATGGCGTCCGACGAGATCGTCGAGGGGCTGTGGTACGTCGGGCAGTTGCTGGGCGAAGGGCCGCGCGCGCAGGCCGAGTTGGCGCGGCTGCTGCCGGGGGCCACCGCGCCGTACGCGGCCGGCGCCGGGTTCCGCGAGCTGACCGGGCCGGACGGCGCCGCGCTGCCGACCCGGGACCGGGCCAGTTGCTGCATGTACTACACGCTGCGCCCCGAGGACACCTGCGCCACCTGCCCGCGCACCTGCGACGCGGAGCGCATCAGCCGCCTCACGGCAACCTCCTGACCCACCGGCCGCCCACAAGGGCGAGCATTTCTCGCACACAACTCCCGTAACAGGTGCGGCAGTTCGATTTTCCGGCCGGTCAGCCGTTCACCCCGGCACCCCTAGGCGTGCTCTTGCGCGGAAACCCGGTACGTCCACAGCCGGTTCCGTCAGGATGGCGCGCGCGCTCGCCGATTCGCGACAGCGCGGCAATCTGAGCAAGGGGTCACCGGAATGAGAACGACCGATATATCGCTGAGTTGGCTGGTTCCGGCGCTTCTGCTGCTCGCCGGGGTCCTGGTCGCCGCCGTCCTCGTGCTGCGCGGTAAACGCGCGGACCGGCAGGCCGGCACCGACGACTCCTGGGAACGCAGCGAGGAGCGCCGCCGCCGCAAGGAGACCGTCTTCGCCTCGGCCTCCTACGTGTTGCTGTTCTGCTGTGCCGCGGTCGCCGCGGCACTCTCCTTCCACGGTCTGGTCGGCTTCGGCGTCCAGAACCTCGGGCTGTCCGGGGGCTGGGAGTACCTGGTGCCGTTCGGGCTCGACGGCGCGGCGATGTTCTGCTCCGTGCTGGCGGTGCGCGAGGCCAGCCACGGTGACGCGGCGCTCGGCTCCCGGATGCTGGTGTGGACGTTCGCCGGCGCCGCCGCGTGGTTCAACTGGGTGCACGCGCCACGCGGCATGGCCCACGCCGGGGCCCCGCAGTTCTTCGCCGGGATGTCGCTGTCGGCCGCGGTCCTCTTCGACCGGGCGCTGAAGCAGACCCGCCGGGCGGCGCTGCGCGAGCAGGGCCTGGTGCCCCGTCCGCTGCCGCAGATCCGGATCGTGCGCTGGCTGCGGGCGCCCCGCGAGACCTTCGCCGCCTGGTCGTTGATGCTGCTGGAGGGCGTACGGACGCTGGACGAGGCGGTCGAGGAGGTGCGCGAGGACAAGCGGGAGAAGGCCCAGAGCCGGCTCCGCCGGCGGGAGCAGGGCAAGTTGGACCGGGCCCGCATCAAGGCCCTCAACCGGCAGCACCGCTCCTGGGGCAGGCGTGGCACCCGTCAGGTCGCCGTCGCGGTGGCCGCGCCGGCGCCCGCCGCGGAGCCCGCCCCGCCCCCCGGCCCGGACACCTCCGGGTCGGCCGATCCGGCGCCGCTGCCGCAGGGCGAGTCGACCAAGCGGCCCCGCCCGGCCCTCAAGGCGGTGACCGGCGCCGAGCCCGACGGGCCCGCGCCCGGACGTCGCGGCACCATCGACCTCACCACCGAGGACGACCCCCAGACCAGCCCCCGGCTGGACACCCTGGAGGAGAAACTCGCCGAGATCGAGCGGCAGTTCGGCTGATCGGTGGCGGACCGCGCCGGCCCCACACCCCCCGGCTGCGCGTCAGGCCGGTCCGCCGCCCAGCTCGAACCACACACACTTGCCGACGCCCTCGGACCGGACGCCCCAGTTGTCCGCCAGCGCCCGGACCAGCGTCAGCCCCCGCCCCGACGTCCCGGCGACCGACGGGGCGCGCGGCTCGGGTATCCGGGTGGCGAAGTCCCGCACCTCCACCCGCAACAGGTCGGTCACCCGCACCGTCACCACCGCCCCGCCCTCGGTGTGCAGCAGGGCATTGGTGATCAACTCGCTGGTCAGCAGCACCGCCACCTCGGGGTCCGCCGGTGCGCGGCCATCCGGCGGCGCCCAGCGGCCGAGTAACTCCCGCAGCTCCCTGCGCACCTCGCCGACGGCCCGCAGATCGGCCTGTCGCACCTTGCGTTCCCACACTCCCGGCGGCCGCACCGCGACCGCCCCGCGCCCGCTCCCCCCGTCCCCTCGCTGCCGTCTCTTGCGCTCCTCGCACCGCACAGGCTGACGCATGCTCTCCCCCGCCCCCAACGAACTCAGCGTTCTGCCTCGAACAGCCTCACGGTCAGCATTCCCACCGGGCCCGCCGCCATGCTTCCGCTTGCCGCCGACCCCCGGCGCGCCCGCCCCGGCCGCCCAGGACCGGTCTTCGGCGGCCGGCGCAACGGGCCCGGGCGGGCCGAGGTGGGTATACGTTCCGCGACCGCCCGGAGCGCGCCGGTCCGCGGCCCGGTACCGGGCCCGTCCGTACGAGCGTTGAGGAGCCGCCGTGCACGACGATCGACTGCTGGTGGAGGGGCGCCTGGCCCGGGCGCTCGAACAGCACATCCGGCCCGCCCAGTACGCGGCCCGCCGACCGCTGCGGCTCGCGGTGTGGCACGTACCGGGCGAACCCGTGCCCGTCGCCCGGGCGTTGGCCGCCGACTACGAGCCGTTCGCCCTCGGGGACGCCTGGGGGCCGCCGTGGTCGACGAGTTGGTTCCGGCTGGCCGGCGAGGTGCCGGCGGAGTGGGCCGGGCGCCGGGTGGAGGCCGTCCTCGACCCGGGGTTCACCGGCGACGGCCCGGGATTCCAGGCGGAGGGCCTGGTCCACGACGCAGCCGGCGTGCCCCTCAAGGGCATCCACCCGCGCAACCGGCACGTCCCCGTCGCCCGCCCCGCGCGCGGCGGCGAGGAGGTCCGCCTGTTCCTGGAGGCGGCCGCCAACCCGGCGGTGCTGCACGGCTTTCGCCCCACCGACCTCGGCGACGTCCGCACCGCCCCGCGCCGGCCGCTGTACCGCTTCGCCGCCGCCGACCTCGCGGTGCTCGACGAGACCGTGTGGCAGTTGCTCCTGGACATCGAGGTGCTGTCCGAGCTGATGGCGGAGCTGCCCGTCGACCGCCCCCGCCGGCACGGCATCCTGCGCGCCCTGGAGCGGATGCTGGACGCCCTCGACCCGTACGACGTCGGCGGCACGGCGGCCGCGGCCCGCGCCGAACTGGCGGAGGTGCTCGGCGACCCGGCCGCCGCCAGCGCGCACCGGGTCTCCGCCACCGGGCACGCCCACATCGACTCGGCCTGGCTCTGGCCGCTGCGCGAGACCGTCCGCAAGGCCGCCCGCACCTTCGCCAACGTCACCCAACTGGCGACCGAATACCCCGAGTTGGTGTTCGCCTGCTCGCAGGCCCAGCAGTACGCCTGGGTCCGGGACAACCAGCCGCACATCTGGGAGCGCATCAAGGCGGCGGTGCGGCAGGGGAACTGGGCGCCGGTCGGCTCGATGTGGGTGGAGTCCGACGCCAACATGCCCGGCGGCGAGGCGCTGGCCCGGCAACTGGTGCACGGCAAGCGGTTCTTCCTGGACGAGCTGGGCGTGGAGACCGAGGAGGTCTGGCTGCCGGACTCCTTCGGCTACACCGCCGCCTTCCCGCAGTTGGCCCGGTTGGCCGGCGCGAAGTGGTTCCTCACCCAGAAGCTGTCCTGGAACGACACCGACCGGATGCCGCACCACACCTTCTGGTGGGAGGGCATCGACGGAACCCGGGTCTTCACCCACTTCCCGCCCGTCGACACCTACAACTCCCAGCTCCACGGCCGCGAACTGGCGCACGCGGAACGGAACTTCGCGGAAAAGGGCCGGGCCACCCGCTCCCTGGTGCCGTTCGGCTGGGGCGACGGCGGCGGTGGACCCACCCGCGAGATGCTGGAGCGGGCCCGCCGGCTGCGTTCCCTGGAGGGCTCCCCGCGGGTCACCGTCGAGCCGCCGGCCCGCTTCTTCGAGGCCGCACACGAGGAGTACGGCGCGGCCGCACCCGTATGGTCCGGCGAGCTCTACCTCCAGTTCCACCGCGGCACCTACACCTCGCAGGCCAAGACCAAGCAGGGCAACCGGCGCTGCGAACACCTGCTGCGGGAGGCCGAGTTGTGGGCCGCGACCGCGGCCGTGCGCACCGCCGGGGCCGGCGCGGGCGCCTACCGCTATCCGTACGAGGCGCTGGACCGCCTCTGGAAGACCGTGCTGCTGCACCAGTTCCACGACATCCTGCCCGGCTCGTCGATCGCCTGGGTGCACCGTGAGGCCCGCGCCACGTACGCCGCGGCGGAGGCCGAGCTGACCACGCTGATCGAGGGGGGCCTCGCGGCGCTGGCGGACGAGACGGGGGACGGTCAACCGCCCGGCACGGCCGTCTACAACGCCTCGCCCTACGACCGCGACGAGGTCCTCACCCCGCCCGACGGCGCCGACGGCCCGCCGGTCGCCGTCCACGTCCCCGCACTCGGCGCCGCCCCGCTCCCCACGCCCGGCACCGACTCCCCCACCCCGGTACGGGCCACCGCCGACGGCCACCACGTCACCCTCGACAACGGCCGGCTACGGGTGCGCATCGACCCCGACGGCCTGCTGACGTCCGTGTACGACCTGACCGCCGGCCGGGAGGCGCTGGCCCCCGGCGCCCGCGGCAACCTCCTCCAACTGCACCCCGACCACCCCAACCAGTACGACGCCTGGGACCTCGACCGGCACTACCGCAACCGGCACACCGACCTCACCGCCGCCGACGCCGTCGACCTGGTCGCCTCCGGCCCGCTGGCCGCCACCGTGCGCATCACCCGCACCTTCGGCGCCTCCCGCCTCACCCAGGACCTCACCCTGCACGCCGGCTCCCGTCGCCTGGAGGTCACCACCGACATCGACTGGCACGAGTCGGAGAAGGTCCTCAAGGCCGCGTTCCCGTTGGACGTGCACGCGGAACGCTCCACCGCCGAGATCCAGTTCGGCCACGTCCACCGCCCCACCCACGCCAACACCAGCTGGGACGCGGCCCGTTACGAGATCTGCGCGCACCGCTGGCTCCGGGTCGCCGAACCGGGCTACGGCATCGCCGTCCTCAACGACTCCACCTACGGCCACGACGTCACCCGCACCCCCCACGAGGACGGCGTCGGCACGACCGTGCGGCTCACCCTGCTGCGCGCCCCGCACAGCCCCGACCCGGAAACCGACCAGGGCACCCACCGCCTGAGCTACGCGCTGCTGCCCGGCGCCGGCACCGGCGACGCCCTCGCCGGCGGCCTGGCCCTCAACCTCCCGCTGCGCACCGCCCCCGGCACCGGGCACCTCACCCCGCTGGTGCGCGTCGACCACCCCGCCCTGACCGTCGAGTCGGTGAAGCTCGCCGACGACCGCAGCGGCGACGTCGTCGTCCGGCTCTACGAATCGCACGGCGGCCGCGCCACCGGAACCCTCGCGCCCGGCTTCCCCGTCGCCCACGCCACCGTCACCGACCTGCTCGAACGCCCCCTACGGGACGAGGCGGAGGGCCCGACCTCGGATCTGACGCTCACCCTGCGCCCGTTCCAGATCCTGACCCTCCGGCTCCGGCCGCAGCACCCGGCCGCGGCCCCGGAGTGAGGCGAGTTCGGCCCGTCGGTGCGCCCGGCGGGCCTCACCCCCGCGGAATGTTCCGCAGGTTGGACCGGGCCATCTGGAGCATCCGCCCCACCCCGCCGTCCAGCACGATCTTCCCGGCCGAGAGCGCGAAGCCCGACACCATCTCGGCGCTGATCTTCGGCGGGATGGACAGCGCGTTGGGGTCGGTGACCACGTCGACCAGGGCCGGCCCCTTGTGCCGGAACGCGTCCCGCAGCGCCCCGCGCAGTTGCCTGGGCTTCTCCACCCGCACGCCGTACGCCCCGGCCGCGCCGGCGAGCGCGGCGAAGTCCGGGTTCTTGTTGGTGGTGCCGTACGAGGGCAGCCCCGAGACCAGCATCTCCAACTCCACCATTCCCAGGGAGGAGTTGTTGAACAGCACCACCTTCACCGGCAGGTCGTACTGGACCAGGGTCAGGAAGTCGCCCATCAGCATCGTGAAGCCGCCGTCCCCGGACATCGAGACGATCTGCCGGCCGCGGTCGAGGAACTGGGCGCCGATCGCCTGCGGCAGCGCGTTGGCCATCGAGCCGTGGCTGAACGAACCGATCACCCGCCGGCGCCCGTTGGGCGTGAGATAGCGGGCCGCCCAGACGTTGCACATCCCGGTGTCGACGGTGAAGACCGCGTCCTCGGCGGCCTCCTCGTCGAGCACCGAGGCGACGTACTCCGGATGGATCGGCACGTGCTTCTCCACCTTGCGGGTGTACGCCTTGACCACGCCCTCCAACGCGTCCGCGTGCTTCTTCAGCATCCGGTCCAGGAACCTGCGGTCGTTCTTGGCCCGCACCCGCGGGGTCAGACAGCGCAGCGTCTCCCGGACGTCGCCCCAGACGGCGAGGTCCAACTTGCAGCGCCGGCCCAGGTGTTCGGGCCGCACGTCCACCTGGACGATCCGGACGTCGTCGGGGAGGAAGGCGGTGTACGGGAAGTCCGTGCCGAGCAGGATCAGCAGATCGCACTCGTGGGTGGCCTCATAGGCCGCGCCGTACCCCAACAGCCCGCTCATCCCCACGTCGTAGGGGTTGTCGTACTGGATCCACTCCTTGCCGCGCAGCGCGTGGCCCACCGGCGACTTCACCCGCTCCGCGAACTCCATCACCTCGGCGTGCGCGCCCGCGGTGCCGCTGCCGCAGAACAGCGTGACCCGGTCCGCCTCGTCGACCATCCGGGCCAGCTCGTCGATCTCCCCGTCCCCGGGGCGGACCGAGGGCCGGGTGGTCACCAGGGCGTGCTGGAAGGCCCGTTCGGGCGCCGGGTCGGCGGCGAGGTCGCCGGGCAGCGAGACCACCGCAACGCCGCTCTGCCCCACGGCGTGCTGGATCGCGGTCTGCACCACCCGCGGCATCTGCTTGGTGCTGGAGATCAGCTCGCTGTAGTGGCTGCACTCGGCGAACAGCCGGTCCGGGTGGGTCTCCTGGAAGAAGGTGGTGCCGATCTCGCTGGACGGGATGTGCGAGGCCAGCGCCAGCACCGGGGCCATCGAGCGGTGCGCGTCGTACAGGCCGTTGATCAGGTGCAGGTTGCCGGGCCCGCAGGACCCCGCGCAGGCCGCCAACTTCCCGGTGAGCTGCGCCTCCGCGCCGGCGGCGAAGGCGGCGGTCTCCTCGTGCCGGACCTGGATCCAGTCGATCCCGGAATGGCGGCGGATGGCGTCCACCACCGGGTTCAGGCTGTCCCCGACGACCCCGTAGAGCCGTCGCACACCGGCCCGCACCAGGATGTCGATGAACTGTTCGGCTACGGTCTGCTTGGCCACGGAACGAGCCTCCTTGGGACGGTGCACGGGCCGACGGGCACGGCTGGCTGCTGGCTGGTCTTCCCATGTACCCACGGGACCCTCCGCTCCGCCTCCGGCGGCGTGCGAACGGGCGCGCGAGCGGCGCCCGCCGCCTCACGCCTCCCACACCCCCACCGCCGTGCGGTCCCCGACGTCCTCCGTGGCCTGCGGCCGCACGGCGGTGAGGAAGTCGGCGGGGTCGGGCGGGGCGGGCGCGGACCAGGCGGCGGCCAGCCGGGCGGCGGCGTCCGGGTCGAGGCCGAGCCGCCCCGCCAGGTCGGGACCGCACAGCAGCAGGACGTCCCCCGGGCGCCCCGGCTCGGCGCGGAAGCGGAACGGCGTCCCGTCGCCGGGCTCCAGGTCCGCCCAACCGCCGTCCCTCAGCCGGAACAGCCCGCCCGCACCGACGCCGAAGAACACCCGGGTGCGGCAACCGGGGTCCGCGGACAGCAGGAGACAGCGCAGGGCGGCGGGGGGCGGGCCGGGGGTGCTGGGGGCGCTTGGGGTGCTGGGCGGGTCGACTGTCCTGGGTGGCGTGCTGGTTGGCTCGGGGGGCCCGGTGCGGAGCTTGCCGTGCGCGCGGTTGGTGAGGCGCTGTAAGCCCGCCCGGAGCGCGTCGGTCCGGCCGGTGCGGAGGTCCCGCGCCAGTTGGGCGGCGCTGCGGCCGATGGCGCCGCCGAGCCAGGTGCAGGCGTCGCGGGCCGCGCGCGGGGCGGCGGGCGCCGCGGTGGCCACGGCGATCAGCAACAGCGCGTCCCGGCCCGTCCCGAACCGGGCGGTGAGGAGCGCGGCCCCGCGGGCGGCCCCGCGCCGGCGGGCGTCGGCCCCGCGCCGGGCGACGGCACGGACCGCCGCGGAACCGAACGCGGCGCCCTCCACGACGGTGTCCGGCACCAGCTCGTCGAGCGCGTCCGGATCGGCCTCGGGAAACCCGCAGGCGTCGGGGAGGGAGCGGGCCGCGGGCTCCCGGGTGGTGGGCTCTGGGGGCGCTAGGGGTGCGGAAGGCGTGGAGAACGGCTTCGAGCGGGCCGGCAGTTCCCAGGGCCGCGGCTCCCAACCGCTCGGCTCCCACGGCCGGGGTTCGAACGCCCCGAGGGCCAACTCCCCGGAGCCGGAACCCTCCGATCCGGTCCCGGCGAGGGCCGCCCCCTCCGAGGGGCTCCGGTCAGCAGCGGTCGCGTCAGCGGCCGACGGCCCGGGCGACGCCCCCGACGCACCTGCACCCGCACCCGAACTCGCACTCTCACTCGCACCCGCGGACTTGGACGCTCCCCCGGGCCCCGAATCCCGCCGCACCGTCCGCACCGTCCGCAGCGCCGACTCGATCCGGTCATCGAGGGTGTCCGAGGCGTCGTCAGGCCGGACCCCGTCGGGCCGCTCGGCGTCCCCGGCCTCGTCCCCGGCCCCTTCCTCGGGACCGTCCCCGTACAGCTCGCGCCACCACCAGTCGTCCTCTCTGCCGCGGCCCGCCCCCTGCTGCTTCATGGGTCGCATTGTCCCGTTGCGCGCGCCGTCGAAACAGGGCGCGAACAGGGCATTCCAGGAAGCGCGCCCGGTCCGCGTCCGGCAGTCTTGGGCCATGCGGGCCCTGAGAGAGCGCAGCCTTCGAGCCGTCGCCGGGCGCGCGCCGCTCCGGACCCGGCCGGGCGCCGGCGCCTCCGGGGCCGCGGCATGAACGTCGGGCAGTTGGTCGTCGTCGGGCTCGTCATGCTGCTCGGGGTGTTCGGCGTGCTGGTCCCGGGCATGCCGGGGCCGCTGGTGGTGTGGGCGGGGCTGCTGTGGTGGACGACGGCGGAGCGGTCCTCGTCGGCGTGGACGGTGTTGGTGGCCGGCACCGGCGTGCTGCTCCTCAACCAGGTGCTGAAGTGGCTGCTGCCGGCCCGCAATCTGCGCGAGGCGGGCGCCCCGTACCGCACCCTGGTCCTCGCCGGCATGGCCGGGATCGCGGGCTTCTTCCTGCTGCCGGTGATCGGTTGCCCGCTGGGCGCGTTCGGCGGCCTCTACGCGCTGGAACGGGTCCGCCTCGGCAGCCACGGCGACGCCTGGGCCTCCACCCGCACGGTGCTGCGCGCCGTCGGCCTGAGCGTGCTGGTCGAACTGTTCGCCTGCCTGCTGGTGGTGGGCGCCTGGGTGGGGGCGGTGGTCGCGGGCTGAACCCCCGCGACCACCGCCCCGCCCCGTACCGCGCCCGGCCGGCCGGCCGGCCGGAGACGCTACTTACCGCCCCCGCCGGCGCTCCCGGCCCACCGCCCCCTGCCCCCGCTTCCGCTCCGTCATGTGCCGCCCCAGCGCCTGCTTCTGCTTCCACTCGCGCCGGAGTTGGGCCCGTTGCCGGACGTCGGTCTTGGCCGCGATCCACTGGTTCTCGCGCTGTAGCTTGCGATGGCTCTCCAGTCGACGCGGCGCCAACTCGCCACGTTCCACGGCCTCTTGGACCGCGCAGCCCGGCTCCGCCTCGTGGGCACAGTCGTGGAACCGGCAGCGCCCGGCCAGTTCCTCGACGTCCGCGAACGCCCGGGCCAGCCCGGCCTCCGCGTCCCACATGCCGACGCCGCGCAGCCCCGGCGTATCGATGAGGGCACCGCCGGCGGGCAGCACCAGCAGGTCCCGGGTCGTGGTGGTGTGCCGCCCCTTGCCGTCCTGGTC
Organism: Streptomyces sp. NPDC057743; assembly: GCF_042798755.1. Classification (NCBI taxonomy): domain Bacteria; kingdom Bacillati; phylum Actinomycetota; class Actinomycetes; order Kitasatosporales; family Streptomycetaceae; genus Streptomyces; species Streptomyces sp. NPDC057743. Next base: position 165,085 of record NZ_JBHVJX010000019.1, read on the forward strand.
GCGGACCGCCTGCACCTCCTGGACGTCCACCCCCAGCAGTGCGTTGGCCAGGGTGGACTTGCCGGCCCCGGACCGCCCCACCAGGGCGGAGGTGGCGCCGGCGAGCTGCGCGGACAGCGCGTCGAGGCCGCTGCCGGTTGCCGCGCTGACCCCCAGCACCGGCACCCCGGGGGCGGCCGCCGCGACGTCGGCCACGAGGTGATCGAGCACGACGGGATCGCCCACCAGGTCCGCCTTGGTGAGGACGACCAACGGGCGCGCCCCGCCCGCGCCGGGCGACGCGGACCCGTCCGCCGCACTGGACAGCGCCAGCGCGAGGAACCGCTCGATGCGCCCGAGGTCCAACTGTTCGGCGAGCGACACACAGATGACGATGCGGTCGATGTTGGTGGCCAGCACCTGGCCCTCGGAGCGCTTCGACGAGGCGGACCGGACGAACGCCGTCCGCCGGGGCAGCAACGCCCTGACGACGCCGTCGAGATGGTCGCCGCTCCGGCCGTTCACCAGGTCGATCACGGCCCAGTCGCCGGTGCACGGCACCCGCATCGGGTCGCCGGTCGCCACCAGCGCGGAGTCCGCCAACACGGTCCGGACGCCGTCCCCTTCGGGCACGACGGCGTCCACCCGCCCGCGGTCCACGCGGACGATTCTGCCGGGCACGAACCCCTGCCCGGCGAAGGGGGTGAAACTCTCCGCGAAGCCGTCGTCCCAGCCGTAGCCGGTCAGCGGATGCGCAGCGGAGAAAGCGAAGTCGAACAACGCGATGGCCCTTTCGGGAAATACGGGCCCCGGCGCGGCGCACGGCACTCGGGCGCGTACGCAGAAGGAGAGTCGGTCAGCCGGAGACCACGGAAGGAAGAGTGCGGGTCTGCTGCATGCGGGCAATGCCCGACACCACGACGACGGTCATCAGGTCCCACCTCCCTTTCCTCAACGGCTGCCAGCGACCCTAACCCGACCCCGCCGGGCACCGCCACGCATTTATCGCGCCCTGCGCAACCGCCCCCGCCGGGCCAGCAGACGACGCCCCCTCCCCCGCCAACTCCCCCTCCCCACCGCCCAATTCCTTATCGAACCTTTGCCCTCGCCTTGTCGTCAGCGGAACGGCGGTGCGCCACGCTGTCGACACGTACGACTTGACGGGGGATTACCTTGAATGTCGAACTGCCCGGCCGCGCAACCCGGTTAGCCCGGGCCCACGGCCATGGCGCGGGCGGGGGCTCCGCATGACGAACAGAATCGTCAAGGCGCTGGAGGACGGGGCCGGCAAGCTGGCCAAGACCCTTGGCAAGGACGCCGGGAAGGCCGTCCAGGACCTCTACCACGACACCGGCAAGCGGCTGAAGCGGGTCGCCGACAACCATCTGGAGACCGACGCCAAGCACGCGGCGGAGATGGAGCGGATCGCCAAGCGCCCGCGCACCGAGACGCCGGTGTACCACCTCGACGACCGCGGCAACATCAGCCGGCTGCGCCACAACCCCAACGCCAAGACGCCGGAGGAGCGGTACAAGAAGGAGAAGCTGACCTCCGAGGACAAGGAACGGCTGGGGCTGCAGAGTTCGTCGATCGGGGGCCCCCGGAAGGGCGAGCAGGCCGCGCGCCTCAAGAACAAGCAGGAGGGCAGGACCGACCCACGACCGAAGTCGTCCTCGACGCCGGTAGCGCAGGGGAGTTCGGACCTCGCCCAGGCCACCCAGCTCGCCCGCCACGCGGACAACAGCTACGGCACGCACCGGGGCGGCGAGTTCTCCAGCAATAACTACGCCGCGGCGCGCATCACGGGCGCGAACGGCAAGGGGGATTTCATCCTCGTCGGACGCAGCCACCGGGGCACCAGCGAGTATCCCGGCGCCCATTCCGAGCGCATGATCGGAACGCCCTTCCTCAGACAGGGAGAAGGGGGCCGAATACAGGACCTGTATACGGAACGAGCACCCTGCGGACCGGCGGCCAACTGCTCGGCCTGGATGGCCGAAAGACTCTCGCACGTCAATGTCAGCCACACCTTCGAGTACGGAAACACCACGGCGTCAAGAGCCGCCGGTAATGCGGCAATGCAGCAATATCTCGACGGGCTGAAGGCCAGTAGATAGACTCCGTACCCGCCCCTACCCAGCGACAGGAACGGCGCATGACCACCAGCCCTGACGACCTCAGTCGCCAAGCGCTTGAGACCGTGTTCACCCCGGCCGAGCTGATCACCGTCCCGGAGCGCCAACTCGCCGACGTGGCCGACCCGGACGCCAGAGAGGTACTGCGCACACTGGGGCTTCCGACGGGGGCCAACCCGTGGTTCAGCTTCTACACCAAGATCGGCGAACGGTTCGAGCGGGTCGGCGAGGACTTCGACTGGGAGCTCGCCGATACGTACGACGAGGTGCCGCCGGGCGCTGACAGGTGGATCCCGCTGGCCGAGATCCCCTACGACAGCATCGTCCTGGACCCCGAAACCGGTAAGGTCCACTGCCTTCCGCAGGACGGCGAGATCTACCTCTTCAACAGCACGCTCCGGCATTTCGTGCACTTCCTCTACATTCTGCAAGTCGAGCGCCCCGCATACGACATGGAATGGGAGGGCGACGACGACCTCTTCGATTCCGAGGGTGCGCGTTCCCGCGTCGAGGCGGCGATGCGGTCCATCGATCCCGCCGCCCTGGAAATTCCGGAATCGCGCTGGCACGACGTACTCGCCGGCATCGAAGACCCCGAATACGACCACTACTGACGGCCGTTACCAACAGTTGCGGCTCACGGCCACTGACGACGCCATTTACCGACCCCCCGTCCGGCAGCTACCCGCATTCCCGCCCAAGGAGCCCCGATCCGGTGACTGAGGACACATCCCTGCGGACCTTCGGGCCGAGCGACCCCGAAGACCCCGCCGGCGCACCGGCGCACCACCTGGCCGGGGTGTCCGTGCCGTGGCAGGTCGGTCCCTATTTCGCCACCCGCGGCGACGATCCGGTCCCGCTGGGCGCCTACGCCGAGGTGAACGGGCACCGCCTCAGCCGGGCGGACTGCGCGGACTGGGCGCGGCTGGGCACCGACAACGGCTTCGAACTGTGCGCGGACGCCGAGGGTTCGGTGTGGGCGGTGCTGCTGGACTTCGAGGAGGAGGACCGGTTCGTCAACTCCTCCCCCGAGGAGTTCGCCACCGGCCTCGCGGAGCTGCACGAGGCCCTGCGGGTCATCCTGAGCACCGACCGCCCGGAGACCGCCGCCGCGGCCTTCGAGAAACTGACGGAGCGTCTGAAGGCCGCCGATCCACGGGCGTTCGTGGATCGGGAGAGCTGGTGGCCGCTGGTGCTGGACGACATCCGCGACACCGCGAGCGTCGAGAACTACGCGGCCTTCGAGTACGTCGACCCGGCCAGCGGCAAGCGGATCGTCACCCGCTCCGGCACCCTCGGCCTGCACCCCGAGGAGCGGTTGTGGGACGGGCTGCATGCGGCCGGCGTAAAGCCGGAGCAGGTCCTGCGCATCCACACCGACCTGGAGCCGTGCTTCCTGCCCGGCCACTACTGCTCGCTGTGGCTCGGACAGGTCTTCCCGCACGCGGAGTTGACGCACAGCTTCCCCTACGGCGAGTCCGCCGCGTCGCGGGCCGCCGGCGTCCGGGCCCTGCGGGAGAGCGCCGCCCAGGAGGACGGGCCGGAGGATCCGGACGGCTCGGACGGTTCGGCGGCCGACCGGTGAGCGCCGCCCCCGCGCCGGGCGGTCCCGATATCGCCGCCTGGCCGCCGTTGGACCAGGTCACCGCGGCCCACGGGCCGGCGCTGCTGGACTGGGCGGCCGACACCTCCCCGGAACGCCCGCGGGTCTGTCTGGTGCGGGGAGCCAGGGGCAGCGGGAAGAGCCGGTTACTGGCGTGGTTCCTGATGGGCTCGCCGGCCCACCCCCGCACCGTCGTACACGCGGCCGTCCTCGCCGAGGGGCTGATCTCGGACGCCGCGGCCTGGGACGTGGGGCGGCAACTCGGCTACGGCCCGCTGTCGCCGGCCCGGTTGCTGGACCGACTGCTGGTCGATCGACGGCCCCTGCTGCTGCTCGTGGCCGACCTCCACCGCGCCGGACGCGGCCCCGCCGACGGCCCGTTGGCCCGGCCCGCCGCCCTCGTCCGGGACCTGTTGCGGCCGTTGCTGGAGCTCCCGGAGACCCGCGCCGTCATCGAGGTCGACAACGCCGAGCTCTTCGACGACGGGGCGGCTGGCCTGCCCGTCGAGACCATCGACCTCGGTGGTGCGGCGCTCGGCCCCGTCGACGAGCCGGCGCGCATCGACCTCGCCACCCAACTCCCCCGCACCGCCGACGGCCGCCCCCTGTGGGACCGGGCCCCCGAGGACGTCCGGGCGCGGGCGCTGGACCAGGCACTGCTCGCCGACGACTCCGGGCCGGCCGTCCGCGCCCTGATCACCGACCCCGGGTTCCTGCTCCACGGCTCGCCGGTGTCGCTCGCCGCCTGCCTGGCCGACGACCGCATCCCGGCCCCGCCGGGACTCCGGCAGACCTGGCGGCTGGCGGCTCCCCTGCTGTCGGACACCGAACTGCCCGCCGCGGACCGCGCCGCCCTCCTGCACACCGCAGCGCTGGGCGCCAGCCCCACCCTCGCCCGCTACCTGCTGCCGCTCGCCGAGGCCCACCCGCTCACCGGCGTCTGGACCCGGCCCGGCGCACCCGTCACCGCCCTGGCCCAACTCCCGGGCATGGACGGCCAGTTGCTCGCCGCCGACCCGCTGGGCGACCTCGCCGTGCTCGACCCGTCCACCGGCCGAAGCGCCGGCCCCGCGCCCGTCCCGCCGGCCAGCACCGCCCGCCCGCAGGGCATCGCCGCGCGCCACGAACGGTCCCTGCTCCTGCTCACCGACGCCGGGTCGCTGCGCCCCACCGGCGACGACGCCGGCGCCGACTTCGGCCGCCTCGCGACCCACCACGGCCGGGCCGCCCTCGACGCTCCGGACGCCACGCCCACCGCCCTCGGCCAGTGCCCGGACGGCGCCACCACGGTCGTCGGCGACGCCCAAGGCGCCGTCCACGTCTGGCAGTTGAAGGACCCGCAGGCCACCCCGCACTCCCGCGCGCTGCACCCGGCCCCCGTCTCCGCGGTGGCCTGCCTGACCTTCGCCGACGCGGGCCGCACCCTGGTGACAAGCGCCGGGATGGACGGCACGGTCCGGCTCTGGGAGACCGCCGCCGATCCGTTGCCGACGCCCATCGCCCAACGCCGCGCCCTGGTCACGGCGTTGGCCGCCGCGCACACCCCGGACGGCCCGGTCCTCGCGGTCGCCTGGAACGACGCGACGCTGGACCTGTGGGACCTCGCCGGCAGCCGCCTGCGCTCGGTCCCCCTCCTCCTGCCGGCCGCCGCCCTCGCCTTCTCCCCCGGCCCCCGCCTGACCATCGGCGGCCCGGACGGCGCCTACGCCCTCGCCCTCGACCCCGCACGCCTCTGGAACTGACGGACGCGGCCGCGCCGAACGGGCCCTGACCCACGGGCCGAACGGGTTCTAACGCACGGAACGGGCGGCCGGCTCCTGGTCGCCGGCCGCCGCGTCCGTACCGCCCGTCCCCATCCCCTCCCCGCCGTCGTAGGCGAGGACCGCGTCCAGGTACTCGGCGATGGCGTCGCGGTTGCGGGTCAGGCAGGAGATGCGCTCGGTCATCCGGTCGCGTTCGCGCGCCAGGGTGTCGATCATCTCCGGGGTGGCGTCGGGGAAGTAGATGGTCCGGGGCTTGTCCAGGCAGGGCAGGATCTGCTTGATGATGCGGGTCGGCAGGCCGGCGTCGAGCAGCCCCCTGATCTGGAGCACGCGGTCCACGAAGCGCTCGTCGTAGTCGCGGTAGCCGTTGGGCGTGCGCGCGGCGACGATCAGCCCCTGCTCCTCGTAGTAGCGCAGCAACCGCCTGGGGGTGCCGGTGCGTTCCGACAGTTCTCCGATCCGCACGACCGCCCCTCTCCGTGAACCCGCGCTGCCGGATGCAGCATACGGGCGCGCCGGGGCGGGCGGTGCGGGCGAGCGTCAGCGCACGCCGGGGTGGGTGCGTATGACGCGCCGCCGTGTCGGTGAGGTCAGTGCACGGTCACGGTGACGGTGTCGGAGTGGGTCTTGCCGTGGGCGACCCGCAGCTTCTCCTTGCCCTTCTTGCTGAGCTTGACCTTGACGCTGTAGTGACCGCCGTGCTTGGTCTTGGTGTTGGCGTGCAGCGTGGTCCACTTGCCCTTGTTCAGGTGCTGGACGGTGAGCTTGCTGCCCATCTTGATGCCCTTGGTCCGGCCGCTGAGGGTGACGGTCTGGCCGGCCTTGATGGACTTGGCGCTCGCCTTGACGCTGATCGACTCGTGCGCCTTGGCCGTGGCGCTGGCGACGGTGGTGGTGTGCAGGTCCGGTACCGCGCTCGGTGCGGCGATGGCGGTGCCCGCGCCGCCGGCCAACAGGGCCGCGCACGCGGCGCCGATGACCGCGGTCCGCAGGTGGTACGCCTTCTTGGTGGTCCCCATGGAATTCACCTCACCTGGGTTGCCGGTCTCCGGCTCGCCGGTGCCCGGGGCGTCGCCGCCCTACGGGCGCTCCGGGGGCCGGAGCGTTCCCGGCCCAGTATGCGGAGCGGTTCATGAGGCGATCGTGTGCCGCGGATGTGAGTCCTCACATGGTGGGCCCGCGGTCAACCGCTGGTCACGGGGACCGGGTTGAGCAGCCGGTATCCGGCGCCGCGGACGGTCTCCAGGTGGGACGCCCGGCCGCCCTGGTCGATCTTGCGGCGCAGATAGGCCACGTACTGGTCGACGACGTTGGAGACCCCGTCGCAGGGGAAGTCCCAGACCTGCTCCAGGATCAGGGTCCGGGTCAGCACCTCCCCGGGGTGCCGCAGGAAGAGTTCCAGCAGGGCGAACTCCTTGGGCGAGAGCCGGAGTTCGGTGCCGGCCCGCCAGGCCCGCCGGCTGGCCGGGTCCAGCCGCAGGTCGCCCACCGCGATCAGGGCCGGCCGGGCGCGCCCGCCGCGGCGGGTCAGCGCGCGCAGCCTGGCGTACAGCTCGGCGAAGCTGAACGGCTTCGCCAAGTAGTCGTCGGCGCCGGCGTCCAGGCCCCGGACCCGGTCGGGGACCTCGTTGCGGGCGCTCAGCACCAGTACGGGCGACCAGCAGCCGCCGGCCCGCAGCCGCCGGCACACCTCGAAGCCGTCGAAGCCGTGCAGCAGCACATCGAGGACGATCAGGTCGTAGGGCACCTCGCGGGCCCGCCAGACCGCCTCGGGGCCGGTCGCCGCCAGGTCGACGGCGTAGCCCTCCTCGGCGAGGCCGCGACGCAGCAGCGCCGCCGTGCGGGGCTCGCCGTCGACCACCAGGACGCGCATTCCTCCACGGTAGGAGCTCCCCGGGCGGACGACATGTGGAGCGGCCGTGGGCGGCGTTGGGGCGCGGGCGGCCCCGGGTGCCGGTCAGTCGTGCGGCGGCAGGTGCCGGACCTGGTGGTCGGCGGCGCTGAGGGCCTCGTCGACCAGGCGCCGCAGGTGCCCGTGGCGCAGCGCGTAGACGGCCCGGCGGCCGTCCTTGCGGACGGTGACCAGGCCGGCGAGCCGGAGGCGGGCGAGGTGCTGGCTGACGGAGGTGCGGGAGGCGCCGCAGACCTCGGTGAGGGTGGTGACGTCGGCCTCACCTGCGCCGAGGCGCCGCAACAGGCTCAGCCGGGTGCGGTCGGCGAGGAGGCCGAGGATCTCCACGGCGGCGGTCAGCCGGGCGCCGTCGGCCGGCTCCTGCGCATCGTGCGCAGCTGATAGGTGCATGCGTGCGCTCATACGCACATAATGAGGGATCGAGGGCGGACGGCACAAGCCGCGCCCCGGACCGCGAAGAGGTGCCCATGGACGCGCAGTTGCCGGTTCCCGAGCCCCACTCCCACCCCGACGGTCCCGCACACCACCCTCCGCACCCCGCCGGCGGCTCCCGCGCGGCCCGCCTGCGGCACCGGCTCGCGCACGCCGTCACCCCGCACAGCCACGAGGCCCGGGACAAGGTCGATCCCGCGCTGGAGAGCTCCCGCGAGGGGCTGCGCACGCTCTGGCTCTCGCTCGCCGTCCTGGGGCTGACGACGCTGGTGCAGGCCGCCGTCTTCGCCCTGTCCGGCTCGGTGGCGCTGCTCGGCGACACCCTGCACAACGCCGCCGACGCGCTGACCGCCGTCCCCCTCGGCGTCGCCTTCCTCCTCGGCCGGCGGGCCGCCAACCGCCGCTACACCTACGGCTACGGCCGCGCCGAGGACCTGGCCGGCGTGGTCATCGTGCTGACCATCGCCGCGTCCGCGGTGCCCGCGCTCTACGTGGCCGTCGACCGGCTGGTGCACCCGCGGGACGTGGCGCACCTGTGGGCGGTCGCGGCCGCCGCGCTGGCCGGCTTCGTCGGCAACGAGTGGGTGGCCCGCTACCGCATCCGCACCGGCCGCCGGATCGGCTCCGCCGCCTTGGTCGCGGACGGGCTGCACGCCCGCACCGACGGCTTCACCTCGCTGGCCGTGCTGCTGGGCGCGGGCGGCTCCGCGCTGGGCTGGCGGGCCGCCGACCCGGTCGTCGGCCTGTTGATCACCGGCGCGATCCTGCTGGTCCTCAAGGACGCCGCCCGGGAGGTGTTGCGGCGGCTGATGGACTCGGTGGACCCGGCGCTGGTGGCGTCCGCCGAGGCCGTGCTGCGGGCGGTGCCCGGCGTCCGCGGGGTGGGCCAGCTGCGGATGCGCTGGATCGGCCACGCCCTGCGGGCCGAGGCGGACCTCGTCCTCGACCCGCGGCTGACCGTGGCCGAGGGCCATCGCATCGCGGTGGCCGCCGAACACGCCCTGATCCACGCCGTACCGCGCCTGACGGCGGCCACCGTGCACCTCGACCACACCCCGGAGGCCGACGCCCCGGACCCTCACGCGCCCCTCCACGCCGGCCATCACCCGAGGATCGGGATCAGCCCCAGTCCGAAGACGACGTAGAAGCCGGCGGCCAGGGCCAGTCGGCCGGCGGTGAGGCGGTGCGTCCGCATCAGCACCAACAGGTAGCCGATCGCCACCATGGTGATCAGGCCGGACCACACCAGGGCGGTGTTGAAGTGCCAACTGGTGAAGAGCAGGCCGAGGCCGCTCGGGACGGTGGCCTGGATCATCATGGCGCCGGAGATGTTGGCCAGCGCCAGCTTGGTCTTGCCCTGCCGCACCCAGATCACCGCGTTCATGATCTCGGGGAGTTCGGTGGCGATCGGGGAGAGCAGCAGCGCGGTGACCGAGGCGGAGAGTCCGAGCATCGGTCCGATGGCGTCCAGCTGGTGGACGAAGAGCTGCGAGGCGAAGAAGATCACGACCAGGGTGACCAGGGTCTGCGCGACCACCGCCCAGGTCGCCGGGGACGCCGCCCGCGGCTGGAACTTCAGCGGCTCCAGCTCGACGCCCTCCTCGTCCTCCTCGTGGTCGCTGCGGATCTCGCGCCAGAAGTACACCGCGTACACCGCGAAGAACGCCAGGCCCAGCACCGGCTTGAAGGCGAAGGCGACCAGGCCCAGCGCGACCTTGACCAGGAAGACCGGCAGGAACCACGTCTGGTCCTTGGCCAGCCGCCGCATGTCCTTCGACGTGCCGAGCTCCGGGGCCGGCTCCGGGGCGGCCCCGCCGGCGGGGCCGCCGACCGCGACCTGGGCGCGCCGCTTGCGCCGCTGGAGCAGCAGCATCGCGCCGGTCACGCCGTACGCCACGGTGGCCAGCGCCAGCGGGCCGCCCATCGCGGCGCCGACTCCGATGTCCTTGGCCTCCGGGGTGGCGCCGGTGGTCACCGCCACCAGGGTCACCACGGACTCCGGCAGTGCGGTGCCGAAGGCGGCCAGGATGGTGCCCACCGCCATCCGCCCCACGTTGAGCCGCTCACCGAGCCATTCCACGGCGTTGACGAACCACTCGCAGGAGAGGTAGATCGCCACCGCGCAGGCGATGAGCAGAACGAAATGCAACACGCTGATCGTCAGCCTTTCCGCTCCGGCGGCATCGAGGGCGACCGGCGTGGGAGCGGCGGCACGGCTTCGACCCGCCGACGCGTCCTTGAAGAATCGTCGACAAAGGGCCGAAGGTCTCGCCCGCCCGCACAGTGACTGCGTGGGCCCGGCCACCGGGAACCGCGTGCGGTTCCAGTGTGTCGACGACCGGTTTGCGGGGCTACTCCCCTTCGCAGCCCCCCACCCTACACGCCGCGGGTGCGGATCGACCTGAGCGGGACGACGGGTACAACCGCCGCCTCAGCCGGACTTCTGGAGCCGCTGGAGCGACTCGACCAGCTGGTCCACCTCCTCCGGGGTGTTGTAGAGGGCCAACGAGGCGCGGGCCGCGCTCTGCACGCCGTAGTGGGCCAGCGCCGGCTGGGCGCAGTGGTGGCCGGCCCGGACGGCGATCCCGTCGCGGTCCAGCCAGTCCGCGATCTGCACCGGGTCGTGGCCGGCCAGGGTGAAGGTCAGCACCGCGATCCGGTCGGGCGCCGAACCGAGCAGCTCCAGCCCGGGGACGGCGGCCATCGCCTGCTGGGCGTAGCCGAGCAGCTCCGTCTCGTACGCGGCGACGGCGGGCCGGTCGAAGCCGGTCAGCCAGTTCACCGCGGCGAGCAGGCCGACGACCCCGGCGATGTGCCCGGTGCCGGCCTCCAGGCGGTGCGGGACGGGCGCGAAGTCGGTCCGGTCGAAGGACACGGACTCGATCATGTTGCCGCCGCCCTGCCACGGCGCCATCGCCTCCAGGATCTCCGGCTTGGCGTACAGGGCGCCGATGCCGGTGGGGGCGAAGAGCTTGTGGCCGGAGAACACGTAGAAGTCGGCGTCGAGGTCCTGGACATCGACCGGGAAGTGGGCCACCGCCTGGGCGCCGTCGACCAGGACCTTGGCCCGGTAGCGGTGCGCCAGCGCGGTCATCTCCTTGACCGGCGGGACGGTGCCCAGCACGTTCGACGCCTGGCTGAGCGCCACCAGTCGGGTCCGCATGGAGAGCCGGTCCGCGTAGGCGTCGAGGTCGATCTGCCCGTCCGGGCGCAGCGGGACGGGCACCACCCGGGCGCGGGTCTCCTTGGCCACCATCTGCCAGGGCACGATGTTGGAGTGGTGCTCCAGCACCGGGACGAGGATGTCGTCGCCGGGGCCGAGGTTGGCCCGCCCCCAGCTCTGCGCGACGAGGTTGATCGCCTCGGTGGTGCCGCGGGCGAAGACGATCTCGTCCGGGGAGCTGGCGCCCAGGAACTGGGCGACCGCCGTCCGGCCCCCCTCGTACGCCTCGGTGGCCTCGCGGGCCATGGTGTGCGCCCCGCGGTGGATGTTGGAGTTGCCCGCCCCGTAGAAGCCGGACACCGCCTCGATGACCTGGCGGGGCTTTTGGGTGGTGGCCCCGTTGTCGAGCCAGACCAGCGGCTTGCCGTTGACGGTCCGGTGCAGGATCGGCACGTCCCGGCGCGCCAACTCGGGCGAGAAGGAGGGCTGTTGGGAGGAGTGACGGCCCGTCATGCCGGCGCCGGGAGACGTCGTGGCACCCGGCGAGGCGGCTCCCGAAGGCGTGGTGCCCGGCCAGCTTGCGCCGGTGGCCTCCGGGGACGGTGTGGACGCGGGCGGGGGCACCGGGGAGCCGGTGTCCGGCGCGGGCGCCGCGGTGGTGGGGACTCCCGTCGCACCCGTCAGGCTCTGTGAGCCCGACCCGGTCGACGGGAATCCCAGCAGGTCAGGCGTAGTCATGGTAACGGGACACCTCGACGTTCTGGAGGACCGCGAGGGCGTCCTCGACGAGGACCGCGGCGTTGAAGTACGCGGTCATCAGGTACGAGGTGATCCCCTTCTTGTCGACGCCCATGTTCCGCATGGCCAGGCCGGGTTCGATCTCGTCGGCGACGCTCGCCGGACGCAGCCCGACCACGCCCTGCTCGGCCTCGCCCACCCGCATCAGCAGGATCTCGGTGGTGCCGGTCTCCGCGCCGCCGGAGAAGCGCACCTTGTCGGACGGGAGCAGCGGCACCCCGCGCCAGGTCAACAGCGGGCTGCCGAAGTTGGTGTCGATCACCGGGGGCACGCCCCGCCGGGTACATTCCCGCCCGAACGCGGCGATCGTGCGCGGGTGCGCGAGGAAGTAGCCGGGCTGCTTCCAGACCCGGGTGAGCAGCTCGTCCAGGTCGTCCGGGGTGGGCGCGCCGGTGCGGGCCTGGACGCGCTGGCCGGGGGCGACGTTGTTGAACAGGCCGTACTCGGGGTGGTTGAGAAGGGTGGCCTCCTGCCGCTCGCGCAGCGCGTGGGCGGTGAGGTTGGCCTGAGCCCGGGTCTGGTCGATGGGGCCGTTGTAGAGGTCGGAGACCCGGGTGTGGACGCGCAGCACGGTCTGCGCGAGGTTCATGTGGTACTCGCGGGGCGCGTCCTCGTAGTCGACGTAGGTCGCCGGCAGATCGGGCTCGCCGCTGTGCCCGGAGCTGAGGTCCAACGGCACCTCGCTGCCCGGCAGCACCCCGTCCGCCGCGAGGTAGGCGTCCATCGCGGCGCGCAGGGCCGGGGCGCGGTCGCCGAGCCGGGCGAGGGCGGCGCGGTCCAGGCAGAGCGCGGTACCGGGGGTGACCGCGGTGACCCGGTACGGCATCGGCGCGGACCGGGTCCAGGAGTCGAGGTCGAAGAACTGGCCGTCGCCGACGACTTCGAGGAGCGCGTCCTCGCCGTACCGCCCGCGCGCCCGCTTCTCCGCCCGGCCCTGCACGATGACGAACAGACGCTCCGTCACCTCACCGCTCTCGACGAGGAGTTGACCGGTGTCGAAGGTCACCGTGGTGAACTCGCCGGCGAGTTCGGTCAGCAGCGCGTCGTCCATCTCGCGCAGGTACGGGAGTTCGCGCAGGTCGCCCGGGATGACGCGGTGGGTGTCGCCGTCCTGGTAGGTGCTGACCCGGTCGTCACCGAGGACGTAGGTGCGGCGGCGGTTGACGCGGAAGACACCGGATTCGACGTCGACCCAGGGCAGGGCGCGCAGCAGGTAGCGCGGGGTGATGCCGCGCATCTGGGGGGTGGTCTTGGTGGTGGTGGCGAGTTGCCGTGCGGCATCCGGGGCGAGCGTCATCCGGTCGTTCACTTGGGACCTCCTTGCGCAACAGCGGCATGCCGACCGGCCGGCGCAGGGCCGGTGAACATGCGGGACGTCGGGATCGTCGGACCCGGAAACGGCCGTCCGCAACGGCCCGTTGGCGACCCCCCGGCCGGAAACGCTCGCTGCCCCGAATCCCCGCCGCCGGACGCCTGTGCGACTACCTTGAGTCGCGCCACCGCTACGCCCCGTGGATTCGGCGTTCGGTGGGTCGCCCGTGACGGTCAGGACGCACCCCGCCCAGCGCCCGCGACAGCGCAGATCCGACCAAATTTGCCCTCATGAAGGCGCTTTGTCATTCCAAAAGGAAGGCTTATGACGCCGGCGCAGATGATCGCCCAGCAAGGGAACACAGTGCTACATATGGCGAGTGATGGAAATTTTCGGGCGAAAAGGTGAGGTAGGGCGCCGTCTTCGCTCGGTGCTGAACGTGCACAGCGTCGCGGGACAGGTGCTCGTGCTCCAGATCGCGCTCATCGTGCTGCTCGTCGCGGCGGCCGGGGCGACGCTCGCCCTCCAGGCCCAACAGGCGAGCCTCCAGGAGGCCAAGCAGCGCTCGGCCGTCGCCGCGCTGGCCTTCGCGCACGCCCCCGGCACCGCCGCCGCCATGGAGTCCGCCGATCCCACCGCCCAACTGCAGCCCCGCACCGAGGCCGCCCGCCAGGAAGCCGGCCTCGACTACCTCGTCGCGTTCAGCCCGTCCGGCATCCGCTGGACCCACCCCAACCCGAAGCTGATCGGCAAGCACGTCCCCGGCAACTACGCCCCGGCGTTCAACGGCCGGCCGTACACCACCACCTCCACCTCCCACTTCGGACGCGCCGTGGACAGCACCGTCGCCGTCAAGAACGACGACGGCCGGGTCGTCGGCCTGATCGCGGCCGGCATCAAGGTGCAGCGGACCAACGAGTGGGCGCTGCAACGGCGGCCGCTGCTGATCGTCAGTGCCGCCGGCGCCCTCCTCGTCGGGATCGCCGGGACCGCCCTCGTCAGCCGCCGGCTGCGCCGCCAGACCCACGGCCTGGACCCGGCCGAGATGACCCGGATGTACGACCACCACGACGCCGTGCTGCACGCCGTCCGCGAGGGCGTGCTCATCATCGGCGGTGACGGACGGCTGCTGCTCGCCAACGACGAGGCCCGCCGGCTGCTCGCCCTCCCCCAGGACGCCGAGCGGCGCCGGATCACCGAGCTCGGCCTGGAACCCGACCTGGCCGACCTGTTGGCCTCCGGCCGCGCGGCCACCGACGAGGTGCACCCGGCCGGCGACCGCCTGCTCGCCGTCAACATCCGCCCCACCGCCCCCTACGGCGGCCTCCCCGGCACCGCCGTCACCCTGCGGGACACCACCGAACTCCAGGCGCTCACCGGCAAGGCCGAGATCGCCCAGCGCCGCCTGAAGCTGCTCTACGACGCCGGGATGCGGATCGGCAGCACCCTGGACATCGCCCGCACCGCGGAGGAGCTGGCGGCGATCGCGGTGCCGCACTTCGCCGACGTGGTCTCCGTCGAACTGCTGGAGCCGGTACTGCGCGGCGAGGAACCGACCCGGTGGCCCGCCCCGATGCGGCGGCTGGCGGTCCGCGGCGTCCCCGAGGACTCCGCGGTCTACCGCGTCGGCGAACGCATCCGCTTCGTCCCCGACAGCCCCGTCGCCGCCGGGCTCGCCGACGCCCACGCCGTCGTCATCCCCGACCTGCGCGCCGAGCACAAGTGGCGCGCCCAGGACCCGGACGACACCCAGCGCATCCTCGACAACGGCATCCGCTCCCTGATCGCCGTCCCGCTGCGGGCCCGTGGGGTGGTGCTGGGTCTGGTCAACTTCTGGCGCGCCGAGACCTCCGAGGTGTTCGGCGACGAGGATCTGTCCTTCGCCGAGGAACTCGCCGCGCGGGCCGCCGTCTCCATCGACAACGCCCGCCGCTACACCCGCGAGCACGCCACCACCATCACCCTCCAACGCAGCCTGCTGCCGCGCGCGCTGCCCGAGCAGTCCGCCCTGGAGGTGGCGCACCGCTATCTGCCCGCCCAGGCCGGCGTCGGCGGCGACTGGTTCGACCTGATCCCGCTGCCCGGCGCCCGGGTCGCGCTGGTCGTCGGCGACGTCGTCGGCCACGGTCTGCACGCCGCCGCCACCATGGGCCGCCTCCGCACCGCCGTCCTCAACTTCTCCGCGCTGGACCTCCCGCCCGACGAACTCCTCGGCCATCTCGACGAGCTCGTCAACCACATCGACACCGACGAGGCCCGCACCAACGAGCGGGGCGGGGGGAGTTGGGGTGACGAGGCGGAGGAGGCAACTGGCGCTGAGGGGGCGTCAGGTGGGGGCGGGGCGCGGGCCGCCGCGGAGAGCTCCCTGGTCGGCGACAGCGGCGCCGCTATCACCGGCGCGACCTGCCTCTACGCCATCTACGACCCGGTGGACGGGCGGGTCACCCTGGCCCGGGCGGGCCACCCGGGACCGGCCCTGGCCCGCCCCGACGGGACGGTCTCCTTCCCCGAGGTGCCGGTCGCCCCGCCGCTCGGCCTCGGCGGCGGCATGCCCGTGGAGACCGCCGAACTGACCCTGCCCGAAGGGTCCCGGCTCGTGCTCTACACCAACGGGCTCATCGAGAACCGCGACCGCGACATCGACGCCGGCCTGGAACTGCTGCGCACCGCCCTGGCCCGCGGCGGCCCGGACCGCTCGCCGGAACGGACCTGCGGCGACGTCCTGGCGGCCCTGCTGCCCCAACGCCCCAGCGACGACATCGCCCTGCTGGTGGCCCGCACCAGGCTCCTCACCCCGGACCGGATCGCCGAATGGGAGGTCCCCTCCGACCCCGCGGCCGTCGGCCCGATCCGCTCCGCCTGCATGCGGACCCTGGAGTCCTGGGGGCTCGACGAGATCGGCTTCACCACCGAGTTGATCCTCAGCGAGCTGATCACCAACGCCATCCGCTACGGCGCCCAGCCCATCCGCGTCCGGCTGCTGCACGACCGCGCCCTGATCTGCGAGGTCTCCGACGGCACCAGCGCCTCCCCGCACCTGCGACGGGCCACCACCACCGACGAGGGCGGCCGCGGGCTGTTCCTGGTCGCCCAGTTCGCACAGCGCTGGGGCACCCGCTACACCCCCGACGGCAAGGTCATCTGGACCGAGCAGACCCTCGACGCGACGCACCCGCCGGGCGACGCCGACGACGGCGGCATCGACACCCTCCTCGCCCAGTGGGACGACCCGACCCCCTGACCACCGGGCCCCCGCGCACCGGATGCAGCCCCACCCGCCCCTCGCTAACCTCGTTCGAAGGGCAACGGGCCACCCACGGGACCACCCGCCGGCCCGGGACCACCCCCGCCACGCACCCGCGCGTCGCCCCCGTCCCACCACGGCGCCCGTCCGTGCCCCCTCCCCTCCGCTCTGGCTGAAGGAGGCCGCCATGATGCAGGTGCCCGAAGCGCGCGACATCGCCCCTCGCCTGGCCACCGGCGCGTTCATCCTGAACTCCGGGCTGACCAAGTGGGGTGCCGACCAGGAGACCGCCGAGGCCGTGCACGGCATGGCGTGTGCGGCGTACCCGTTCCTGTCGAAGCTGCCGGCGGAACGGTTCACGCGGCTGCTGGCCACCTCGGAGATCGCCATCGGCGGCGCGCTGCTCGCCCCGTTCGTCCCGACCCGGCTGGCGGGCCTGGCCCTGACCGGCTTCGCCGGCGGCCTGGTCGGCCTCTACCTGCGACTGCCCGGCATGCGCGAACCGGGCAGCCTCCGCCCCACCCAGAACGGCATCCCGCTCGCCAAGGACACCTGGATGCTGGGCATCGGCCTGGGCTTCCTCGCCACGCCGAGCTCCCCCAAGGCCCGCCGCTGTCCCGTTCCGTTCGCCGCGCGGTGCGCCCGCGGCCGTCGGCACCACTGCCACCACTGCCACCACTGACCGCCGGGCGGTCGGGTCAGTCGGCGTCTGGGCGCCGGGCTCGCGGGGTTCGTGCGGCGCGCGCGGCCGCCGCGCAGACCGCGCCGGCCAGGCCCGCGCCCGCGAGGATCCACAAGCTCGTGCGGTCGGTCTGCTGCCAGCCCAGCTCGGCGTGCTGGTGGACCACGAAGCCGTCGAAGAACATCCAGGAGACGAGGAGGACGGCGGGGACCACGCGGGGCCGGGCCGCGGCGGCGATGGCGGCCGTCAGCAGCGCGAACGCCGCGAGCGAGAAGGCGAAATGGGTGGCCTGACCGGTCACCAGCAGGGTGGTGACCGCGACCGCGGAGGCGGCGGCGCCGACCGGTAGGGCGAGATCGCGCCCGAGGTCGGCGGTCGGCGCCACCCGCACCGACCGCCCCGCGAGGAGGCGCGGTCCTCGGGGGGCGGGACGCGGGAAACGCGGGGTGTGGGGGGCGAGTGCGGCGGTCGGGGCGTTTGTGCCGGGTGGCGGGTGGGCGGGGACGGGGTGGTGGAGCGCGGCCATGGGAACACCTCCTGGGGCCTTGCCCCGACGGCGATGCGCGGGGCGGCGGGGCGCGCGGGTGGGGGCCCGATGAGCGGGGGCTGGTGTCAGGGTGCGCGGGTTGGGGGGCCGGGGGGTGGTTCGGCGCGGAACTTAACGCCGCGCGTATGGCGGGCGAGGGGTTTCTGACGCGGCCCTGACGCCGGGAGGATGGACACGGGAGGGCGCGGGATGCCCCTGGACGCGCCCCTGGGGGGATGGCGCGCGGAAGCGTGTTGCATACTCGCACCTCGTTGCCCGGGGGTTCCCGGGGGACGACATAGGTGGGAAGCGACAGGCGACAACAAGAGGTGGCGAGTTGGGCGGAATCGACCCTTAGCGGACTCGTGTGTGCTCCTCACCCGGTCCGCGACCTACCGGGCCCGCGTCTCGTCGGGCCCGCGACGCGCGCGCCGGGCACACCTCGCTGCTCCCCCTACGCCTCTCCCCCCACACCCCCAACCCCATCAACCGAGCCAACCCGCCGGCCGCGCACGGCAGTCGGCGGCACGCATGACGATCGGCAGGACGTGGCCGTATGACCAGTACCCAGGTGGACCCCACTCCACCGCCCGCTGTCGCCGCACCGAGGTGGCGGTCCTGGCTGCTGGACGGGCTGAGCGAACAGGCGGCCCGGCACCCCGGACCGCACGGCACGCCGCCCGCCGAGCACAAGGGACACTCCTGGTGGCGGGTGATGTGCCTGACGGGCGTCGACTACTTCTCGACGCTGGGGTACCAGCCGGGCATCGCGGCGCTGGCGGCCGGGCTGTTGTCGCCGTTCGCCACCCTGGTGTTGATCGCGCTGACGTTGCTCGGCGCGCTGCCCGTGTACCGGCGGGTGGCCAGGGAGAGCCCGCACGGCGAGGGTTCGATCGCCATGTTGGAGCGGCTGCTGCCCTGGTGGGCGGGGAAGTTGCTGGTGCTGGTGCTGTTGGGGTTCGCCGCCACGGACTTCGTCATCACGATGACGTTGTCGGCGGCGGACGCCTCGGCGCACGTCGTGGAGAATCCTTTCGCCCCCGCCGCGCTGCACGGCGCGAACCTGTGGATCACGCTGCTGCTGCTCGCCGCGCTGGGGGCGGTGTTCCTCAAGGGGTTCCGGGAGGCGATCGGGATCGCCGTGGCGTTGGTCGGCGTCTACCTGCTGCTCAACGTCGTCGTGCTGGCCGCGTCGGTCTCGCAGGTGCTGTCGCACCCGATCGCGATCGGCAACTGGTGGGACGCGGCGACCGCGCAGCACTCCTCGCCGCTGGCGATGGTGGCCGTGGCGCTGCTGGTGTTCCCGAAGCTGGCGCTGGGCATGTCCGGTTTCGAGACCGGGGTGGCGGTGATGCCGCAGGTGCGCGGGGGCGCCGGGGACGATCCGGCCAAGCCGGCCGGCCGGATCCGGGACACCCGTCGGCTGCTGACCACCGCCGCGCTGATCATGAGCGGTTTCCTGCTGCTGTCCAGTCTGGCGACCACCATCCTGATCCCGCAGAAGGAGTTCGCCCCCGGCGGGGCGGCCAACGGGCGGGCGCTGGCGTATCTGGCGCACCAGAACCTCGGTGAGGCGTTCGGGACGGTCTACGACATCTCGACCATCGCGATCCTGTGGTTCGCCGGGGCGTCCGCCATGGCCGGGCTGCTCAACCTCGTGCCGCGCTATCTGCCGCGCTACGGCATGGCCCCGGAGTGGACCCGCGCGGTGCGCCCGCTGGTGCTGATCTTCCTGGCCATCGCGTTCGTGATCACGATCGTCTTCGACGCCAGCGTGGACGAACAGAGCGGCGCGTACGCGACGGGCGTGCTGGTGCTGATGCTGTCCGCGTCGTTCGCCTCGACCGTGGCCGCGCGCCACCGGGGGCACCGGGGCGCGACCATCGGGTTCGGGGCGATCACCCTGGTCTTCGGGTACACCCTGGTCACCAACGTCATCGAGCGGCCGGACGGCCTGAAGATCGCGCTGCTCTTCATCGTCGGCATCCTGCTGACGTCGTTCGCCTCGCGGGTGCACCGGGCCTTCGAACTGCGCGCCGCGGACGTCGTGTTCGACGCGACCGCGGAGCGGCTGATCGAGGAGGCGATGGCGGCCGGCCCGCTGCGGGTGATCGCCAACGAGCCGGACGAGCGGAACGAGGAGGACTACCGGGCGAAGGAGTACAGCCAGCGCGAGGAGACCCATATCCCCGACGGTGGGCCGGTGTTGTTCCTTGAGGTGCTGGTCGAGGACTCGTCGGACTTCTCCGCCGAGCTGCACGTGCACGGCGTGGAGCGGCACGGGACCCGGATTCTGCGGGTGGCCGGCGCCGGTGTGCCGAACACCATCGCGGCGGTGCTGATGCGGCTGCGGGAGCGGACGGGCCAGGTGCCGCACATCTACTTCAACTGGACCGAGGGCCATCCGTTCAGCCATCTGTTGCGGTTCCTGGTGTTCGGTGACGGCGAGGTCGCCCCGGTCACCCGCGAGGTGCTGCGGCGGGCCGAGCCGGATCTGCGACACCGGCCACGGGTCCACGTGGGCTGACGCCGCCCGCTCCCCCGCCCGCGCTCGGCCGCCGGATCACTTCCGGCGGCCGAGCGCTTTGGCGCGGGTGTGGGACCAGCCGGTGAGCAGCACGCCGACGGCGGTCACCGCGAGATAGGCGGTGAGCAGGACCGGGAAGCCGGCGCCGAACCAGCCGAGCGGACCGGTGTTGTCGTGGTCGAGGAGCAGCCGGACAGCGGCCTGGGCGGAGATCACCAACAGGGCCATGCCGGCGATCTGGAGGACGTCGTACTTCATGGCGCTCCTTGAGGAGGAAGGGAAAAAGGGACGGACGGCGCGGCCGGGGCGAGGGCGCCTCCGGGGCCGTACGTTACGAACGTACCAATGGCCATGGCGTCGTATTAGGCTCTGTGACTGCCAAGTTGGCTTTACGTCACAGTATTTGCGGGGTGTCGGATGGGGGCGGGGCGTGTGGAAAAGGGGCGTGGGTGCCGGGTGTGCGGGGCGGCGTTGGCGCCGGCGGGGCGCGGCCGGCCGGCGGTGTACTGCTCGCACGCGTTTTTGCGCGCACTCTCCGTGTCCCGAGTCGACGTGTTGCGGGTGGAGTGCGTCCGGCAGCGGAGGTTCAGGACGGCCTCAGCGGTGTGATGTCT